>CAIKZD010000010.1 GCA_903831805.1 uncultured bacterium
AACTTGCAACACAACTAATCCGATAACGGTTACAATGGATAAAAGTATGGAGATGACGGCGGTGTTTCGACCGGTGTCATTCAGCTTGTCTTTCCCGTTGCACAACAGCTGTGGCGGACAACAATGCACGCCGTATACTGAGCCAGTGAGTACGGTCTTTGATCATAGTGTCACTGGTGAATATGGCAGTGACACCAATCATCATGTCACAGCATTTAATGGAGAGGTAAGTGCCAATCAAAACCCTTATTCAGGAAGTAGTTGTTATCCAAAAGCTGATAATTCAGCCTTCTTGGGTGGGATTAATTTCAACTATGAAGGAACCACATCAACAGGAAATAATTATTATCTTTGCTATGATGGACATCCTGGGTATGATTACAAAGTGCCTTTAGATACTGCTCTATATGCTGATGCTGATGGAATAGCTCATATTCCAACAAATTTCCCAGGGACGCCTAATGCACAGATGTATAAAACTGTCGAAATTGACCACCAGAACGGTTACAAGACTTATTATTTGCATTTGCACACGCAAAATGTAACTGATGGCCAACAGGTCTATAAGGGACAGACCATAATAGGCTATTCTGGAAATACTGGCACTAGCGGATACCATCTCCATCTAGAAGTCCAGGAGAAAGTTGGAACCAGCTGGGTTCCTGTCGATCCATACGGATGGACCGGATCAGGTTCGGATCCATATACACAAACGGTAAATATCAACATGTGGGAATAGACATCGTCTGATCTCATAAGAAAGCCTTGCCCGATAACATCGCGCAAGGCTTTTAAAATGATTCAAAAAAAACTCATTATTTTTCAAACTCAATACTTGAAAGCATTTGGTCAAATATTTTTCTTGTTGCATCTTCTGTGGAAAAATAATTTCGCATATTAACAGAATACATATTTTTACCTTGCATAAAATATAGGATCTTGCTGCAATTACCACCCATATCGCATGTCTTTACACTTTTTGCGGAATATACACCTATTTCTTCCATACCCACTATTTCCGTGCTCTGTTCACAACATTCTCCACGAGCTCTCTTCTCTATACTAATCTCATCATTGATGCCATTTCTATTATCTAGTTTGGTAATAACAAACGTATCTTGTGGAGAATCAGGCTCATTACTTCCAACAGTTTTCGATTGAGGAGGGCCTAATATTAATTTATAATCAGCCTGCTTATTTGAATTTTCTAAAACAATATAGTTGCTGGGATATTCTATTGAAAAAGATTTGTCGTTAGAGGTATATTTTTTCCATTTGTCGTTGGCATCTACGTTTTCTTTTGCCTTACTTCCTATTTTGTATTGAGCAGATATTGAGCTACTTGCTTGTCGCTGTTGGATTAAGTCTTGTCTTTTCTCCCACTTCCACACAAACGCCCCCACTGTCACTGCAACAATCAAAATTATTGTCACCCCCAGTTTTGTCTCGATAGTTTGTTTCATTTTTTATTTTTATTCTTCTTTTCTACTTCTATACTATAATACAAAATCAACTAAACGTAAAATGCTGGAAAAATAAAGGATAGACGTCCGCCCCTTTCAATAGTACTATAATGGCACAACTGTATGAAAACTTTTTTTTATAATTTTCCCAAAAACATCTGCACTATTTTTCGCGGACGCAATCTTTTTTGGCATCTCCTGGCCATCCTTTTAACTTTAGTGCTCGTGACGACCGGTTTTGATTGGACCTATTTTACTCACGTCAGGAATCCTTTTTTACACACTCTCCTTTTTCCAGCTGTCATCATCGGCGGGCTTGTGCCACTGTTTGGACTGCTCTTATTTTTATTTTGGGGAAAAATAATCAGCAGCGAAAAAATTGTCCTCATCGCCTACGCCCTCGGCCAAGCTGCTTTTTCCGGCTGGCTCATTTCTTCTTTCTACAAGGCCTTCACCGGGCGCACCCCGCCGCCGCATAATTTTAATCTGGCAACTTCCATTGATATCAGCCATGGTTTCCATTTCGGCTTCTGGCGCGAAGGTATCTTTTGGGGCTGGCCCTCCTCTCATACTACAGTAGCTTTCGCCATGGCCCTGGCCTTGTGGCAGATCTATCCGCGGCATAAATGGCTGCGCTACGCCGGTTTAGCTTACGCAGTCTACATCGCCCTCGGCGTATCCATCAACATCCATTGGTTCTCCGAAGCGGTGGCCGGAGTCATTTTTGGTTCACTCATAGGCACAGTCATCGGCCGAAGTTTTTGGCTGGAATATTTTTCGAGTTTTAAGAAAAAATAGGAAATAAAAAAGGATATCCCACGACGTTGCCGTGGAATATCCCCTAAAAAGACTCTGCGTAATTTACGCAAAGAGTGAGTTTTCAGACATGCTTGTCTAAAATTACTGCTGCCCCTTTTTGGTTCGTGAATTGTTCACAAACTTCGACAGCCAGCCATACCGGACGTTTATTATTACCGAATAACTTCTTGAGATCATGGAATTCCTTCATGACTCTTTCGGCAAAACCTGGAGTCACATTTTCCGTGCCTTTTAATCTTTCTCTATAATTACTCCAATCCTGACTCATGTTTTTCAAACCCCCATTTTATTGTTTTTTTTGTGTTGTGTGTTTTTACACCTTTGACCGAAATCATAGCTTAGCATGGCTAATCTATTCAGTCAACTGTTCATACAAACAAAGTTTTGCGTTTATTCCAAGCTTCTCGCTCTCCTCAATTTGCGATGATAACCGATGGCAAAGCGATGGGCTTCGTCGCGGATTTGAGTGATGATGTTTTCGGGAATTTCCGGCACTGTGCCAAAAGTGCGCAGATCCAGTTTTTTTCTAGTCGGGCCTTTGGCCACGGCCAAAATCGGAATATCTAGATGCAACCGACGCAAAACGCGCCGGGCGATGTTCAAGTGCCCCGCCCCACCGTCCAAGAGAATCACATTCGGCCGCGCCCAAGCATTTTTGAACCGTCGCGTAAGCGCTTCCTCCATCATCGCCACGTCATTCGCCCCTTGGACCGTTTTGATTTTAAATTTACGATATTCGTTCTTGTTTGGCTGTAAAGACGCAAGATCTTGCATCTCTACAACATTACCATCAAACACCACCATCGAACCCACCGCATACTGGCCAGAGATATTGGAAATGTCGTATCCCTCGACACGAAAAATCCTTCCCATTGCCTCTTCTCCTGTACCCAGGGGAGGGCTGCCTGCCTGCCGGCGAGGCAGGGGGAGGGGTTGAGAATCGGAAATGAGTGCAAGGTCTTGCACGTGTTGCAACGCAAAAATCTGATTGCGAAGCTTGGCCGCCTTTTCAAAATCTTCTTTTTCGGCCGCCACTGCCATTTCTTTTTTCATCTTAGTCAGCAGATTTCTCTTCTTACCTTCCAAAATCATTTTGATGCCTCGGATATTTTTAACATAATCATACTTCGAGATTTCCCCGGCATACGGCCCCGGACAAAGCCCAATCTGATGATCCAAGCAACCTTTCTCAGTTTGTTGTGGCTTATTATGATAGGGAAAAATCTTGCGTAAGATTTTTAGCGCAATCTCGATTTGTTTTTTGGAAGTGTACGGACCGTAAATTTTCACGTCATTGCGAGGGAGTTTCGCACTCGAAACGACCGCGGCAATCTCGTGATTTAATTCATTAGTCTTAGTGTTTAGTTTAGCGCTTTGAATTGCGAGATTGCTTCGTACGCGGAGTTTATCCGCCAAAGTGGAGGGCTTCCTCGCAATGACAGCTACATTTTCCAAATCCGTCTTCCGTGCAATCACAAATCTTGGAAATTCTTCTTTAGTGACAACGACATACGAGAATGATTTATCATCTTTCCCCATCGCGTTATATTTCGGCTGGATCTTTTTAATGAGCTCTTGCTCTAAAATATACGCCTCCAAAACCGTGTCAGTCTTTCTAGTTTCCAGATCCACTACCTCATCAATCATAATCTCAATCGGCCGGGCATAGCCCTTACCGCTATTTTGAAAATACGAAGAAACCCGGTCCTTAAGACTGGTCGCCTTCCCCACATACAAAATCTCCCCGGTTTTGTCTTTAAAGATGTAGACGCCGGGTGAAGTGGGTAATTTAGCTATTTTATTTTTTAATTTTAAATTTTGCATTTTTAATCTAATGTAGAGGTTTGATTTATCAAACCTTTCTCCTCTTCATTTTGTTTTCGTTTCAGGTTCAATAAATTGAACCTCTACAAAATACTCTCGCATCTGCCTTTATACTTCAGTGCATTCAGGATAATCACGTGAGAACCCGCCTGCCGGCGAGGCACGGTCAGTGGTTCAGACATTCTTTGAGATACCTCCCCGTCCAACTCTTCTCCCAATGCGACGCCACTTCTTCCGGCGTGCCGGAGACCACCACTTTGCCGCCATTAGTGCCGCCTTCTGGACCAAGATCGATCACGTAGTCGGCCGTTTTGATGACATCCAAATTATGCTCGATGACCACCACGCTATTCCCAGCATCCACCAAACGATTGAGAACACTAAGCAATTTTTTGATATCATCGAAGTGCAAACCGGTAGTCGGTTCATCCAAGATGTAGAGCGTGTCGCCCGTAGCACGCCGCGAAAGTTCCGTGGCCAGTTTGATGCGCTGGGCTTCTCCGCCGGACAAAGTTGTCGCACTTTGTCCAATTTTGATGTACCCGAGACCCACATCCTCCAGCACCGCCAATTTATCGTGGATGTCATGAAAATTTTGGAAAAATTCGCGCGCTTCAGTCACGGTCATCTCCAGCACTTCGGCAATATTTTTATTTTTATAATCCACTTTCAAAGTTTCACTGTTATATCTTTTGCCGCCGCAGACATCACACGGCAGATAGACATCCGGCATGAATTGCATCTCAATTTTGTTGTAACCGGCGCCTTGGCAATTATCGCACCGTCCGCCGCGCACATTGAAAGAAAATCTTCCGGCGCCATAACCCTTCGCCCGTGCCTCGCGCGTCGAAGCGAACAATTCGCGAATGGGCGTGAAAAGGCCGGTGTAGGTGGCCGTGTTGGATCGGGGTGTTCTCCCAATCGGCGATTGATCAATCATAATGATTTTGTTGATATGATGCGCGCCCACGATTTCACTATGCTTCCCCGGGCGATCGAGCGTTCGCATGATGCTGGCTGACAGAGACTTGAAAAGTATATCTTCCACGAGAGTTGATTTTCCCGAACCGGAAACACCGGTCACACACGTCAAAACTTTCAAAGGGAATTGCACTGTCACATTTTTCAAATTATGTTCGCGCGCCCCGCGTACTGTGATCCATTTTTTGTTCTTAACCGGTCGGCGGCCGGTCGGCGTTTCGATCTGCAATTTCTTGGTGAGATACTGGGCAGTCAAAGATCTTTCGCTCTGCATCACTTCCGCCGGCGTGCCGGCCGCCACAATTTCGCCGCCATGGATCCCCGCTCCAGGACCGATATCCACCAGATAATCGGCTGCCAACATCGTTTCTTCATCATGTTCCACCACAATCAAGGTGTTACCGATATCGCGCAAATGCAACAGCGTTTCCAACAGTTTCGTGTTGTCGCGTGCATGCAACCCGACGGACGGCTCGTCCAAAATGTAAAGGACGCCCACCAATTGCGAACCGATCTGCGACGCCAAGCGGATGCGCTGCGCTTCTCCGCCGGCCAAGGTGTTGGCCGCGCGCCCCAGTGTCAGATATCCCAAGCCCACGTTTTCCAAAAATCCGAGCCGCGCCACAATTTCTTTCAAGATGCGACCGGCAATCAATTTTTCTCTTTCGCTCAGGGAGAGTTCACGAAAAAATTTCACCGTTTCAAAAATGCTACCCGCGGAAACTTCTGAGATATTTTTTTCGCCCACCGTCACGAGCAGCGCTTCTGATTTATAGCGCGACCCGCCGCAGACTGAACACGGATTTTGTGACATATATTTCTCCGTGTCCGCTCTGACTGCATCCGAAGTAGTTTTCTTGTAGCGATCTTCCAGATAGCCGATTGCTCCGCGCCAATGCATGTTATATTTCCACATCGATCCGGTCTTGCTCCGAAGCGTCACGGGAATATCCTCCGCTTCATCTTCCGAGATAGCACTTACCGCTTCTTCGGCGCCAAACATCAAAATGTTAAATTTCTGATCAGGCAGGTCGCTAAGCCGCATGTTATCGGAAATATGAAAATGTTTGCAGACGGCGGAAAGAATCGTGCCTTGCCAATTATTTTTCTTGTAACTCCATGGCATAATTCCTCCTTGGGCAATGGTTTTGTTTCTGTCCGGCACGACCAAATCAGGATTAATCTCTTTTTTGGTGCCCAAGCCTTCACAAGCTTCGCACGCTCCAAAGGGGCTATTAAAAGAAAACAAGCGCGGTTCCATTTCCGGGAATTCAATGTCGTGTTCCGGACACGCCAATTTTTGATTGAAAACCATTACCCCCTCTCCTGTAATCAGGGATGGCTGGGTGTTCGCCTCCTCCCCTTTACTAAGGGGAGGAGTCCCGACGTACTCGGCAGGACGGAGGGGTTCTGAATGCTGTCCAAGTTGTCGAATTTTCACCAGCCCTTCCGCCAATTTCAACGCCTTCTCCACACTTTCAAAAATCCGGGAAATGTTTTCGCTGGAAATTTCCACCGTGTCCACCACAATATCAATCGTATGTTTTTTGTAACGCGCCAGCTTTACTATGCCGTTAATTTTAGTGTCCAGTTCATATTTTTCTCCATTGACATAAGCCGTCGCAAAGCCACGCCGAAACATATCCGCCAAAAGAGTGCTGTATTCGCCTTTCCGCCCCCGCACCACCGGTGAGAGAATTTCAATGTGGCACGCCTGTTGTAGAGACGAGGCATGCCTCGTCTCTACAGAGCATGCATCCACGATCCGATCGACAATCTCATCCACGGAAAGTTTTCTGATCTCGCGACCACAGATTGGACAATGCGGCACGCCGATCTTGGCATAGAGCAGCCGCAAATAGTCATGGATTTCCGTGACCGTACCCACCGTCGAACGCGGATTGTGCGAAGCGGCTTTTTGGTCGATGGAAATGGCCGGAGAAAGTCCTTCAATGTAATCTACATCCGGTTTATCCATCTGCCCCAAAAACTGGCGGGCATAACTCGACAAACTTTCCAAATAGCGCCTTTGCCCTTCGGCAAAAATAGTATCAAAAGCCAGCGTGGACTTGCCAGAACCGGAAAGCCCCGTAAACACGATAAACTTATTGCGCGGCAATTCCAGATTTATATTCTTTAAATTATGTTCTCGAGCTCCGCGAATTATTATTTCTCCTTGCATATTATTCAAATTATTTACCCCGTTACGAGCGTAGCGAGTTTTACGGGGTGTTCCCGCGCCCCTTTGATGATAATTCTATCCATTCTATTTTCTAACTTAGCGACCTCCAGCCAGGACGCCAAAAACTTCCCCTTTGGAGGTACTTAAGTATATTGGCTTTATTCTCAATTGATACTACACTTTATACTGAAAATATATTCTTGGCAATATCAGTTTTATAGGCTCACAAACTTCACCGGCAAGACTTTTTTGAAAACTCCCGCCACCAGGATGGAATCATTGGCGTGGATAAAGATCGGTTGATGGATGGTATTAGTGGAATGCGGGAAAAGCCCGATGATGTCGTCGCTCACTTTTTTATATTTCTTGATGGTTGCCATGCCGTTGATCACTGCCACCACAATCTTGCCTTCCAAATCTTCGCCGCCACTTTCATATTTCTCAAAAATGACATAGTCTCCATCATTCACGCCGTTCTTATCCATTGAATCCCCCAGGGCTTTCACGGCAAAGAGTTTGGCTGAATCGACTTTGCGAAAAAGACTTTTTGAGATACGGAGGAATCCATCCACATTGTCCTCAGCGTAGGCCAGCGCTTCGCCGCAAGAAGCCAAGCCGTAGACCGGGACGGAAAAAATATTTTTGAAATTAGCGAAGCTGTCATTTTCCACCAGATAAATCTTGTGGTCCTTATCCCGCTTGACCAGATCTTTTTTCTCCAAAGCTTCGATCACTTGCATGACCGATTTCAGACTGTCCTGCCCGCCGCAGGATTCGAGATATTTTTGTAAGCCGTAGCCGGTCGGATTTTCTTTTTCCTGTTCGACATATTCCCGGATAGTTTCCACGATAATTTGCTGCTTAGCCGTGAGCGCTTGAGTTTCCATTTTTTTGTTTAATTAAATGATTACAGTGGTATATTAGCATTCCTTGTCTATCACTGCAAGCATTGCCTGTGGATAAGTCAGCTCACAAAAAAGACGCCCACAATAGGACGTCTTTTACTGGCCTAGATTAGCTGAAACTAGCTGCCACAACTGGCATTACTGGCTGGAGCTGAACCGGCGGCATCTCCAAATCCAGCGGCCGGAGCCGCAGAAGAAAGTTGTGCCTTACATTCGGCTGGCGGTGTGTTGAAAGCCGAACAAATGGTTTTAAGAAGCGAGGCACTATCACGACCAGCAGCATCGGCTGTCGTATCGTTGATTACCAAGGTAGGTGAACCACCGACGTTGTATTTAGCATTATCCGCTTCATTGACTGTAAACGGCGGGAATTGTCCTTTATAAGTGCTCTGATCATTAAAGTCTTTAGTCACATTAAACTGAGTGTCCGCTTGCGCCATACAACCGGTCACATCTGCTACTCCGGCTTGCGCCATACAACTGGCTTCCGTCCCCTTGCCCACTTTCAAAAAACAAGTCAGGTACGCCCCCAGTTTGGCTGGTTGGTTTTTTTGAATACAATATTGTCTGAGATTTTCATCCAATTCTTTCCGGTCTCCGGTTGTATGGTCATTGTGCATGGAATAGTTCACGAATTCCAAAGTGAAATTGATCTTACTGCCCAAAGCGGCCACAGCTGGCAGAATACCTTTTTCAATCTGCGTGCCAAACGGGCAATAACTCATCACAAAAAGTTTCACATTTGGTTTGTCACTTTTCACAATCGGCTTAGCCGGGGCGGCGTCACCACTTTTGTCTGCAGCGGCTTTGTCCGCAGCCTGGTTAGCTTTCATATCCATCCCGGTCGGGAAAAATTGACTGCCGTCCGTAGTCATATAAGCAGTGATCTTCTGCGTGCCAACCGCAATATCCAATTTATACAATCCGTTTTCCAACGTCGCAGCAGTTATGTCCACTTTTGTCCCGGGTTGCACCAAATTCTTGTCGATAAAATCCAGCGCGGCCGCTTTCGCCTCATCCGCTTTCAGAACTTTTTTGTGCTGGAAAAAATCCAATGGACTGGCGCCTCTGAATTTATAACCGACCAGCGCAAGCAAAACTACTGCAATGGCCAGCACCGTAAGCACTCTTTTTCTGCGTTCAGGCGTGCACCATTTTTTGTGCCACTGCTTGCAACAGCTCGCTTCAGATTCTGTTTTAGATTCAGTTTTAGATTCTGATTTGAGTTCCGTTGCCGGCTCTATCTTTTTTTCCGGTTCAGTTGTTTCCGGAATTTTATTCTCAATTTCCATGTTTTAAGTTTAATTGATTACCCGTCTATTTTACACCCATAATCAAATTGTGACAACCATAATTATATCTCTTAAACTTAAGAAAACTTAGGCATGTCTCGCACGTTTGTCCGCATTATCCTTGCTTGGCGTCCGCTGACCACGCCCCGGCGCCGTATGCCATGAGGGCAAGACAACTACTAAGAATGAGAAAGTTGTAATCCAAGCCGATTTTTTGCGGCATGGTGAAAAATCCGACATTCATGGTGAAATGCAGGATATAGATAGCACCGACCATAACCGCGGCCAGGGCGGCGGCGGCATAGCGCGTGAAAAGGCCGAAGACGAGCGCCAAAGCGCCTAATGGCTCAATAATTGAGACGATTCTTAAAGTTTCCAACATAGTGACTCCCATTTTAGCCGGCGGCGCGGACCATAGGCTCAATTTAGCATAAGCGGCGAAGAGAAAAATGGCGGCCACAGTGAGACGCAAGGCTAATAGAGCGAAATTTTGAAAGGTTGTTTTTGACATATATTTTCAGCTAATATTTATAAAAATTACTTATAAATACTACAACCCTGAGAATATATTCTTTTTATTTTTCGCTTAATTTCTGAGCCGGACAAAAACCCGGCGTGTAATATTTGACGGCAGGGTTGAGACAAGCGCTGCAAGGACTGGAAAATGAAACTATGCACAATGAGTTTTGGCATTTCCCGTCATCAGCCATCCAAGCGCAGACCGGGGTCATCAACCGTCCACATGAAGTGGCCTTTCGCTGGGTATCCGAACAGAAGTTTTTTGTCAGATCGCAAAATTCCGTTTTGGAGTCATAACATTTTTGCTGTTTATCGCACCAATATGAACCGCTACTGGTCACACAGCCGTGCTCATCTTTCAATTCGCACGCCTCCACTCCGGGGCGATAACATTTTTGCAAAATTTCACACCAAGCGTCGCCGGCGCTGGTCAAACAACCGTGCTCATCGCGGACGACTTGTCCACCAGGCGCGCCTCCTGCGGCTGGAACATTAACTTGGTCCGGTTGAACGGGCGAGGACGGAGAAACTTGTCCGGCACAACCGCCCAGAACCAGCACTGCCAAAATCGCGGTCGCAAAATATCCCGCCCTTTTCGCTAGCGCCTCTGAAAAATGTATTGTATGCATTTGTATGTGATTTATTTTTTACCCTCTCATCTTAACGCTTTTTTGTTATTTAGCCAATACTTTTTGAAATAACTTTTGGGAGCTAACCTAAAACCTAAAAATCATCCCGGGTTGGAATGATTTTTAGTTTCTTACTAACGATAGATTTTAGTTTAATAGGAAGGAACGGCTGTCCCAGGGACTTTCACTTTAGTCGCCCCGCCGGTCGTATCCACTTTCACTCCTCCCGCCTGGACTTTCGTGCCTGAGCCACTAGTGTTGACATTAACATTGCCCGTGCTGACATTGGTGTTGCCGCCGGAAATGTCCACTTTGACATTGCCCGTGTTCACTTTCACACCCATATTGCCCACTACGACATTCAAATCATTCGCACTGCCGACGGAATAATAGTCTCCACCGCCACATTTGGAAATGTCAGTTAATTGTTTGGCTTCCGTGCCAGTCACATCCAGCCCGATCACATCCACCTTGATGCCGGCCGCTTTTAATTGGCAAGCGTACGCCACAGGATCACCGCCGCAAGTCTCTTGACCATCGCTCAAAAGCAGAATATGCTTTTCGGCGTTCGCCGGACTTTTCTGCAAGATGCCCTCCGCCTTTTTCAATGAATCGGTAATCGGTGTCCAACCATTCGGAGTCAGGGCATTGATTTTGGATTTGATCAAACTGGCGTTCACCGCGCCCATGTAATAGATTTCGTCTATGCCGGCGCAAGAAACCGCTTTGCCCGCTTGAGTATTGTCCCCTCTTTGTCCGTAAGCTAGCACGCTTAAATTAACATTGTCTTTCAGGCTGTCCACATATTTAGTCATGGCATCTTTAGCGATTTGGATCCGGGTGCCGCCCACGGCTTGCCCAGCCATACTGCCGGAAGCGTCAAAAATCAAAACTGAATTCACTTGACTGCCCGCTGAACCGCTTTTTTCATCCGCGCCGCTGCCCGTCGTACCTTGTGCTTGCACGTCGACATTTGCGCCGTTGGTGTCCACCTTCACGCCGTTCATATCCACCTGCACGCCGTCACTGCCGGTTTTCACATTTACTCCATTTGTTTTAACCGCCACCCCATCAGGGCCCACTTCCACACTCGGTGTGTTTTTTCGATACACCAAATATCCCCCGGCCAGGGTCAAGACCAAGATGGCCACGATGGCCACGATCACGCCGGTCTGCATGATTCCTTTTTTGTTTTCCATTTTTTTCTTGCCCGTCAAATTTTTTTCATTCAACGGGGCTTTTAATGTTTAATAATATGCAAAAAAAACTATTTATTCGTCACGTCCACATTAACGCCTGCGTCTCCTGCGTTGACGTCCGCCCCGGGAGTGTTCACCTTCACACCGCCCTGGCCCGTTTGCACTTGGGTGTTTCCGGCATCCACATTCACGCCGCTATTGCCCGTTCGCACATTCACGCCCCCAGCATTCACATCCACGCCGTCCGGCCCGACATTCACGCTAGTGGAATTTTTCTGGTACATGGCATACCCGATGCCCGCCACCAGAACAATCGCAACGATCACTGCGATGGTAATGCCAACTGAGATGATTCCTTTTTTGTTTTTCATTTTTTTGTTTATTTAGTTAGATGGGTTAATTATAATACAAAAATACCACGTGGTTATTATACCATAAAATTAAAAATTGACGCAATAAGCCTCATTTCCTCTGCAACTTCCTGAGTTGCGAAATTTCATCGCGGATGACGGCGGCTTTTTCGAATTCCAGGTTGCGTGAAGCATTTTTCATTTCTTTTTCGCGAAGCTTGATGTAGCCGGCGATATCCTCCAGCGATTCCAATTCCGTGAAGTCGCGCCCCATGTGCGGATTGACTTCGTGGTCCACGATGGATTCAATTTTCTTAATGATGGTGCGCGGAGTGATGTGATGTTTTTTGTTGTAGGCTGTTTGCACCGCGCGGCGGCGATTGGTTTCGTCAATGGCTCGGCGCATCGAGCCAGTTACCGTGTCGGCGTAGAGAATCACTTTGCCCCGCACATTGCGCGCCGCGCGCCCGATGGTCTGGATGAGCGATGTTTCACTGCGGAGGAACCCCTCTTTGTCCGCGTCCAAAATGGCCACCAAAGAAACTTCCGGTAGATCCAGACCTTCGCGCAGCAAATTAACGCCGACCAAGACATCGAATTTTCCGCGGCGCAATTCTTCCAAAATTCGCACGCGGTCCAGTGTGTCCACGCCCGAATGCAAATATTCCGATTTCACTTCCGACTCGCGCAAAAATTCCGACAAATCTTCCGCCTGTTTTTTGGTGAGCGTCGTGATGAGCACCCGTTCCTTACGTTTCACAATTTTTTTAATTTCTGCTGTCACATCTTTCACCTGCCCGCGCGTCGGCTTGATTTCCAACTCTGGATCAATAAGTCCAGTCGGCCGAATGATCTGTTCCACAATGCCCGATTCGTTTCCCTCTCCCCTGTACTCGGGGGAGATGTCACGTACTCGTGACAGAGAGGGTTCGGCGTCCAACTTTTTCAACGTTGCCCTCTCCCCAGCCCTCTCCCGGGTACGGGCGAGGGGGCCGCTTTGCGATTTCTCCATTTCCCACTTCGCCGAGGTGGCACTGACAAAAATCGCTTGCTTGATTTTCTGTTCGAACTCCGGAAATTTCAACGGTCGATTATCATAAGCGCTAGGCAACCGAAAACCATTGTCGATGAGGGAAGTCTTACGCGCATGGTCGCCGTTATACATCCCATTGAGCTGCGGCACCGTGACGTGCGATTCATCGATGACCATCAAAAAATCTTTAGGGAAATAATCAATGAGGGTGTAGGGTGGCTCGCCAGCTTCGCGCAGCGTGAGGAAGCGAGAATAGTTTTCAATACCGTTACAATAGCCAATCTCGCGCATCATCTCCAAATCTTGACGCGTCCGTCGGCGCAATCTTTCCGCTTCCAAAAGTTTGCCATTAGCATTTAAATATTTCAGACGTTCATCCAATTCCGCTTGGATCTTATGGAAAGCTTCCTCGATGACCGGCTCCGGCACCACAAAATGCTTGGCCGGATAGATGAAGGTTTTTTCCAACTTGGCCAATTCTTCGCCGGTGAGAAAATCATATTCAATGATGCTTTTAATGCTTTCCCCAAGAAACGTCACTCGCACCACCACCTCTCGGCCGGGTGGCATAATTTCCAAAGTCGGCCCGGTCAAACGGAACCGTCCCCGTTCCAAAATTTCGCTGCGATTGTATTGCATGGCAATCAATTTTTCCACAATTTCGTCTCTTCCAAGAAATCCTAAGGTCGAACCTTTGGAATCAAAAGGTTCGACCTTAGGATTTCCAACCGCCAATTCCAACGTAATATCTCGATAATATTCCGGACTACCCAAGCCATATATGCACGACACTGACGCACAAATGATGACATCGTTGCGGCTCATGAGTGCCGCCGTGGCGGCGTGACGCAAACGATCGATTTCATCATTAATCTGCGATTCTTTTTCGATGTAAGTGTCCGAAGAAGCAATATAAGCTTCCGGCTGATAATAATCATAATAGCTGACAAAATATTCCACCGCGCTTTTCGGGAAAAAAGTCCGGAACTCTTGCGCCAGCTGCGCCGCTAAAGTTTTGTTAGGCGCAATGACCAGCGTCGGCTTTTGCACTTTTTCAATGACGTTCGCAATGGTGAAAGTTTTTCCTGATCCCGTCACGCCCAAAAGCGTCTGGAATTTTTTGCCAGCTTTCAATCCCGCCGTAAGTTGCTCAATCGCCGCCGGCTGATCCCCTTCGGGCTTGAACTTGGATAAAATTTTAAATTTGTTTGACATCTTGACTTTTTTGTTAGGATATGCTTACATGTATATTGAAATTATTCTACGCATAAGTGTAGCATACCACAGAGGCAGTAGCACATACCACATTATTATTCCTGCAAGGAGAAGCTGATGGAAAAACAACGATTAGAGGTATTTCCTCCAAAAGGCAGTCCGTTTATTGTGGACATTTCCGATAAAGCATGCGCCGAATTTGACGTAAAGCACGGAGATAAAGTTATCCCCGCTGACTGCCAAGGCTGTAATGGTTGCGAAATTGGTAATAGGCCGTTGTTCGTTATCGGAGTATTACCCAGAAACGAATCCGCCTGCCCGTGCTCTTGCTGTCAGGCAGGCTCGAGAAACGCACTATGGGTCTCCGCTGAAAAAGGATCGACTAAAGTAACTACCGTCTTCGATTCAGCTGAAGACTTCTGCAAAGTCGATTGAGATTGAAATTAATGTCAAAAGCTACTCCCGCCCCGCGCGAAAGTTCATTATCATCATGAACCTGACCGCGGGGCCTTTTTATTTCCCAAAATTTCTTGCAGATTCAGGCGTCCTCGCCTGAACCTTTTGTTTCTAGCAAAACTAACTGTTAAATATACCCCATTTTAAGTTTATCTCTACCAAATAAATCACCTTACCAGAACTATGCGATTCAATCGGGACGATTGAACCTGCAACAAATCCCCTTCCGGTTTGAACTTGGATGAAATTTTGAATTTGTTTGACATAAATAAAATGGTTGTAAACTCTCCCCTTATCTCCTATAATTAAACCATACCCAAAATAAAAAAACAAAATGGTTAAAAATGAATATTGGGGAAATTTAATAATTCTTAAAGTCGCCTGTTGACTTTTAAAGTTTCTTTTGCTATCCTATTATGAGTTTCGTAATTTAGGGTTTTTAGCTCAAGTTATTTAGTCAATCGACCAAAAAACATGGATCATATCATTAATATTGCCGAGGTAATTGTCTCGGTTTTGCTCATCGTATCCATCCTGCTGCAAAATCGCGGAGCCGGACTGTCCGGCACTTTCGGCGGCAGCTTCGGCGGATATTATACCAAGCGAGGCTTTGAAAAATTTCTCGTCGCCGCTTCTGTCGTGCTTTCCGGATTGTTTATCGTTTTGGCCGCGGCCGCTTTCGCCCTGGCAAAATGACGAATAATAATCATTTGACCTAAAATATATTCGTAACCTTCTCGAAAAAAACAGCCTCCGCCTACCCATTTCCAAATGGCTGAAAATAAACAAAATCTTAAACTTAAAAGAAAAGTTTCTTTTTTATTTCCTTTGGCTTGTCCTTTTCGGCTCAATCATTAGTTGCGGCGTACTTTTCTACTACTCCAGGACCAAGGCTATCCCTACTTACGGCGGAGAATACATCGAAGGCATTGTCGGCCAGCCGGCCCACATCAATCCTTTGCTTTCCAGTTCCAATGAAACGGATGCCGACATGGCCCGCTTGATATATTCGGGCCTTTTCAAATATGACTCCGAAGGGAAAATTTCCCCTGACCTGGCAACGAGCTATGATTTGTCGGATGACAAAACGACTTACACAGTGCATCTCCGCGAAAATGTCGCCTGGCATGACGGCGAAGCCTTCGACGCCAGTGATGTCGCCTTCACTATCAATCTCTTGTCTGATCCTTCCTTTAAATCGCCGCTGCGCAACAACTGGCAAGGGATCGCAACTTCTGTCCTCGATAGTCACACCTTGCAATTCAAAATCGACACGCCTTATGCGGGCTTTTTGAGCAACTTGATTTTCGGTATTCTCCCTAAGCATCTTTGGAATGCCATCACCCCGGACAATTTCAGTCTGAACCCGCTGAATCTAAAACCAATCGGCACCGGCCCTTACAAATATGACAGCGTGCAAAAAGATTCCAACGGCAACGTCGTGGCCTACAAACTCGTCTCCAATCCGAACTATTTCACAGGCAAACCCTACATTTCCAAAATGACTTTCAATTTTTATGTTGACGAAGACACGGCCCTCTCCGCGCTTAACCGGAAAGAAATTATGGGTATCGGCGGACTATCTTCGGAAAAAATAAACGATATAAAAGTGCAAAAAAGCACGGCCATCTACAAGCTCGACTTGCCGCGCTACTTTGCCGTATTTTTCAATCAAACCAAAAGCGTGCCCGTGGCCAGCGATGAAGTGCGCCAAGCTTTGAGCCTGGCGACCAATCGTCAAGAGATCATTGATAAGGTGCTGGACGGCAATGGGCACAGTGTCTATTCCCCTTTTCTTCCTGGCATGATCGGCTATTCTCCCGACACGGCCCAAGCCGAATTCAATGTCGACAAAGCCAATCAACTCCTGGACGAAAAAGGCTGGAACAAAAATGGAGATGGTATCCGCGAAAAGAACGGGACGGCGCTTAAAATACATTTGATCACCACTGACTGGGGAGAATTGACCCAGACGGCGGATATCTTAAAAAGCCAATGGGGAAAAATCGGCGTGCAAGTGAACATCGACTCGTTATCTATTTCGGACGTGCAAGAAAATTATATCCGACCCAGAGAATATGAAGCGTTGCTTTTCGGGCAAGTGGTAGGCGCCGATCCGGACCCCTATTCCTTCTGGCATTCCAGCGAGAAAAAAGATCCCGGCCTCAATCTTTCCCTTTTCGGGGATAGCATTTCTGACAAACTAATCGAGGATGGCCGCATGCAATTTGACAGCGGGAAAAGAGCGCAGGATTACATCGACCTGCAAAAAATCATCGCCACAGAAATCCCAGCCATCTTCCTTTATAGTCCCAATTACGCTTATCCGGTCAGCAAGAATGTCCAGGGCATCGAGCTGAAAAATCTCATTTCTCCGTCCGGGCGCTTCAGTGACGCCAACACTTGGTTCATTAAGACCAAGCGGGTGCGCAAATAGTGGCGGCCTTTACTAATTACTAATTTTGTACGAATATACTAATATAACCTAATTTATTTTTCCACTAAACAGTTTTTAGTGGAATTAGTATATTAGTATCTAATTCGTAATTAGTAAAGAAAATCTATGAACATTGACTTCACCAACGTGCCCAAGCATTACGCCGCGCGTACGCACGAAAAAATGCAGGAGGTGCTAATGGACCCGACGGGCGCAGGACCGGCCATCCACTACTACATGATCCGCGGCGGCAAAGAGCAGAAGAATATCACCGTCTGGGAACCGGGCACGATTTCTGGCGAATATATCAAAACTTATGGCCATTATCACGTCGGTCAACTGGATGAACATTATGAAATTCTTTTCGGAGAAGGCGTAGCGCTCTTGCAAAAACTGTCTCTCGATGAAAAAGGAGAAATGATCGCCGATGAAGTTTCAGAATTCAAGGCTATTGTTACAAAAATTGGCGACAAGATATACATGGGGCCAGGTTATGGCCATCTTCTGGTCAACACCGGCGCGACTTATTTCGCTACGGCTGATGACAGCCCGGTCGATTTCGAAGACCGCGATCCGGCCAGTTTCCCCGGCCACGCCGACTACGCCCCGGTCAAAGCGATGCAAGGTTTTGCTTACTATGTTGTAGAACATAACGGAAAGCCCGCGCTCAAAAAAAATCCGCGCTACTCAGCTATCTTAAAAGAAGATTTAGGCGGCTTGCCCGTCATTGAGTAGCAACAGGACTTACGCGGCCTTGACAAAATTCCTTTTCTGCCCTATACTTATATACTATAATAGACTTAGGTCAAATTCTTCTCGCGAAATTCTCCTTTTTCACTTTATTGCAACCCTTGTCTTGACAGGTGTATTTTGGATAATAGGTCCAAACATTCAGGAGTTCGATTCTTCTACAGGACGCATTTTTTATTTATCTAAACTTTAACCTTAGAGAATTTTCTCTGTAAAGTTTAGCGTGCTTGAAACAATTTATCTTTCAACTGCCCCCTCTTTATTTGAAAGTTAAAAAAAGTCCTTCGAGTATCTTTATAAAATAAAATACATTTAATCAATCATTTAGAAAAGCGCTCGCGCTAAGCGAGCTTTCTATCGAATAAATCATAATATTATGATCAAAAAACAACACGAAAACGCGCAGGGCAACCGCGCGCGTTCGGGACAGCGCAATGCGCCCCGAAAAAAAAGACCGCCGGAATTTAACAATACCCCGGTTCCAAAAGTCGAAAAAAATCGTCTCCGCATCATTCCGCTCGGCGGTAATGAAGAAGTGGGCCGCAATATGACCATCTTCGAATATGGCGAGGACATCGTCATTTTGGATATGGGTATGATGTTTCCGGAAGAGGATATGCCGGGCATCGACTATATCATTCCTAACATCAGCTATTTGAAGGGCAAGGAAAAGAATGTGCGCGGCGTCATCTTGAGCCATGGCCATCTGGACCATATCGGGGCCGCCCCGATCCTTTTGGAAAAACTGGGCTATCCCCCGATCATCGGCCGCAATTTCACTTTGGCTTCGGTCCAGCGAAAAATGGAGGACTATCAAAAAGGTTCTGCCTCACGCTTGAATATGATGCGGGTCAATTCCATTTCTGACAAGATTAGATTGGGCAATTTTAACATCAGTTTCTTCGATGTGGAGCATTCCATTATGGACGCCGTCGGTGTCATCCTGTCCACGCCGCAAGGCACAGTCATCCATCCGGGCGACTGGACGATGGAAAAGGATGAACATGGTAAAAGTCTCGTGACCTACAATCATCTTTCCCAATTGCCTAGTCCGCGCATCTTGATGTTGGAAAGCTTGGGTGCAATCGTGACCAATCCCAGCCACACGACTGAGAAGGAAATGTATCGCAATCTGGAAAGGCTGATAAGTGAAGCTACCGGAAAAATAATTATCGGCACTTTTTCTTCCCAAATCAAACGGATCGGCCACATTCTGGAATATGCCGAGAAGATTGGCAAAAAAGTGGCGTTAGATGGATATAGCATGAAAATGAACGTCGAAATTGCCAAAGAGTTAGGCTATATCAAGATGCACAAAGACACACTTATTACAGTGAACGATCTACATAAATATCCGGATAACCGCGTAGTAATAGTATGCACCGGCGCACAGGGCGAAGGCAACGCAGTGCTGTCTCGCATCATCACCGATAATCATCGCTTCATCAAAGTCAAAAAAAGTGACACGATCATTTTTTCCTCTTCGATCATTCCAGGCAACGAGAGAACGATCCAACGCCTGAAAGATAATCTTTATCGCAAGTGCGATAATGTTATCCATGGCGATCTGATGGAAGTGCACACCAGCGGACATTGCAGCGCCGTGGACATCCAAGAAATTTTGCGCCAGATCCGACCGGACTTTTTCCTGCCGGTCTATGCTAATCACTATATGTTGAAAGAAGCGGAAAAACTAGCCACTTCAATTGGCTTCCCTAAGGACCGCGTCTTCGTGTTGGACAATGGCTCAGTCATTGAATTTGAAAACAAAAAAGCCACCGTACGCGTGGAAAAAGCTGACACCAGCTATGTCATGGTGGACGGCCTCGGCATCGGCGACGTCGGCCAAGTGGTGCTCCGCGACCGCCAGGTACTGAGTGAAGATGGTATGTTTGTCATCACGGTGCTACTCGATAACCGCACTAAAGAACCGGTCGGCAACATCCAGATCACCAGCCGTGGTTTCATCTATGTCAAAGATAATTTCGACCTGGTCAATGAAACCAAGCGCAAAATTTTGAAAGTCATCAAAGACACCACTTCCAAAAACACTTCCGTCGAAAGAAAATTCATCGAAGACAACATCCGCGAAGTGGTCGGCCAATATCTCTTCACCAAAACCCAACGCCGTCCAATGATACTGCCGGTCATCATCGAAGTGTGATCCTTAGTTTTGTAGAGACGCGATTTATCGCGTCTGATAAGCCAAAAAAGCCCTCGTTTAGACGGGGGCTTTTTTGTACCAGCTATTGCTCCAAATTTATTTGACTTTTTTCCTAAAATGTGCTAGAGTTATAGGTTATCAGGCAAAAGGCAAGTGTCGAGCAGATAACACGCTCGTCCTTTAAAAATCGAATAAACAAGACGACACGCCGGAAGGCAAAAGGAGAACACTATGGCAGATGACAAAAATATTAAGGGCAAACTGGAGACTGGCGCAAAAAGAATAGTTGGAGAGCTGTTAGAGGCTGTCGCAACCGGAGCCGCCGCTGCAGGGTTTATGGGATTGGTTAAAAAATTGACTGGGGAAGTCGTTAACGATCCCGCAATCAGAAAAGCCGTGATAGATAAAGTTAGCGGGTTTGTAAAAGGTGGCCGGACATATGACGATGAGCTTGCACTTGATGCATCATTAAGTCTTATTCCAGAAAATGTTGCTGATGATGAAGAGAAGCAATTATTTGAGCAAGTTCATCAAAGCATGCTCCATCCGGATTACACTGGAGCAACAGTAGACGAGAAGAATGAACTCGAAAGAAGGCGTGATTTAGCTAAGGGCTTAATTTTTAAAATAGCCCACGACAAAACCGCCTACGAGGAAGGACCCAAGCGATTCGCTCTTGTCACTCCAATGTGGAAACAATTCTTTTCTGGTATAAAAGACCTACCGGACAAGCCTTCCAAGATTAAATTCATTGAAAAACGCGTTATGCGTTATGGAGAAAATCATCAGGAAGGTACAACTCTCAAAGAAGTACTACCTCCTGCAAAAAGCTTCGTAGCTAAAACATTTGGCGCAGAAGCCCAGAAGGCAGCCAACGATAAAATTCAAAAAGCTCTTGAAGAAAGAGGGAGGAAGTAACTATGCTATTAGTATTATCAATTTCAATTATTGTTCTGGTCATACTACTATGCATCCCCCCCACAAGGGCGCTCATAGTAGTATTCTTCATCAAGCATTTCCCTTCTCCTATCAAAATAATTTTGGCAGTAGCTGTAGTGGTAGCTGTAGTATTTACGGTACTAGTTCTATTGGGAGCAACCCTATTTTGGTGGTTTTGGTCTATTTATGGGTCGGTATTATTTGTAATAGCTATGCTGGCCATATTTTCGAGATGGTCACCTTTGGCGAAATTGTGGCTATGGCGGATTGTGGTCATTGGTCTTCTTCTGTCACTTTTGCCACTTTTGTCACCTCATTACCAGTCAGCTAGCAATTGGCTGCACGAAAAATTACCGGCATTGACTGAATGGCAATCGACCAATCAGGAAACAGTCAACACAACGATTCAGGAAAGCTCCCTGTGGATGAGAGGAATCATCGCTGATTCGGAAGTCACCAAGGGAAGCTTTGGAAGCATCTCCGGAAGTGGAGTCGTCGGATATGATGAGCTGGGAGGAGAAATCCCGGGGCTTATCTTATCAAACGGCCAACCCATAAAGGCAACTGGCAAAACCATTGCCCAAAACAAAAAAACTGGAGACGAAGGCATGATCCAGATTATGCTCCCTAATAAGCACGGGGACTTCGTGGGAGGACGAATCCTCTGGGTCACGCTTCGAAACGCCACCTGGAAAAAACAGGTTGCAAAAGAAGAAGAAAAAGTTAGCGTTACGCCACCGACTTTTGTCGTAACGCTGCCTGCCTCCGTGCCGCCTCCACCTGAAACGAAGCCTGCTCCAGCAGCGCTCGTTTCGCCACCTAAACCTAAGGAGATACCGCCGCCTGTTTCAACTGAAAAAAAGGTGGCAGCTCCCCAACCTCCCCAACCCATCTCCGGTCGAGTATATGAAAGACGACCGGTGGAAGTTTTCGTTCCGGACCCATTAGTGGTCCAACGAGAAACTTTCCGCCCGCGATGGGATGGATACTACTCCCAGATTCGTAAAGAAAGACGATACCTGGAAGAGAACAGATGGCGAGAGCGTCAAAGACGCTCTCGCCATGAACCGCCGCCGTCTCACTATTATGAAAGGTGGTGAGGCCAAAGAAGCTCTCTTGATGCGCTGCATCAAGAGAGCTCTTTTTTTTAAATTTATACCCGACCAAACAAAAACTCCACGCCTCATTCGCGCAGAAAACCCTATTTGACAAAATTTTTGAAAAATCTATACTGGAACCATGAGACACATCCAAAACAATTGGAATTTGAATAGCAATAATCGCCTCAGGCGATCTTGTTTCTAGTTCTAATTTTTTGGAAAAAGAAACCGATCGCCTATCACAAGGCGATTTTTTGTTCTTTCGCAAGGAGGTGCACTATGGCGAGAAAAAAAGCGGATAGCATTTGCGCAGATTGTCTATTGGATAAAGAAAAATTTTGCCCGAAATGCCATTGCAGTGGAGGATGTGACAATCCACAAACAGAAGGCGTTGATGCGGAAAACCATTTTTCTACAAAAGAAACGGGCAAAAATCACCCGCAAGTTCAAATCGAACCTGCCATTAGATGATCATTCTACTCCGGGAGCTTCGCAACAGCGAGGCCCCGGGTCTTTTTTTATATACAAAAAAGCGGGAATAAATCCCGCTTCCAAGTTTCATATCAAAACACTAGCTACTACGCAATTTTCTTAAACGTAATCTTATACACCGGTTCATAACTGTTGTCATATTCATCTTTCAAAGCGATGGTTTTGCCAGCCATCAAATCTGTCATGGCAATGTCAGTGAGCATTTGCCCCAGTTCATCAGACTTAGCTTTTAATCTCTCCAACTCGTCCCAACGCGCACCCAGTCTCCCCTGCGTCAATGTTTCAATCTGTTTTTTCTTCTCGCGCAGCTCTTTCAATTTTTCCGTCGTCTCCTCATAATCATTAGCGCTCAAAAGCGCATCGCGATATTCCCGCTTAATGTCTTTTTGCCCTTTTTTGTTCTCTAAAATTTCGTTATACACTTCTTGGATGTCCCGCATAAATTTGTTTTAAAAATTAAAATATAGCCCCCTTGGCTACTCAATGATTTTAGCACAGATTATCCAAATCTCCCAGACGGACGGCCTTGTCCCCATTAATCCTATTATGTTACAATCATGGTAAGATAAATCTCAAACACGAGGGGGATAGAATATGAAACGGCTGAAAAGCTTTTTGCGAAAAGTTGTCGAACTGTTTGTCAAATGGGAAACTGAGTTCGATGACGCCTGTGCCAAACTCAAAAAAGATGGCATCGATATTGCGGCCAAGTTAAACAGCAGTTCTTTGGATAGATGACAATCGTCATGGCACATTTAGTATGGGGAGTTTCTTGCTCAAGCAAAAACTCCCTTGTTTTTTTAATTTCACTGATTTATACTATATTTATGAAACAACCCCACAAATAAATTTGCCAAAAATACTGCATTTATGGGGTTAGTCTGAATAAAGTAATTGATAAAATTTCTAGCTTATGATTAGCCAAATTTCTAGCGGGGCGCAGCGCATTTTTTCCGGCATTCAACCGTCGGGCAATCTCCATATCGGCAACTATTTAGGCGCCATCCGTAACTGGGTCAAACTGCAAGATGAATATGACTCCATTTTTTGCGTGGTCGACCTGCACGCCATCACTGTCCCCCAAGACCCCGAAGCTTTGCAGAAAAGAACATTAGAAGTGGCCAAAGTCTATCTGGCCGCCGGCATTGATCCAGAAAAATGCTCGCTGTTTATTCAGTCGCACGTGAGCGAGCACGCTGAGTTGGGGTGGATATTAAATACGATTACAAAAATACCCGAACTGGATAAAATGACCCAATTCAAAGACAAGACCGCCAAAACCGGAAAAGAAAGTGTCGCAGTTGGACTTTTCGATTATCCAGTGTTGATGGCCGCTGACATTCTTTTGTATGACACCGAACTCGTGCCAGTCGGCAAGGACCAAAAGCAACACGTGGAACTGACCAGAACTTTAGGCGAAAGATTCAATCATAAATTCGGCGAAACTTTTGTCATTCCAAAAGCGTACACTACAGCCGTCAGCGAAAACATTATGGGGCTGGACGATCCGAGCAAGAAAATGAGCAAGTCCGCTAAGAGCGAATACAATTATATTTCCCTCACCGATGACGCTGAAACTGTACGGAAAAAAATCAAAAAAGCCGTCACTGATTCTGGCTCTGAAATCGTATATCGCGACGAAAAACCGGCCCTCAAAAATTTGATCAACATCTACTCCCTATTGTCCGAGAAGTCGCCGCAAGAAATCGAAAAAGAATATACTGACAAAGGTTATGCTGATTTTAAATCTGGCTTATCAGAAGTAGTCATCGCCTTCCTCGAACCATTCCAACAAAAAATGTCCGCTCTGACTGACGAAAAAGTCTTAGCAATTTTGCGCGCCGGCGCCGAAAAAGTCAGGCCACTTGCGAAGAAAAAATTGGATGAAGTGAAGAAAAAAATCGGTTTTATTCTCTGATTACGCAACTACTCTCTACTAAAAACCATTGAACTATTTTGAATGGTTTTTTTCTTTTTTTTGACAAAAACAGAAAAGTATAATAAGAATATATTAGGAGAGAACCATCCAAAAGGAGAGCCTTATGCAATTCAAGCTACCACAATATGATCCCTTCAAACCTATTACCAGGCGTTTTGAAGTAAAGCCAGGGGATACCGAAGAATGGAACAAACAAAGAGAAGTAGACTTAAAAAAAGTACAAGAGCGTGAAGAAAGACTGAAAAAGCAAGTTTAAAATAAACTCTTCCCATGATCATTAGGAGCATTGGAAAATCCACCTTAAGGGATTCTCTAAATGCTCATGGGAAAATCCACCCCTCACATTCTCTCCTCCCCCCACCCCCTCAGCCGGATTGCCGGAAGGGGGTTCTTTTTTTATACAAACAAAAACCGCCAGCATCAAAGTCTGGGCGGTTTAAAATAGGCATGTCATCCTGAGCGGAGTGAGTCGCCGCTGAGGCGACGAACGCAGTCGAAGGATCTGCCCGTGGTTACCGCAAGGCTTGTGATTTATAGGAAAACTGCTGGTCACACCAAGCAGATTCTTCGACTGCGCCTGAGTACGGGCTTCGCTCAGAATGACAAAATTTTTTATAGTTCATCAAACAAATCTCGCCAGTATGAATTTTCTTTTTCAATAAGCATCATCTTCTTTTTTCTTGTCCAACCCTTTAATTGTTTTTCTCTTTCCAGAGCACTCCACACATTCTCCGTCTGTTCAAAATATATCAACTTATCAATGTTGTATTTTTTTGTAAATCCTTCGACTGCTTTACTCTTATGCTCCTGCACTCTTCTTATTAAATTAGAAGTTACACCGATATACAATGTCCCTGAGTTATTCGTCATTATATAAACGCAATATTGTTTCATTACTTTTTACTATCCCCTAATCATCCCAAGCAATTCATCCCGCTTTTCTTCCATCATTTCTTTCGTCTTGGCTTCGAGATTCAGACGCAATTTCGGCTCGGTATTTGAAGCGCGTACATTGAACCACCAATCCGGAAAATCGATACGGATGCCGTCCAGGGTGTCCAATTTTCCCTCGGCGTATTTCCATTTCAAATTTTCCAACACTGCGTCCTTGTCGGCCACTTCAGAGTTGATTTCTCCGCTCTGAAAATATCTTTTCAACTCCACTGTGAGTTCTGAAATCTTCTTGCCGCTTTCATTCAAAAGATTAACGAGTGTGAGCACTGCCAAAGTCGCCATTTCCGCGTTGGAATTTTCTTGCCAATAGTAGTGCCCGGACAATTCACCGGCAAAAACGGCTTTTTCTTTTCTCATTTGCGCTTTGATGAGCGAGTGTCCGACACGCGAGCGATGGGCCACCGCGCCATTTTCTTCCAGCACTTCTTTCACCGCATTGGAACTGCGCAGATCATATAGCACTGTGCCGCCTGGATGATTTTTCAAAACTTCCTTGCCCAAAAGGGCGGTGACAAAATCCATCGGGATGATTTCCCCTTTTTCGGAAACAAAACCGACACGATCCGCGTCGCCGTCATACGAGATGCCTAGGTCAGCTTTCTCGGCCACCACTCTCTCTTGCAAAGCCGCCAGTGTTTCCAACTTCAGCGGGTTAGCTTCGTGATTCGGAAAATTGCCGTCAAAATTATCATACATATACACGGTTTCGATTTCCGAAGCCAAATTTTCAAAAACTTTTTTATCAGCGATGCCCATACCATTGGCAAAATCAATGACCACTTTTTTCCGCCCCAAGCCTTTTTTGAAAAAACTGGTCACATATTCCAGATATTCATTTTTCAATTCGCCGTCTTCTTCCATCTGACCTTTTTCTCCGTCATAGGAAAACTCTCCGGCCACGGCAGCGTCACGAATCTCTTCCATCCCGGTGCCTTCTCCAATGGGCACCGCGCCTTTCAAACAAAATTTCATCCCATTATATTCCGCCGGGTTATGCGAAGCTGTCACGACCACCGCCGCGTCCACCTCCAATTTCCACGAAGCGAAATAGACCATCGGAGTCGAACTCAATCCCAGCATGATAACGTCTGCGCCTTGATCAGTGATGCCTTCGGCGAGCGCCGCTCCCAACTCCGGAGAAGTTTCCCGCATATCAATGCCCAGCGCAATTTTTTTCGCACCGGTATAGGTTACTAGGGCGCGGCCAATGCTATACGCCACATCTGTGTTGACTTCTTCGCCATAAAGTCCCCGCACATCATACGCCTTAAAAATCGCCGGATTGATAGCTTTTTCCATAAGATTTATTTAGATTATTATGCCTTAATTATACTATTTTTCCGTATTTATTCAAAATGTTTAAATGATTTTGAAATTCCATTTCCACTCTTTCGAATGCTTGGCATAGTCCACTCCCACTCGCGCCGATTTCGTGATTTTGAATTTCTTTTTTTCCTTTGGACATTCAATCCATAATTTTTGTCCCAGCGTCAAATCATGTTTGTTTAATGCTCCATCAATATGCAAAAATTTCGTCAACTTTCCCGGGCCATTCAATTGCGGTAGAGACGCATTGTAATGCGTCTCTACAGGGCGCACCCCGCGAATTAAAACCGCGGCCGGATAATCTATGCCCTCTGTCACAATATTCAACATGGAATACATGCCATAAATTAAATAGACATACGCCCGGCCCGGACTCCCAAACATGATTTCCGTCCGTGGCGTGCGACCGCGCGAAGCGTGCGAGGCTCTGTCGTGAAAGCCGCGATAGACTTCTGTTTCTGTAATCATGGCGCGCGTTATTTTCCCACGATATTCCCGCACCAAAAAACAACCCAAAAGATCTTTGGCGACTTTAATAGTATTTTGATTATAGAAATCACGGTTGACTATCATAACGTTCCTGTATATCATTCGTACATTAGTATCTTCGTATATAATTCATAATTAGTAAAGTATGAAAATCGCTATTGTCGGCCTCCCCAATGTCGGCAAATCCACCCTCTTTAAAGCTTTGACCAAAACACCGGTCGACATTAACAATTATCCTTTTTGCACCATCGAACCTAATGTGGGCATTGTGAAAGTGCCGGATACGCGTCTTTTGCAATTGGCGGAGATGTCCCAGTCGAAAAAAATCGTGCCGACCGTCATCGAGTTTGTGGACGTGGCCGGCCTGGTGAAAGGCGCCTCCACCGGTGAAGGCTTGGGCAATAAATTTTTAGCCAACATCCGCGAGACTGACGCGATCGTGCAAGTGGTACGGGTTTTCGCCAATGACAAAATTATCCATGTCCATAACAAAATTGAACCAGAAGGCGATGTGGAAATCATCAACACGGAACTGATTATGGCGGATTTGGAAACGGTCAAAAAAGTGCGCGTGCGCATCGAAAAAGAACTGCGTGGCAAGAAAAAAGGGGCGGATGTACAATTGGCCGCTTTGGAAAAAATTCAGAAAAATTTGGAAGATGGCAATCTAGCCAACGGAACAATTTTAGATCTGACTGATGAAAACGTCAGCCTCATAGTGCGCGAACTGTCGCTTCTTACTATGAAGCCTTTTCTGTATGTCTATAACGTCACTGACATTACGCAAAGATTATCTCCGGAGCTGGAAAAAAGAAATCACGTGAAACTCGACATCAAAATTGAAGAAGAATTGATTGAGATGACAACCGAAGAAGCAGCTGAGTTGGAGATTAAATCCAATCTGGATGCCCTGATCATAAAGGCTTATGAGATTTTGGGCCTCATCACCTTCCTTACCACTGGCGTTGACGAATCACGCGCCTGGACGATCAAAAAGGGCTGGACCGCACCTTTGGCCGGCACGGCTATTCATAATGATTTCAAAGATAAATTTATCCGCGCCGAAGTCGTCCAGTGGGACAAACTCTTGGAAGCCGGCACTTGGGGAAAAGCCCGCGAACTTGGCACGCTCCGCACCGAAGGCAAAGATTATGTCGTGCAAGATGGAGATGTGATGGAATTTAAGATCTAAACTGCAAGCTTGACTTTTCCCCTATCCTCGCTTATACTTGAGCTAACTTAGAAAGTCCAGTGATTCTCTCGCCCAGACGTAAGGTCGGGGATAAGAGCATCGACACCCGTCACAAGGACTTTCTTTGGACGGATTTTATTAATCAAAGTAACTATTAAGCGAAAAGACTATGCAATACGAATTGTTCTATCTGATCGGAGTTTCCAAGGAAGCGGAACTGGCCGAGATCAAAAAGGAAGTGGAAGGCATTGTGGAAACGGCTGGCGGAAAATTCTTGGAAAAAGAAACCCTGGAAAAAAGACGCCTGTCTTATGAAATTAAGCACGAAAATCACGGCGTGTATCTTTGCCGAAGATTTGAACTCGAAGAAGCGGAAAGTATGGCCGAAATTGTCAAAAATCTCAATCTCTGCACCCGCATCTTGCGCTTTTTGATCAGTAAAGCTTCCGAACTGCCGGAACTCAAATCCAAAGAAGAACGAATGGCCGAAGCCGCCAAACGGGAAAGCCGCAAGGAACAAAAGGAGGTCAAGCCGGAAGCCAGAAAAGTAAGTGAGATAAAAACTGTCAAAAAAGTTGAGGAAAAGACGGAAGAAAAAGAGAAAAGCGAAGACATTGACAAGAAGTTAGAGGAAATATTAAATATTTAACAAATACTTATGAACCTGAACAAAGTCATGCTCGTCGGCCGTCTAACCAAAGACGTCGAAGTCAGAAACACGCCTAGTGGTCAAGCTGTGGCCGCCATTTCCATGGCCACCAATCGTTTTTGGAAAGACAAAAGCGGAACACGCCAAGACCAGACTGAATTCCATAATGTCGTGCTGTGGGGAAGACTGGCTGAGATTGCCGGACAATATCTGTCCAAAGGGCAAGAAGCATACATCGAAGGACGCCTCCAAACCAGAAAATATACCGCTAAAGATGGCACCGAAAGAAGAACCACTGAAATTGTTGCCGAAAATATGCAACTCGGTTCTCGCCCGTCAGGCAGCGGTGGCAGCAGCGCCCCTTCTTCTTATGGTAACGGCACTCCAACTGCACCTAGCGCTCCAGTCGCCCCCCGCCAAGAATCCCCGGCTGAACAAATCCCAACCATCAACCTTGATGAGGAAGAGGAAGAAATCAAGATTGAAGACGTCCCGTTTTAATCAAAATAAGAAAGCTAAAAAGTTAAAAGTTTTACATTTATGGAAGCTCAACAATCAGAGAAAAAAGTTTGCTATTTTTGCCAGAACAAGATGGACAAGATAGATTTCAAGGATGCCTATCTTTTGCGTCGTTTTATGAACTCGCAAGGCAAGATTTATCCGACCAAGCGCCATGGCACTTGTACCCGTCACCAAAGAACACTGGCCAACGCCATTAAAAAGTCCCGCGTCATGGCTCTCGTACCCTTCGTCGCCAGATAAAATGCTTAAATGTTAATATGATCCTATGATTGGAATTTCAGAGATAAAATCAGGTAAAAACATTATTTTGAACGGTGTGCCGTTCGCCGTGCTCTACCATGAACATTCCAAAACCGGGCGGGCGGGCTCAGTGCTGCGCACCCGGCTCAAGAATCTCACTACCGGAGCGGTGTTGGAAAAAACGTTCCAAGGTTCGGAAAATGTGGAAGAGGCGGACATCACCAAAACTAAAGCGCAATATACCTACAAAGAAAACGACGTCTACAACTTCATGGACAATGAAAGTTATGAGCAATTTTCCCTTTCGAAGGAAGCACTCGGGGACAACATCCATTACTTGAAAGAAGGCACGGAAGTGACCCTCCTCAATTTCAATGACGCGCCGATCAATGTCGAATTGCCCGTCAAAGTGAAACTGAGAGTGATCCAAGCTCCGCCCGGCATCAAAGGCAACACTGTTTCGACCGGCGGCAAAGTGGTCACTTTGGAAACCGGCCTCAAAATCTCCACCCCTCTCTTTGTCAAAACAGACGATGAAATTATCGTCAATACCGAAAAAGGCGAATATGTTTCTCGCGCCTAAAATCCTTTTTTCAAGAATTAGAAAAGCCGGAGAAGACATGCTCGGGCTTTTTTATTTTTCTAAGCAATGTTAAACTTAAGCCATGACTACTTTCGCCACCAATAAACGCGCTCATTTTGATTACACTATCCTCGAAAACTACGAGGCCGGTCTTGAGCTGCTTGGAAGTGAAGTCAAATCCATTAAAACCAAGCATGTCAGTCTCAAAGAATCGTTTGTCACAATCCACGGCGGTGAATTATATTTGACCAATGCCCACATTCCCCTCTACATCCATGCCGGCAAAGTCCCTTCCTACAATCCGACGCGGCCCAGAAAGCTCCTGGTCAAGAAGTCGGAGATCAAGCGCCTCATTGGCGCAATCCGCGCCAAAGGCTTGACATTAGTGCCCATTAAATTGTATACTAAAAGACGACTAATCAAGCTCTCTTTCGGCCTGGGTAAAGGGAAAAAGGAGATTGATAAGCGTGAAAAAATCAAGCAAAGAGAAGATAACAGAGATATGTCGAGAGCGATAAAAGCCAAGTGAGTTTAAAAATGTTCAATGTTCAATATTCATTGAAAATTGTAAATTGATTATTGAAAATTTGAGCGAAGCGATTATGGGGATGTTTTGTTTCGACAGGTCGTACATTTAAAATATGCAAGCCGAGAATGATACCCTCTCGTAAATCAGTATCAAAAGTTATAAGTGCAAACTTCATAACCAAAGCAAAAAATGTGATGGCGCAAGCTTTCACTTCAAATTTTGCGACTGTCCTAGCTTAAACCGCCGGGGCCATCAAACCGTCGACTCCTGGTAGACGGAGCTTGGTGTTATATATCAGGATAGCTCATATTGCGTTCTCCATGTGATATTGGCAAAGCTAAATTGGAGATAGATTCAAGATAATTTTGTTCGCTTTATATTCTTGGTCGAAACACTAAACGGACTACGCTTGTAGATTGTTTTAAATGAATGGTTCTGGACGCGAGTGCAATTCTCGCCATCTCCACGAAATTCATTACTAATTACTAATTTTTTACTAATATACGAATTTCTTATTAGTATATTCGTATTTGATTAGTAATTAGTAAAGACTGCTAATAATTAACACCAACTGCCATTAGAAGAACATACAAAAAACATTTTCCGAAAAAGAAAGAACTACGCACCCGGATCAATGAATATATTTTTGCGCGCGAAGTGCGCGTGATCGGTGACGCGGGCGAACAGCTCGGGGTCATGCCCACAGAGGAAGCACTGCGCCAAGCCAAAGAACAATTGCTCGATTTGGTGGAAATCTCACCGAAAGCCGTGCCGCCGGTGTGCAAAATCATGGACTTCGGCAAATATCAATATCAGAAATCCCGCGAAGATCGCCAGAATAAATCCAAGCAGAAAAAATCCGACATCAAAGGCATCCGCCTCTCTGTCCGGACCGATGAACACGATTTGGAATTCAAGAAGAACCAAGCCGAAAAATTCCTCACTAAGGGCAGTAAAGTCAAAATTGAAATCATGCTGAAAGGTCGGGAAAAGGCCCACCAAGATTTGGCCAGAAAAAACCTGGAGGAATTCATTAAAATGATTTCTTTCCCCAATAAGATGGAACAGGAAGTCAAAAGATATCCAGGAGGATTTAATGTAATATTAGCCCCCGAATAAATATAATAGCAGCTGTTAGCTATTAGCTATTAGTCTTTAGGAAAATAAAAAAAGTCCTAAAAACTAAAAGCTAAAAACTAAAAGCTAAATAAATATGCCAAAATTGAAAAGCAAAAAAGCGTTAGTGAAAAGAATTAAGTTGACCAAAGGAGGGAAAGTGACCCGCCGAAAGACCGGCCAGAACCACTACAACTCTAAAGAAACCGGCAAGGAGGGTCGCGCCAAAAGAGGCGATGTGCGCCTGTTCCGAGCCGATGAAAAGAATGTCCTGAAAGCTTTGTCAGTCTAAATAATCGTTTAATTGTTACCTAAATACCATGACTAGAGTAAAGCGCGGCGTAGCCGCATCTAAAAGAAGAAAGAACCTCCTGGACGACGCTAAGGGCTATCGTTGGAGACGCAGTAAGGTTTATGCTGCCGCCAAACAAGCCGTGACTAAGGCCGGCGTGTATGCTTTCCGTGACCGCCGAACTAAGAAACGCACCGCTAGACGCCTCTGGATCACCCGTCTTGGCATAGCTCTGCGAGAAATTGGCTTGAAATACAGCTCCTTCATCAAAACCATGTCCGACAAAAAGATTGAACTGGACCGCAAAGTGCTTTCTCAAATGGCTGTCGAAAATCCAGAAGTGTTCAAAAAATTCACCGAGAGCGTGAAATAGAACCCCGATTTACCCTGAAAAAATCAAAACCACCCCGCCTAGGCGGGGTGGTTTTTTTTGTAAGAGTTATTTCAATTTATTTTTCTGTCTATTTTTCTTAAAATTCTTCTGGGAAATAACCGACCGACCCAATTCTTTTTCCAATTCATTTCGCGCATTACCCGCAATCCGTCCACCACGACCAGCATCTTTTTTCAATTTAGGTACTCCTCGCGAATCTTCGGTACGATGAATTTCTGAAGTTGACCGCTCACCCAGCATCGTAAAAATAAGTTCCAAGTCATCCATGTGATCACGCAAATTTTCTCTTTTCAAACCTTTTAATTTTTTATATTCATTTGGTTTCAAACCAAATGTCGCCTGTGAAATTTCCGCCGTCAAAATTTCATAATCTTTGCCGTGTTCCGCACCACGTTTCTGCCACTCGTCCGTCAACTCTTCGCGAATGACAATGCCGCGCATCCGCATTTCAATCCATTCGTCAGAATAGCCTTTCAATTTATACGTCACTCTCATACGCTTGGCGGCCAATTCCGGATTCTCAATCTCTTGAATTCGTTCATAACCTGTTTTCGCCAGCCATCTTTTTAATGGTTCAGCTTTCGGAGATGGGATTGACTGAATAATCCGAAACATGCCTTCCGTGTTAGCGCAATCAGTTTCATATTTTTTACCATCAGAAGCCTCTAGTTTCAGTCCGTGACAAAATGTCACGACCTCACTATTCTCCTCTATAAGTCTTTGTTTTAATTTTCTCCAGTAAGCACCCGCATCAGGACTATCTGTCAACACACCGCAAACATCCACCACCGAAAACCACCATTCTTTTTGATGAATGATTTTCCTAATAGATTTACCCTTGAAAATGGCAATCTGGTTCTCCTCTTTTTTCATAGTGTTGTGTTTTAATTTTTTATAATGATATTATATCATCTAAGCCATCCCCGTCAACCATCATGCCTGTGGATAACCTGCAAAAAGGCGGAGTCCTCTTTTTGAACTATACCATTGCAAACATTTGCCGATGCGTCAGCGGACTGTCCGCTAGCAGGTTGTGAATTCGAATCCGCAGCGGACAGTCCGCTGATTAGCCGCAACTAATTACTTTCCCTATCTCTCTTGCCACTTCATATCCTCGACAATGTCGTAACACTCCCAAATATGATTGCACACTTTGCTCAAGCGATTCATTGGAAGCCAAACCTTCCTGACACATTTTCTGTTTCAGGGCTAGTTTTTTCATGATTCTCGGCTTAATTAAAAATATGGGAGGCTAAAATTATCAGTTTGTGGCATACTAAAGCGGTAAATTAACTACTCATTAAAATGCCACGAATATGTCACTCAAAAAAAATGCCCGGTATGTAATTCAGCCAGGATAAAAAAGAA
>CAIKZD010000011.1 GCA_903831805.1 uncultured bacterium
AACTTGCAACACAACTAATCCGATAACGGTTACAATGGATAAAAGTATGGAGATGACGGCGGTGTTTCGACCGGTGTCATTCAGCTTGTCTTTCCCGTTGCACAACAGCTGTGGCGGACAACAATGCACGCCGTATACTGAACCAGTGAGCGCAGTATTTGATCACAGTGGAAATGCCAATTATAGTGATACTGACAAGCAAGTTGTTGCCTTTGATGGAGAATCTAGTAACTCGCAATCATACTATGGAACAACAACCTGCTATCCAAAGTCCGACAGTTCTGATTTTGATTTTGGATCAGCCCTGAATTATGTAGGTTATAGTTCAGCTGGAAAACAGTACCTCTGTTACAATGGACATCCAGGATATGATTATCCAGCCTCGAATAATCCCCCTGTATATGCCGTTGCTGATGGGATTGCTCATCTACCAATCAGCTTTCCGGGGGTAGGTAACGCTCAGGGATACAATACGGTGGAAATAGACCATCAAAATGGCTACAAGACGTATTATATGCATCTTAATAGTCAAAATGTATCCGAAGGACAGCAGGTATATAAAGGCCAAACTGTAATTGGCACGGTTGGGCACACCGTTCCACCAAATAAACCTCAGGTGGGAGATCATCTGCACTTTGAAGTTCAGGAAAACACTCCTGCTGGTTGGATTCCGGTTGACCCCTATGGATGGACTGGAATTGAATCGGATCCATACACAAGAACCGTAAATACAAACTTGTGGGAATAGAAATAATCTAATTCCACATTAAAAGCCTTGAGTGATGTTTCGCTTAAGGCTTTTAAAATTAAATAATTTTCAATATAAATTTACTTTTTTACAACCTTGAAACTATCTAGAAACTTCAAAAACAATTCATTTTCAGACTCTAAATTAAAAATCCTAACGCCATTATTATATGATAGAGTATAATACTGATTACCCTCATTAAATCTCCAGGTTGAAAAATGAAATGATGACTCCTTGCCTTCCGGATTAAGATGAACATATTCTCTTTTCAAAACGTCACGTCCATCGATTTTAATATTTTCCGATTTTATAAGCTTTGGCACTTGCGCCTCCGGTCCACCTATTGAAGAATACGCATTACGAATACATTTATCATTAGGATCATTCATAAAAACATTAAAGTCTGTTATCATCCCATTATCAATATAATTTTCATACGCCTTGCTGTTTCCATCAACTAAGTCGTTTGATTGGATAAGTATATTTTGGCCATCTTTATCATCTAGTTTATTATAACAAGGAGAATCGTATTTTTTAACTACATATCCAGCAGGATATTGTACTGCATATCCTGATTTTTCATCTGTATATTCTCTCCAAATATTACTATCTAATGCATCATCTACAACTATTTTAGCAGCTTGTTCATTTTTTATGGACTTATTTTTTACTGATACATATACATCGCTACTTATAATTGCATCACCACTATTTTTTTCCCACTTCCACACAAACGCCCCCACTGTGATGGCAAAAATTAAAATTATTGTCACCCCCAACTTTGTATCAATATGTTGTTTCATTTTTTGTTTTTGAATTTTTATAACTATATTATACCAAAGAATTGATGGGTCGTAAAATTGCAAAAAATTCCCTCAATTACTCTTTCCCCTGTTTTATGGTATATGCTTCCTCGGCGGAGTCTCTCTTTTTGAACAAGCCTAAGCGAAGTGAAAAAAGAGGACTCCGCCGATTTAACAAATCTTCTTTTCCTTGACAACTTCCGCCCCCCCTAGCATACTCCCAGCAGTTCTTAAACAATAAAACTCAACATAAAAAAGGAGGTGAGGCGTTTGCTTGTGGGAAATTAGATTGAAAATGTGGAAACTCACCAGCCTTAACTTCAACCCAAAAAGGAGTATGTGAGATGAAAAGAATGTTTGTTTTGATTTCGACATTGTTTCTATTAGCAGGCGCTGAAAATGTCATCGCTTGCAACATGACAGTTCCAGTAACCTTTTTGCCAGTCCCGGCTTCTTACTGTGACATAGGCACCTATGATAAAAGTAGCACCATTAAAAACCCTGATTCGGGAGGGGGTGCCACATTCCATTATCTTTGGGATAGCTCTAAAGTCACTTTCACATCCCAAACTTCCTGGAGATATAATCCATACACTCGCGTTATTTATTTCTATTTGGGCGGTAATATGGGAATTTATCCATATTTAGCTTATTCCAGTAATTCTACAATACTTGATGTTGTAACTGACGTCCCTATCAATCAATATGGGAATTTATCCATATTTAGCTTATTCCAGTAATTCTACAATACTTGATGTTGTAACTGACGTCCCTATCAATCAATATGGATATTACCCAAGCGATTACACCTGGGCACAGGTTTGCGCTAAGGTATCATCGGCAACTCCAGATGTGCAACTCTACAACACCGTTACGCACGAGTTTTGCGGGTACGTTCCTAAGCTTACAATAATTATCAACCCGGCGGAGAGCGGAACAGTAACCAGCAATCCTGCGGGCATTGACTGCCCGAGCACCTCTTGCCAATCTGCTTTCGGGCTTAATAGCAATGTGGATGTTACTGCCACGCCATCGACTGACTGGGCTTTTGCTTACTGGGAATGGAATGAGGGCGGAAGTTCTGCAACTGACAATCCACACACATTTACGATGAGTGAATCGTTGGAAGTGAAGGCGGTGTTTAAACCCATTCTAAAGTTTCCTCTTTCAGGAACATTGGAACAAAGAGGGAATCCACTATTAAACTTTGGAAACAGTTGGACTTATGGGGAATGTCCTACTGGGACATATGAAACGCATACTGGCATTGACTTGACTGCTACGTATGGAGAAGAAGTCAATGTAGCTCATGATGGCGTAGTAAAAGAGATTTATACCGGGCAACATTCAAAATGGGCTGATGCAATTATTGTGGAAAGTGCTGATGGACAATTTACAACAGTATATTGGCATGTTATCAAATATGGCAACTTAGCCGTGAATGATGCAGTCACAAAGGGACAGCAAATAGCTACAATAGCTAATCTGAACAGTGATACCCATTTTCACTTTGGGATTCGAATGGCTCCTTTTATCGCTGGCATTTCAGACAAGGGAGCCCTGCCAGTCAGCGCTTGTAGCGGAAAGCCAGGATTTCCTGAATACTTTATAAACCCTATTAATATTACATACGAATAACATTTCGATGTAATACGCAACAAACCGAGGGATTTTGCATTTCTGCAAAATCCCTCTTAAATTTTCTAAAAATAGCTTATCTTATTATCTTAATTTTCCAATAAGCTTAGATTTGCCATCAAAAGCCCCAATAATATAAAGGTTGTTTTCGATTGAATCTATTTTGAATTGTAAGATAGATATATTTGCAAAATAAACGCCGTCCTTATAGTCTGCATCCGTAACTTTCTGTTTTTTAACATCAGAAGAAAATTTTCCTCCTGGCGAGTTGGCGATTATATTTTCACATATTCTATTTTCTGGACTATGGGTAGCAATTTGAGCAATTATTTTTACTAGATCAGTAGTATTGACCTTTACTATGTTTGTTTCAAATGTTTTTCCACAAAAAGAAACTTTTTCTGTTGCAGATTCTTCTACGCTATTTGTTTTTTGGTCGCTTATTTCACTGCTTGATTCTTTATTCCTAGCCACTTGCTGTTTTTTAGATAATGCAACTATGCTATTCTCGCTTGTATTCCACTCCCGCTCTTTCTCCCACTTCCAAATAAACGCCCCCACCGTCATGGCAAAGATTAAAATTATTGTCACGCCCAATTTTGTTTCAATGTGTTGTTTCATTTTTTGTTTTTGAATTTTTATAAATATATTATACTAATAAATTGATTAGTTGTAAAATTGGCCAAAAATGATTGACTTGTATTCGAATTGAGGTTAGTATGGATAAAGTCAATCAAAACGGGGTGTCGTATACCGGTAGTACGAGTGGTTTGGGACCATTTAGACAGGGTTCAATTCCCTGCACCCCGACAAATTGCAGAATCTTTAAGCGGGATGTATTGTAATAATTTTAGATTATTATAGACATCCAAATGACTCCGAAAAAAATAATTCTATCCTTTTTCCTGCTGGCTATTGTAATCATGGCTGGTTTGTTTTTGTGGTCTCATTTTCATCATGCCCCGGCCGCTTCTCGGATGCCTGTTTTTTCTGAGCAAAACACCCAGAAAAATATGGATATTCCAGTGAACAGTAATGCTAATATTTTACCAAGCGCTAAAACAACTTCCGGTTTTACGCCGCCACTGTCACACGCCGCAGAACGCGTCACCAAAAAACCATTTGGCAAATTTATCACGCCGCAAGATTCGCCGGTGCAGCCGGAGAGATTTCGCGGTTATCACACGGGCGCAGACTTTGAAATTTTTCCGGCCGAACTGAATGCAGTTGTTCCGGTGCAGGCAATTTGTGACGGGAAACTTTTGCTTAAAGAATCTGCTACGGGTTATGGCGGGGTGGCGGTGGAAAGCTGCCTGCTTAACGGTGCTCCAATCACAGTCGTCTATGGCCATCTAAAACTGGCGAGTATCAGTGCAAAGGCTGGCGACAAACTTTCAGCAGGAGATGCCTTGGGAATTTTGGGCGCGGATAAAAGTGTGGAAACGGACGGCGAAAGAAAACATTTACATCTTGGAATCCATTCTGGCGCGAAGGCGAATATTTTGGGTTATGTGCAGAGCAAAGCCGCTCTTTCCGACTGGATCGACCCATGTCTATATGTTTGTGGAAAATAAACCAGGTCAAGGTTTGTAATAAAAGCATGCGATTAATTTTTCGTTAACAGTATGATACAAAAAATAAAAACTGAAAAAATAGTCTTTGGGGGAGGTTGTTTTTGGTGCACGGAAGCGATTTTCGCCAAACTGAAAGGTGTCGTTTCAGTCCGGCCGGGTTATGCCGGCGGGACTACTCAAAATCCGACTTATGAGCAAGTTTCCAGTGGGCAGACCGGGCACGCTGAAGTGATCGAGATTGAATATGATCCGCAAAAAATCGAACTCAGCGATCTTTTGACAGTGTTTTTTGTGACGCATGATCCGACTTCGCTCAATCGGCAAGGCCATGACATCGGAACGCAATACCGTTCGGCCATTTTCTGCATGACAGAAGAACAAAAAAAAGAGGCAGAAAAATTTATTAATATTTTACAACTCGACAGCGCGCAAAAAATTGTGACCGAAGTGGCCATGTTGACCAATTTCTATCCGGCCGAAAATTATCACCAGAACTATTATCAGAAGCATCAAGATGCGCCCTATTGCCAAGTGGTGATCGATCCAAAACTTCAAAAATTACGCGATAACTTTCAAAAACTTTTGAAATGATTGACACTTCAAAACTATGCTTAAAAAAATTCAAAAAACTGAAGGAGAATGGAAAGAAATTTTGACGCCGGAGCAGTATGCTGTGATGCGGGAGAAGGATACCGAGCGGCCGTTCAGTTGTGAGCTGAAGCAATATAAAGGCGAGGGCATGTATCATTGCGCTGCGTGTGACCTGTCGCTTTTCAAATCCGGCAAAAAATTTGAATCCGGCACCGGCTGGCCCAGTTTTCAGGAGCCTTTTTCTGCAGAAAATTTGGAAGAAAAAGAGGATTGGAGTTTGGGCACCGAAAGGACGGAAGTCCTATGCGCCCGCTGCGGTTCACATCTCGGGCATGTTTTTCCGGACGGTCCGGCACCGAGCGGCAAAAGATATTGCATCAACGGCGTGGCGTTGAATTTCAAAAAAGTCAGATGAGAATAGGGCACCCTGTTTTTGATGGAGAGCTTTTCATGGTAGAATGCCAATATGCCAAAGTTTAGACAGATTATTTTACTTAGCCTTATTCTAGTCACTAGCTCTATTTTTTCCGGCTGTACTTTTAGTAGCTCTGCGAAAAAAACGGAAATTAAGCTGGGGGAAAATCCAGTAGCGCAAACTCAAAACGAAAGCACTACGATAGCAGACCAAGATGCTAAAGTAAATAGTGTACCGGCCGTTGATAATAATCAAAATCCTGAAAAAAGTGCGACTGATAAAGCCACTCTGCCATCCACAGATACTAAAACTCCGCCACCAGTAAGTGCGCCAAAGACGGCGGATACAAGCACTGAACCGGCCGTACCAAGCAATGATAAATTTAAAATCACCGACCGCTTGGTCAGCTGGGGCTTCACCAAGTCCAGTGGCCGATCTATTGATACGATTATAATTCATTCTTCATATAACGCCGTGGGGAGTGATCCGCATAGCCTGGACGACATTATCAACAAAGAATATAAACCGGCGGGTGTTTCACCGCACTATATCATTTCTCGCGAAGGAGGTGTGAATCGTTTAGTGGCAGACCAAAATATCGCTTATCATGCCGGGGTGGCTAAGACGCCGGACTCCCGCACTAACGTCAACGATTTTTCTCTGGGGATTGAAATTGTGGAAACTAAATCAGAGGGCCCGAGTGCCGCTCAATATGCCTCGCTTAGAAGCTTACTCAGTTATCTGAAAGGGCAATATAAGATTAAATACGTTCTTGGGCATTCTGATGTCGCTCCCGGCCGGAAAGACGACCCGTGGAATTTTGATTGGGGGAATATTAAATAAACTATGGAAATACTAATTACAATTAAAGAAAAAAAGGTAAAAGTGGCGTTAATGGAGAACGAAGTGGAAAGGGATGTCCTGGAAATCGTCGAGGAGCACAGTCTTTCACAGCAACTTCTGCCGAGCATTGATGAGCTTTTGAAGAGAAATCAGTTAATATCTAAGGATATTGAAAAAATGCGGGTGGAAAGCGACCGCGACGAATCTTTTACCACCACGCGCATTGCTCAAGCGGCGGCCAATGCCTGGAATTATGTTCAGCAAAAATAGGCCAGTTGACAAGATTTTTTAAAGGTATAAAATAGGAAGAAGGAGAGCTGTTTCAGGTACAGAAAGAGACAGAAAACTCCCAAAAACTGCAACAAAAATTTATATGGGTGAATCTGGACTGCAAGGCACTTGCATTATTTTTCGTTTCGTGTATAATTCCAATACCTCAAATTTATTGCTTTTTATATCCTAAAAAGTTTTTAGGATTTCAAAATTCTGAACAATAAAATTAAATAATTAAATATCTTTCTATAATCCCATCAGTATGCTTCGCTTCATGAAAAACCTCATGAAACGGGCAAAACGGGCCTTATTTTTATGACTAAAATTGAAAAAAAGTTGAAGGTGAAAAAAATCTTCAGCTCAGAATCATCTTTGTCTAAACGGAAATTTTTCAAAACCATGTCCATGGTTTCGCTGCCGAATCTGATTGAATCTCAGACTGACTCGTATGATTGGTTTTTGGAAAAAGGCCTGAAGGAACTTTTGCAAGAAGTCAACCCGATTGGGGACTTTACAGAAAAAGATTTGGAACTGTCTTTTGGGGAATATTACTTGGACGAGCCGAAATATGATGAAGTGATGGCCAAGGGCAAAAATATTTCTTATGAAGCGCCTTTGCGTTGCAAGGTGCAACTGGTTATCAAGAAAACCGGAGAAGTGAAGGAACAAGAAGTGTACCTGGGAGATTTTCCTTTGATGACGGAACGTGGAACTTTTATTATAAACGGGGTAGAAAGAGTGGTGGTGAGTCAGATTATCCGCAGCCCGGGCGTTTTCTTCACCATGAACTATGTTAAAGGCAAGAAGCTTTTTGGCGCGAAAATCATTCCGAATCGTGGTGCTTGGCTGGAATTGGAAACAGATTTTGATGGAGCTATCTTTGTGAAAATCGACCGCAAAAGAAAGATCGCCATTACTTCCTTGCTGCGCGCTTTCGGTTATGCCACTGACAAATCATTGACGGAAATTTTCAGTGATATTGATAACGGCGAAACGCACTATATCGAGAAAACTATTGAAAAAGATGTGACTAAGAGCCAAGGCGAAGGGTATAAGGAAGTCTACAAGAGAATTCGACCAGGGGATCTGGCTACTGAATCGAACGCCAAACAAGTGGTGGACTCGATGTTTTTCAGTTTTGAAAAATATGACTTTGGCGGCGTGGGCCGTTACCGCTTGAATCAAAGATTGGAAGTGGAAATGCCGGACGATGAGGCGCACCGCATTTTGACCCGTGAAGATCTGGCTTTGATCATCAAAGAAATCATTCGTCTGAACAATGATCCGATGGCACAGGCCGATGATATCGACCATTTGGGCAATCGAAGAGTGCGCTCAGTCGGAGAACTTATCCAGAATAAATTACGCGTCGGTTTTGCCAGGACGGTGCGAAACATCAAGGACCGCATGAGTACCTGTGATCTTTTGACGGTGGTCCCTGGCCAATTGGTCAATTCACGCCCGATTGCTGCGGCTATCAAAGAATTTTTCTCCAGTTCTCAGTTGTCTCAATTCATGGACCAGGTCAATCCGTTGGCCGAGTTGGAACATAAACGTCGTATCAGTGCGATGGGACCAGGCGGGCTCACACGTGAGAGAGCCGGTTTTGAAGTGCGCGACGTGCATCCTTCCCACTATGGCCGTATCTGCCCGGTGGAAACTCCGGAAGGTCCGAATATCGGATTGGTGGGCCATTTAGCCACCTACACTCGAGTGAATGCTTATGGATTTTTGGAAACGCCTTATCTTAAGATTTATCATGAAGTGAAAAATGAGGAAGCACTCTTAGTTGGAAAAATTTTAAATGAAACGATTGGGGAGTTGGCAGTCGGCATGAAAATCGACACCGCCACCGCGGGCAAAATTGCCAAAATGAAAGAGAAGAAAACTATTCAAATCAAACCTTGGATAAGCGAAGAAATTGATTATTTAAATGCCACCAAAGAAGACAAAAAAACCATTGCACACAGCGGGATTGATGTGGACGACGATGGCAACATCATGGCCGAAATCCTGGGGGCGCGCGTGAAAAGCCAAGCCACTGAAATTGAAGCATCCAAATTGGATTACATCGATGTGAGTGCCAAGCAATGTATCTCTGTGGCCACGGCGCTCATTCCATTCTTGGAACACGATGATGCCAACCGTGCCTTGATGGGTTCGAATATGCAACGCCAAGCCGTGTCTTGTGTCAAGCCGGAATCTCCGATTGTGGGCACCGGCATTGAAGACAAAGCGGCGGCTGACTCCGGCCAAGTAGTGATTTCCAAGATGGACGGAGAAATCGTGGAAGTGGACGCTGATCACATTATTGTGAAAGAAGCCGCTCCGGCCGGTGCGAAGAAACCCTTCTTGAAAAGAGAATATCGTTTGCAAACTTTTGTGAAATCCAACGCCTTTACTTCTATGAATCAGATCCCACGCGTGGTCAAAGGGCAAATGGTGAAAAAAGGCCAGTTGTTGGCGGATGGCGCTTCAACGGATAACGGCGAATTGTCATTGGGACAAAATATCATGATAGCCTTTATTCCATGGGAAGGTTCCAATTATGAAGATGCTATTATTATTTCTGAAAAATTAGTGCAAGATGATCGCTACAGTTCCATCCATATCGAAGATTTTTCCATGGATGTGCGTGATACTAAACTGGGACCGGAGATCGTGACGCGAGACATTCCAAATATCGGGGAAGAGCGCTTGAAAAATCTGGACGAAACCGGCATTATTCGCATCGGGGCGGAAGTTTCCAGTGGGGACATTCTGGTTGGCAAAATTTCGCCAAAAGGTGAAGGTGATCTGACGAGCGAAGAAAGATTACTCAGAGCTATTTTCGGGGAAAAATCTCGAGACGTGAAAGACAGTTCGCTCTATCTGCCGCATGGAGAATATGGCAAAGTGGTGGATATCAAAATTTTCTCCCGTGAACAAGGCGACAAGCTTTCCACCGGCGTGATCCAACAGATTCAAGTTAGTGTGGCGCAACTCAAGAAAATTTCCGTGGGAGACAAGTTGGCTGGACGGCATGGTAACAAGGGTGTGATTTCTCGGGTAGCTCCAGTGGAAGATATGCCGTATTTGCCAGATGGTACCCCAGTGGATATGATTTTGAATCCGTTAGGTATCGCAAGCCGCATGAACATCGGTCAGATCCTGGAAACGCATTTAGGTTGGGCAGCGCATACTCTTGGGTATAAGGCGGCCACTTCCGCTTTGGAAGGGATAACAGAAGATCAGATCCGGGCGGAACTCAAAAAGGCTGGCTTACCGGAAACCGGTAAAATCAAACTCATTAATGGTCGTACTGGTGAATTTTTCGATAATCCTTCGACTGTCGGCGTGCAATATATCATGAAACTGCATCATTTAGTGGACGACAAGATCCATATGCGTTCAATCGGACCATACTCCCTGATCACGCAGCAACCGCTCGGCGGCAAAGCGCAATTCGGCGGACAGCGTTTCGGAGAAATGGAAGTGTGGGCCTTGGAAGGTTATGGCGCCGCTTATACTTTGCAAGAAATGCTCACCATCAAATCTGACGACGTGATGGGCCGCAGCAAAGCGTATGAATCCATCATCAAGGGCGAAGTGATCAAGAGCCCAAACATCCCAGCTTCTTTCCATGTCTTAGTCAGTGAATTGAAAGGTCTGGGCCTTAACGTGGAACTCACGGGCGCGCGCAAGGAAGAGGATGAAGAAAAAGAAGAACAAGGTATATAGGTCAAATTTAACATAAATTAACTCAAATATAATATGGAATCTTTTTCTACAACTAAGATCAGCGACTTCAGCAGCGTCCGCCTAAGTATCGCCAGTCCGGAAAATCTTTTGGAATGGTCACACGGCGAAGTAGTGAAACCGGAAACGATCAACTATCGCACCCAGCGTTATGAACGCGAAGGGCTTTTCGATGAGAAGATCTTCGGACCGTCGAAAGACTGGGAATGTTATTGCGGAAAATATAAGCGAATCAGATATAAAGGTATTGTGTGCGACAAATGCGGCGTGGAAGTAACGCGCTCAATCGTGCGCCGTGAACGCATGGGCCACATCAAATTGGCCGTGCCAGTTTCGCATATCTGGTTTTTGCGCGGTGTGCCTTCCAAGATAGGTTTGGCCCTCGGGGTGGGCGTGCAAAGTTTGGAAAAAGTCGTGTATTTTTCCAGCTACATCGTTTTGAATGTGGACGAAGCGGAAAGAGAGAGAGCACTGGCCAGCTTGGAACAAGAATATAAGAATAAGCAGAAAGAAATTAGCAAGAATTTCGGGGATGGTAGCACGGATGCCAAGGAAAAAATCGATGAGCTGAAAGGTATCTACAAAACTTCCAAGGATGAACTAAAAGGCATTCATGCTTTGCAAATCATTTCTGAAATCGAATATTTTAACCTGTCACTCAAATACGCCCAGGTTTTTTCGGCCGGCATCGGAGCGGAAGCCATTCGAACCATTTTGGAAAAGATGGATCCTAAAGCGGAAATTGATAAATTGAAAAAAGTTTTGGAAGAGGAAGAAGTGACGGATAGAAAAAAGATTTTGAAAAGAGTGAAATTGTTCCAAGGTTTTATTTCGGCCAACATGAAAATGGAATGGATGCTTTGCACGATCATTCCAGTCATCCCGCCAGATCTGCGCCCGATGGTGGCGCTGGATGGGGGACGTTTTGCCACTTCGGATCTCAACGATCTTTATCGCCGCATTATCAACCGGAATAACCGTCTGAAAAAATTGATCGAAATCGGAGCGCCGGAAGTGATAACGAGAAACGAAAAACGCATGCTCCAGGAGGCGGTCGACGCTTTGTTTGACAATAGCGCGCGAAGAAGCCAAGTCAGCGTGGCAGCTTCCACCGGACAGCGTCGAGCTCTCCGCTCTTTGGCCGATACTTTGAAAGGCAAGCAAGGGCGTTTCCGTCAGAACTTGCTCGGCAAACGCGTGGACTATTCCGGACGAAGTGTGATCGTGGTGGGGCCGAAATTGAAATTGCACCAATGTGGTTTGCCAAAGCGCATGGCTTTGGAACTGTTTAAACCTTTCATCATCAATAAGTTAATCGAAAAAGAATTGGCCTACAATGTTCGCAGCGCCGGCAAAATGGTGGAAGCAGAATCGGAAGAAGCCTATGACATTTTGGACGAAATCATTTCTCATCACTATGTGCTGTTGAACCGCGCTCCGACTTTGCATCGACTGTCCATCCAAGCTTTCCAACCTGTTTTGATCGAAGGCAAGGCCATTCAGGTCCATCCGATGGTGTGCTCCGCTTTCAATGCGGACTTCGACGGCGACCAGATGGCGGTGCATGTGCCACTCACGGATAAGGCTAGATGGGAATCGGAAAACTTGATGCTCAGCTCCAAGAATCTTTTGAAACCGGCCAGTGGAGACCCGATCACCATTCCGACTTTGGACATGGTGTTGGGTTGCTACTACATTTCACATATCGTGCCGAACATGAAAGGCGAAGGAAAAATATTTTCCAATTTCGACGAAGCTATTTTGGCTAGCGAACTTGGTCACGTGGATATCCGGGCGAAAGTGCAAGTTTCTTACGAAGGAAAATTATTGGAAACTTCTATCGGCCGCATGAAACTGAACATGATTATCCCGAAAGAAATTGGCTATTTGAATATGGAGATGACCAAAAAAGAATTGAAAGGCTTAGTGGCGACAGTGCTCGAAGTCTGCGGCCGCGCCGAGACAGCGCTGTTTGTCGATCGGATCAAAGACTTGGGCTTTGCCTCAGTGACAAAATCCGGTATCAGTTGGGGCATGGGCGATTTAGCCTCCCCGAAGAATAAGAAAGAAATCCTAGCTAAGGCCGAAGTGGAAGTGGAAGTCATCAAGAAGCAATATAATATGGGACTTTTGACTGAGGAAGAACGCAAGAGCAAGGTGATTGAAGTCTGGAACAATGCCAAGAATAAGATTACGGACGAAGTGCGCAGCTCGATGGACAAAGAAGGTCCGGTCTATTCGATGGTCTATTCCAAGGCCCGTGGCTCGGAATCCGTGGTGGTGCAGATGTCTGGTATGAAAGGTTTGATGGCTGGTCCGACCGGAGAAACGATTGAATTGCCGATTAAGAGTTCTTTCAAGGAAGGTTTGAATGTTTTGGAATATTTCATTTCCACTCACGGCGCGAGAAAAGGTATGGCGGATACCGCTCTTCGAACGGCGACCGCCGGATACCTAACGCGACGTTTGGTGGATGTCTCGCAAGATGTGATTGTCAAAGAAAATGATTGTAAGGATAAAGGCGGTGCGTACATTTTCAAAGAAGACTCTGATCGTATCGGTCAAAGTTTTGCCAGTCGCATCATTGGGCGCGTGCTGACTGAAGATGTGCTTGATCCTAAAACGGAAGAAGTGGTGGCGGCCAAGGGCGACTCAATCAACAAAGAACAAGGTGAAAAAATTGAAAAACTTAATATCGAAAAGATTAAGATCAGAACGGTGGTGACTTGTAAAACTATTCGTGGTATTTGTCAGAAATGCTATGGCACTGATCTTGGCCGCGGTAATTTGGTGGAAATCGGCCAGGCGGTGGGAATCGTGGCCGCGCAAGCCATCGGTGAGCCGGGTACTCAGCTGACAATGCGTACCTTCCATATTGGAGGTATCGCGGGTTCTGACATCACCCAAGGGCTCCCACGTGTAGAAGAAATTTTTGAAGCACGCCCACCGAAAGGCGAGGCCATCATTACAGAAGAAGCCGGTAAGGTGCTGGCGATTGAGAAGCAAGATAAGAATGTGATTGTCAAGATTGAAGTGGAAGACAAGACTAAAACAGTTAAAGAATATCAAATCCCGGCTGGCTCAACTTTGAAAGTGGCGGAAGGCGAATTGGTCGGCCTTGGCTCTCAACTTTCCGAAGGTCATATCGATCTACGCAAACTATATAAGACCATGGGTTGGGAAGCGGTCTATCGTTACATTATCCGAGAAATTCAAGAAGTGTATGCTTCTCAAGGAGAAGGCATTAATGATAAACACATTGAAGTGATTGTGCGCCAGATGTTTAGTCGAGTGCAAATTACCGTGGAAGGCGACAGCCAATTCTCTCTCGGGGACATTGTGGAAAAAGATGACTTCAATGAGAACAATTTGGCGGCCAAGGAGTCCGGTGGCGAAAAAGCCCAAGGCGAAAAAATGTTGCTCGGTATCACGAAAGTGGCTTTGTCCACCGACAGTTTCCTCTCAGCGGCTTCTTTCCAGGAAACAGCGCGCGTGCTCATTAACGCTGCGGTCAAAGGCAAGGAAGATAAGCTCAGGGGCCTTAAAGAAAATGTTATCATCGGTCGCCTGATTCCGGCGGGAACGGGATACAAGGGATGATATTAATTTCGTTTTCAATACGCATAAAACACCCTGTAAATGGGTGTTTTTGCTTGGGGAAAAATGTAGTTGCCAGGATTTTAAGAGAGTGATAGAATAACAGTATAAAAAGCCTAACCTCAAAACCAAAATGAAAAGAAAAATAAATGTGAAAAACATTGAAATAGTTCTATTTGAGCGGAATAAAGTCGACTATATTTCTTTGACCGATATTGCTAGATTTAAAAACCAAAAGGAACCCAAGGATGCAATAAAGAATTGGATGAGGCGTAAAGAAACTATTTATTTCCTGGGTATTTGGGAGAAATTATATAATCCTAATTTTAAAGGGGTCGAATTCGACGCCTTTAAAAATGAAGCTGGCTTTAACTACTTTACTATGTCACCCAGCTTATGGATAAACGCCACTGGCGCTATCGGCATTGTTTCAAAAGCAGGAAAAGCAGGGGGCACTTACGCCCACAAGGACATTGCTTTCGAATTTGCTTCCTGGATATCGGCTGAATTCAAACTCTATCTCATTAAAGAATTCCAAAGGCTCAAAGAAGATGAAAGTGAACGGCTGTCGCTAGGGTGGGATTTGCGCAGAAATTTAGCCAGGATAAATTATCGGATCCATACCGATGCCATTAAGGAGAATCTTATTCCTGTAAAGATTGGTAAGATTCAAGAGAGTATCATTTACGCCAGTGAAGCGGATGTTTTGAATGTGGCTTTATTTGGCATGACGGCAAAAGATTGGCGGGATAATAATCCAAAAAGAGGCGGCAATATTCGTGATTATTCGACAGTGGAGCAATTGGTGTGTCTGACTAACTTGGAAAGTCTGAACGCTATGCTCATTAAACGCGGCATGGCGCAAAAACAAAGGCTACAAATTCTCAATGAAACGGCTATTAGTCAAATGAGAACACTTGTGGGGAGCAAGGGAATCGAGAGATTAAAATAATTTTCTAGGCAGAGTTTCCTTCAGAGAGAGACAGTTCGATGCTTTGATGTTCCGAAATGGAACATCAAAGGAAGATATTAGGCCGTCTGCACGGATAGGTTTCAAGGGATGAATGTAGAGGTTCAATTTATTGAACCTTGCACTAAGAAAAGCTTGATAAATCAAGCCTCTACAAAATTCATTTTGCCAATTCCTCTAAAACAAGGTATAATTTGGATATAAAAAAACTTTTTATAACAAAACAAAAATACATGAAAAATTTACTCTCTCTCTCTCTCTCTCTCTCTCTCGAATAGAACTCTAAAATTATTTTCCAATAGATCTTTTTTGAAACTGGCCTCAATTATTTTCTGTGCCGGTTTTTTTGTGTTTGGATTTGGGGCGAAGGCGAGTGCGGCGACGATATACATAGATCCTACCTGTGCGACACCAGGAGATGGAACTTCTCAAGTTTGCTCCGGACCTACAGCCCCTAAACAAACTTGGGCTTCCTTATCATGGGTGGCGGGTAATTCATATTTACAAAAAGGCGGAACTACTGCTCATGAAACTATTGTTGTGAGTGTTTCTGGCCTGGATGATTCGCATAGGACAGTCATTGGAAATTATGGAACTGGGAATGCAACTGTAGACAGCCAATTAACGAGGAATTATGGAATATATACTAATGGGCACTCTTACATTACAATACAAAACATCAATTTTAATAATGCGACTACTATAGGTGCAAATATTTATTTTAATGGTGGAAACTATAATACGGTTTCTGGTTGCAGTACAAATGGTGGCGGATCTTCTATACGAACTGCTGGTATCAATGATCATATTATAATCGATACACTAACATCTTCCAATGCTTCTTCTGCTTTTGGTGCGGCGATATATATAGTAAATGCAGCTGTGACAAATTTGTCTCTTAGTCATGTCACTATTACAGGATCTTCTAATAATGGCATAAGTTTAACGACCGGAGGTAATATTTCTCTATCTGATATTGTAACCAGTAACAATAATACTGGCTACTATGGATTATCCGTAGTGAACAACGCGAGCTCCACGCTATTTATTGATGGAATACAAGCAAATAATAATGGAAACGGAATTTATATAGATAGTTCTTTGCTATTACCTGGAAGTTTTATTAAAAATTTTGAAACTAATAATAATGTTGGTAGCGGAATGAATATAGTAAATACTCCAAATCTGCTAATTCAGACAGGAATAACAAATAATAACAACTTTGGTTTGTGGGTTACCGGAGCATTATCAACGGGTGCAACAATAGATCATGTGACTGCTTCTTATAATGCTAGTGATGGCATAGATGCTGCAAATGGAGTGACTGGCCTTATTATTAAATATAATGAAGTTAGTTATAATGGCACTGTCGGGCAGGGCATTACCACGGGATCAGGGGACGGCTTTTCTATCCATGATACCTGTTCGGCAGATTTTTACTATAATATTGCTCACCATAATCTAAATACCGGAATGGCACACACGGGGACGAGTAGTGGACATATATATAATAATATAATTTATGCCAATGGTACTCCTTCCGATCCAACGATGGATAGAGCGGGATTATATCTCACAACATCAGCTAACCCAGGTTTTGTAGTAAGAAACAATATTGTGGCGCAAAACTACCCGTTTGATTTTATGAATTATACCAATGACAGTCAAACGCATAATGACATTGATTATAATATTTATTATTCTATAGATGTGAATAAATTTTATAGGCCACAAAATCCTAGTGGGTTACAAATTAGTTGGGATGTCTATCATCAAGCCAATGAAATGCATAGCATAAATAGTAATCCTCTTTTCGTCTCCTCTTCAGACTTCCACCTCACCAATCTCTCTCCTGCTATCAACGCCGGCACCAATGTCGGTTTGACTTCTGACTACGAAGGCAATCCAAAATCAGGGGCAAGCTGGGATATTGGTGCCTACGAATTTCAAGATTCAACTGCTCCTACCACTACCGCTGACATTAATTCCGGTACCTACACCACTCACCAATCCGTTACCCTGACCTGTGATGACGGTAATGGCGTTGGTTGCGACAAAACATATTACACTTTGACCGGCGTCGATCCCACCACTAGTTCTGATATATATTCCACGCCCATCAGCATTCCGGATAACGCTACGACTGTGCTCAAATTCTTCTCTCAAGACAGAAATCTTAATTCTGAAACAATCAAATCCAAAACATATATCATAGATACCATTTCCCCTGACACCCTTCTTGATTCCAATCCCAACTCTAACACTGCCTCCACCTCCGCCACTTTTACTTTCTACACCACAGAAACCGCTACCTTCCAATGTAAGTTAGATGATGGTATCTACACTTCTTGCACTTCCCCTAAGAGCTACATTTCTCTCACCGACGGCTCCCACACTTTCTCGGTCCAAGCAACTGACACCGCCACTAATGTGGATGCTACCCCGGCTAGTTACACCTGGACAGTGGATACTACTCCGCCCACCATCTCTTTTAGTAATGATGTCGAAGTTGGTCCAACTCAGTCTGACACCATCACTGCCGATTGGGGAGATGCCACAGTCAAGAAATGGGATTACAACTCCAGCACCACTTGTTCCACCACTGCCAGTGATTATACCAAAACTGACACAGACGCCCTGGAGCAAACTACCCAAAACAACAACACCAAATATATCTGTCTCTACGCCGAAGACGCCCTGGGCAACAAAACCACTCTGGCTTCAACCAACCCGATTAACATCAGCCTGCCAGTAGTCACAGCTTCTAACAATGACAACCATAAAAACAAATCTCACCACAAGGCCAAACCGAAACCTAAAACCTTCCAACAAAAATTCACGAAAAAACTGACTGATACCAAAAAATGGTTCAAAAAACAAGGCACCACAATTAACAGGAATCTCAGTCTCGGTTCAAGAGGTCAAGACGTAGGAGCTCTGCAAACAGCTTTGCAAAAGTTAGGTCTACTCAAACTGAAAGATACCACCTACGGCGTCTACAAAAGTCTCACTCAACAAGCGGTCACTAAATTACAACAATTGAGAAATATCTTACCGACCGGGAATTTTGGAACGTTGACTAGAAATTTATTTGGGTGGTAGAAGGAAATGAAAAATGAATATGTATATATCAGACGTAGAGACGAGGCAGTGCCTCGTCTCTACTTTGTATAACCTCTAGGCCTTACTATAATTCACAAAAATGGTGGTAACGCACAGCAGATCCTTCTCTACGCTCGAGTACGAGCTCCGCTCAGGATGACGATTCTTATATTTTTTGTAGAGCCGCATTGCAATGCGTCTCTACTTTGTTATAGGGGATATTGCACGAAAAACAGAAGAATGATATGCTAAGGATGATAATGAAACACTAATTAAAATAAAAACGTCAAGTATGCAAAACAAAAAAACAAAAGTTATAAAATCATCTGTTATCCCAGATGAAAATATCATAGGCAAGATTTATTTTATCCGTGGAGAGAAGGTGATGTTTGATAAAGATTTAGCGATGCTGTACGGAGTAGAAACAAAAGCCTTCAATCAGGCGGTTAAAAGGAATATAAAAAGATTTCCGGAGGATTTTATGTTTCAGTTAAACAAAAGAGAGGCGAGTATTTTTCTAGGGTTCCAAAATGGCACCTTAGAAGAAAAAGATTCAAGGTCACAATTTGTTACCTTGAAGAATGGCGTCAACTTGAAGTCACAATTTGTGACTTCAAGTTGGGGTGGCACCAGAAAACTTCCTTATGTTTTTACCGAACAAGGCGTGGCGATGCTTTCGAGTGTGCTTAAAAGTAAGCGGGCGATTGAAGTGAACATCCAGATAATGCGGACTTTCACTAAAATGCGTAAACTTTTGGCCACTCACAAAGAGCTGAGCAACAAAATTGAAAAAATGGAAAAGGAAAACAAAGAAAATTTCAAAATAATCTTTAAAGTCATTGCGAAACTCATGGCCACCGATCCGGAGAGTAAAAAAATTAAGAAGATTGGGTTTGCGGAGGCGTAGTATCCGCTTTTTGCAATATTTTGCCTATTTTTCTGTAGTATAGTACGATAAATAGGGAGGAGAAATGAGCTGAAAAGCCATTGGAATAACAAACAAATAGCGTACAAATACCTTGAATAATGATACTGCCGAAATAAAGAGCCGCCTGAATATCGTGGATGTTTTGGGCGATTATATCCGTCTGGAGAAGACTGGGGCCAATTTTCGGGCCTTATGTCCTTTTCATAATGAGAAAAGTCCATCCTTTATGGTTAGTGAAGAGCGCCAGATGTGGCATTGTTTCGGTTGTCAGAAGGGCGGGGATATTTTTGCTTTTGTGATGGAAATGGAAGGCTTGGAGTTTCGTGAAACGCTGAAAATTCTAGCGGAAAAAGCTGGGGTACAGTTGCAAAGCTATGATCCGGAGGCCACCAAGAAAAAAGATCGCACACTGGAAATCCTGGAACTGGCTACTAAGTGGTATGAGCATCAGTTATGGAACGGGCCGGGAAAAACAAAGATGGCTCAATATCTGAGCGAGCGCGGTTTACGAGAAGAAACCAGTAAGGAATTTCGCTTGGGCTATGCGCCGAAAGGCTGGCGCAACTTGTTGGATTTTTTGAACAAGCGCGGATTTCAAAATGAAGAAATTTTGTGCGCGGGCCTCATCATTAAAAAAGATAATTCCAGCGAGCACTACGACCGTTTCCGCGAGCGCATCATGTTTCCCATCCGGGATTATCTGGGCCGGGTGGTGGGTTACAGTGCGCGCGTGGCGCCGGGTGGCGACGAGTCGCAAGCCAAATATGTCAACACGCCGGAAACGGAAGTCTATCATAAAAGCAAAATTTTGTACGGCATCGATCGGGCCAAAGAAGGGATCAAACAGCAAAATTTTGCGCTCCTGGTGGAAGGTAATATGGATGTGATTGCAGCGCATCAAGCCGGTCTCAAAAATACTATTGCAGTCAGCGGGACGGCACTCACCACAGATCAGATCGGTATCATCAAAAGGTACGCCCCGAAGATCAAAATGTTTTTCGATATGGATGCGGCCGGTGAAGCGGCCACCAAAAAAAGCGTTAAGCTGTGTCTGGAAAAAGATATGGCGGTAGAAATCGTGACATTACCGCAAGGCAAAGACGCGGCGGATATTGCGCGGGAGAATCCGCAACAATTGATTGCGGCCGTTTCCGAATCGCTGGGTATTATGGATTATTTTCTGCAAAAACTCTACGCCAAATTTGATCGCAAGAAAGTGGAAGACAAACGCAAGATTGCGGACGAATGTTTGGATATTATTGCCAGTTTTGAGAATGACGTTGCAAAAAGCCACTGGATTAAAAAGTTGGCAGAAGGGTTGGAGATTACGGAAGCGGCATTGACGGATAGCCTCAAAAAGATTAGTCTTAGAAGTAAGATAGGCCTCAACGCCCCGCCCAAGAAGGAAGCGGCAGTGAGCGCCCCGAAAAATAAGTTTGAAATCATGACGGAAGAGCTAATCGGTCTCATGCTGGTATCCGTTGATATTTGGAAGGAAGCCAAAAAGAGAGAAGACGAGATCCTTTCTTTTTCAAAAGATAGCCTTCTAAATATTTTGCTGGCGGATGCTGAAAAGCTTTCCTTCGATTTTAATAAGGTGGGGACTCTTCTCGACAACTTGGAAGAAAAAAAACGAGCGGAGCAGATTTTTTTTCAAAAAAAATATCGCATCGGCTTAAACGGTGACCCGGAAGAGAATGTTTTGGAAAAGCCTATGGCCGAAATGGAAGCGTGTCTAGTAGAACTGAAAAAAGAAAAAAGACGAGAAGACTTAACGCGCTTAACGGTTGATCTGAAACAAGCGGAAGAAAAAAATGACAGAGAAGCGGTGGTGTTTTTGCGGCAAGAATTCAGTCGTCTTTCGCATGAAGCCGTCGAACCCAGCGGCGAGAACAATTAGTGTTAATTTAACTTTTCCGTTTTTTAAAGGCGGAATGTTTCAGGTTTATTCGGTGGAAAATGACCGGATGAACTTTTATAAAATTATTATGGCGCAAGATAAAAAATTAAAAAATAAGAAGAAGGCTGCGCCGAAGAAAAAAGGCAGCGCGAAGAAAAATAAAACAATGACGCAAAAAAAGATTTTGAAATCGCATAAGCAAAAAGTGAAAAAAACCATTAAGCATAAGAGTGTCAGCGCCAAGAAATCAGTGACGAAAAAGAAAGTCAAGACTATTAAGAAAATTGCGGTTAAGAAGCCGAAACTGGTGAAAAAAATATCCGTGCGGCGTGAAGAAGCCAACCAAAGAAAATCCGATCAGATCGGGGACTTGGTTTATCGCGGCAAGCAACGCGGTTTTGTGACCGAAGATGAAATTTTGCATATTATTCCGGACGCGGAAAAGGATATCGACCGCTTGGAAGAATTGTATGAACGCTTGGAGAAACAAAACATTCGCGTAGCTTCGTCAGATGAAATGATCAAGATGGAAACCGATCGGATCGGTGACGATTTGGAGAAAGAAAAAAACGCTAAAAAGAAAGCGCCGAAAAAAGAATATGGGGCGATGACCTCTTCGGAAGACGCCTCCTCTGATTTGGTGCAGATGTATTTGCGGGAAATCGGGCGGGTCAATTTGCTGACGACTGAGGAGGAAGTCAATCTTGCCAAACGGATCGAGAAAGGGGACCTGCCGGCCAAGCAAAGGCTGACGGAAGCCAACTTGCGTCTAGTGGTTTCGATTGCCAAAAAATATGTCGGCCGTTCGCACAACTTGTCACTCTTGGACCTCATTCAAGAAGGCAATATCGGGCTTTTTCGGGCGGTGGAAAAATTCGATTATCGGAAAGGCTATAAATTCTCCACCTATGCCACTTGGTGGATCCGCCAAGCGGTGACGCGCGCACTGGCCGACCAGTCCAGAACCATCCGTATTCCGGTGCACATGGTGGAGACGATCAATAAGTATACTCAGATTACCAGACGCTTGGTGCAAGACCTTGGACGAGAGCCACTCCCGGAAGAAATTGCGGTGGAAATGGGCTTGGAAGTGGAAAAAATCAGACACATTCAAAAAATTTCCCAAGAAACAGTTTCTCTGGAAACTTCCGTGGGTGATTCCGACGACGACTCGGTGCTCGGCGATTTTATTGAAGATACGGAAACAGTCATGCCTAATCAGATTGCCAGCCGAAAAATGTTGAAAGGGCATGTGAGTGAAATTCTAAAAGACCTGACCCCGCGCGAACAGAAGATTTTGAAAATCCGCTTCGGCCTGGAAGACGGCGTGACGCATACTTTGGAAGAAGTGGGCCAAGAATTCGGCGTGACGCGCGAGCGCATCCGCCAGATTGAAGCCAAGGCCTTGGAAAAAATCCGCGACCATGCAACCATTAAGAAGCTTCGGGATTATTAGAATTATCCACAACCGGCCTTCTTGACAGAAAAACAGGAACGCGGTAGGATGAGCATATGAAAAATCGACTCGCAAACAAAATTAACTTTTTGATTAATAAGCTGGTCTTGGTACGCCAAGGTGGCCAGTTTGTTTTTGCGGGTAAAAGAACTTAGAATCAAAAAAACTTTACCAATAAAAACGAGCCGGTCACCTCAAGTGAACCGGCCTTTTTTTGTTCTTTTTGTTCCTTGTCAATTTGTTCTCACGCTCAATGCTGTTCAAAAACAGTCAACATAAAGAGGTGCGCCATGACCAGAAACGTTAGTCTTGGGATAATTCCAAGCGAGAAAAAAGGAGCTGGAAGAGTTATTTTTTGTACCATCGGGAGGTTACCGAGGTTTCTGAAGTGCTTGTAATGTCTGCTCTTGAAATGAGAACCCATATTTTCAACGCAAGAGCAAGTTTTCTTTATGATCGAATTTATGGTGTCTATGGGGGGAGTACAATAATATTTTTTGAGTTTTTTCCTGAAGGAGGAATGCCATGAGAAAAATAGAGGAGAAGATAATTAAGCGTTATGGCAAAATTCCCATGGGATACGGCCGAGTCATTGGTGTTCTCAAAAATGCCGATCAACATTTACTTTTTACCCATGGTGATAAACATCCAATGTCATCTCGGATTGAAGTCAGACTTCTTTTGGATGAATACATATTGCAAGCCATCAGTTGTTTCGGCGAGGGGTTTGTGTATGTAATTTATTGCGACTTCTCAGGTGGTGTATATGTTAAAGCAATAAATATACCCGAGGGATTTTCTTTTGGGAAGTTGATACGCGAGGAGGCATAAGAAGGTAGTAAGCATGCTAGCTGGTCTTCGCCTGGATTTAAAAAGTGTTCAATCAGAGGGGGAAATAATTTGGCAGCTGAAAAGAAGAAAATCGGGATAAGTTCTTTTCGGAGGAAGCTCTCTAGTGGAGAGATATTACGAGAAGATGTTGTAATCTCTGTGGAAAAAAATGGGATTGCAGAGGTCACAGGAGAGCTCTGGACTTGCAAATTTTATGCAGGAACGAAAGAGCGAGCACGGTTGTGGATTGATCTATAAAGGAGGAAACTTTATATGCAACATGCGGGCAACGTGATTGCGGTTCAGTATGGAGTATGTCACGATAGACTAGCTCCAAGACATAGAAGATCTGGTTCTATGGAAGTTGGTCCAAGAGTTGTGAATTGCACTGGAGGAGGTTCAGACAAGCCACGATGTAAAAATTGCAATAAACTATGCAATTTAAGAATGTCTCAGAGTTAATTTTTTTCTACGCCGAGCCAAACCTGGCTTGGCGTAGAAACATTTTTCCAAGTCATGATTTGACACAAATTAAATCGTGGCTTAGAATGGATGTATGATGAAAAACATAGCAAAAACAATATATTTTTATTTCGGCTTCTGGTTTATGGCTCGAGGCCGCTTTGTTTTTGCTAAGAATATGTAAACTTTCTTGATAAAAATAAAACGACCTCGCCAAGAGGTCGTTTTTTGTTTAACATTGTTCTTTAGCGGCTATTCTGCGAATAGTCAAAACAATATTTATAGTATAGCGAGGTGGCATATGTCAATCAATGACTCTAGAAAAACAAAAGATAATCCTGCAGAAACAGAAAGCGAAAGGCAGCTGAGAGAATATCAAGAAGTTATAGAAAGAGTAAAGGAAGTAGGGCGTAGGGCAAGAGAATACAAGGTTTCTCCCGAGAGAGGATTATCTGGGGATTCGATTGTTAGTGTTACCGGGTGGTAATTACAAGCTATACTACAGAAGCAAGGATACCGCGCCTATCCTTGCTTCTGCCTCAATTAAAGCTCAAATGAGCTTTTTTATTTTTTCTATTTGACAGCTTTTAGGCGGAGGAGTAGTATGAATGTACCTAGGGGGGAGGTAAGATAAAATTTTTAATTTTTAATTTTTAAAAAATGGAGGATAATAAAAAAACGATTACGGCACTGAAGAAGGCGCATAGTCTTTTAGGAAGAGTGATTGGGATGGCGGAGAATCACGAATATTGCATCGATCTGTTGCAGCAGAATTTGGCGGTCATCGGGCTTCTAAAAGCGGCCAACTCCCGGATTTTGGAAGGCCATTTGAACAGTTGCTTCGCGGCGGCCATGCGGGGGACGAATGAGAAAAGGAAGAAAAAAATGATTGATGAAATTCTGTCGATAAATAAATTAAGTAAATAATTTTTATTTAAAATAAAATGATTAAAAAAATATATACCACCGGCATGCATTGCGCCAGTTGCGAAAAAATTTTGGAAGATGATTTGAAAAAAGTTTCTGGTGTGGAAAGTGTGACGGCGTCTTGCCAGAGCGGGGTAGTGGAAATTGCTTATACTGCATCCGAGCCGGACAGCGAGACTATCAAAAAAATCATCCGGAAAAATGGCTACGCGGTGTCGGAAAAAAATTCCGGGAAAGAAAAAAAGGTCAAAACCAGCTTAAATGATTGGTTGAGCGCCATTTTATTGGCGCTTGTGGCTATCCTGGGTATTCGTATTGTTCAAAATTTGGGATTAGTGCCAAGTCTTTCGGCGAATAGCAACCCGGCCAGTTTGGGCGTGAGTTTTTTGATTGGTCTTACCGCTTCGGTATCTTCGTGCCTGGCGGTGGTGGGCGGAGTGATTATCGCTTTTTCCGAGAAATATCAGACGCAGGAAAAAAGTTTTCTGCGCGGCGCGGCGCTGCCGAATATCTTTTTCCACATCGGGCGAGCGGGAACATTCTTTCTGCTTGGTGGCCTCTTGGGACTTTTGGGAGGGCAGATCAATATTAGCGGCAGCTTCTTGTCTTTCTACACAATTTTCATTGCCGTGGTGATGTTCTTTCTGGCGTTGAATATCTTAGGTTTCGCGCCAGCTCTATCGAGTTTCGGAGTAGCCATGCCGAAAAAATTTACGCGCCATTGGTCAGACCTTAAAGATTCTAATCATAAAGCCGCCCCATTTGTCTTGGGGTCGCTCAGTTTTTTCTTGCCCTGCGGTTTCACCCAAAGTATGCAGCTTTTTGCCCTGGCGAGCGGCAGTTTTTGGACGGGCGGGCTCGTGCTCTTGTTTTTTGCCCTGGGCACGCTGCCGGTGCTTCTGGCGCTGGGCATTGCGGTCTCTTGGACGAAAAATCGCCATACCATTATTTTTCAAAAAGCGGCGGGCATGCTGGTTTTGCTTTTCGCGCTCTATACTTTAAGTTCCGGTTTGGCTCTTCGCGGAGTGAAAGGCGCTATTTTGAGCACCAATAATAATACTTTTACGGCCCAGCAGGATGCGATGAGTAAAGAAGCAGTGCCGACTGCCGCGGATGAAGCTAACGCGCAGGTGGTTAAAACAACGCTTAGTAGCGCTGGTTTTGATCCAAGCATTATCAAGATTAAAAAAGGCGTGCCGGTCAAATGGGTCATTAACGGTGATCGCGCCGAAGGATGCACGGATAAAATTATTGTGCCCAGCTTGAACATTACTCAAAATATTCACGCCGGCGATAATATCGTCACTTTCACGCCCGGCGCGGCCGGAGAAATTCCTTTCAGTTGTTGGATGGGCATGGTGAGAGGAAAATTTATAGTTGAATAAAAATATGCATAAACAAAAAACAATTCTAAAAATTACCGGTATGACTTGCGCCAGTTGCGCGCTCAATAACGAAAAAGAACTGGCGAAAAATGCGGGAATCCTAAACGCGACGGTTAATTTTGCGTCCAAAAAAGCATATGTGGAATATGACGGCGATATTTTAGACGAAGAAAAAGTTAAAAAAATTATTAAGGATAATGGATATGAGATAGAAGAAATATCTAATGTCCAAATGCAAAACAATTGCAATGGTCATCACCAGGAAACTTCCGAGTCTGACAAAAATTTAAAAAGTTTTGTGTGGTCGGCGGTTTTGAGTTTGCCGCTGTTGGTGGAAATGTTTTTTATGCTTAGGGTGGGAATAAAAATTTTTGGCTTTGACGCCGTGATGTGGCTGCATATAATTTTGGCGACTATCGTGGTGTTCTATTTTGGTGCGCGTTTCCATAGGATGGCTTTTAAGCAGCTTAAAAAGCTGAAGGCCAATATGGACACTTTGGTGTCCCTCGGCACGCTCATCGCCTATTTTTACAGCCTGTGGGCCGTTTTTCACGCGCAGGAGACCTATTTTGAGTCGGCGGCGCTCATTGTGACGCTTATTCTGCTCGGGAAATATTTTGAAGCCAAAAGCTCGGGTCAGGCAGGGGAAGCCATGCAGAAACTGCTGGAGCTGGGGGCGAAAAAAGCTCGCTTGATTTTGGACGGCCAGGAACGAGAAATTGATATAGATGAAATTAGAATCGGCGATGTGTTGCTGGTGAAGCCGAGCGAAAAAATTCCGCTGGACGGCGAAATCATTGCCGGGCAATCCAATGTGGACGAGTCGATGCTGACCGGTGAATCGATGCCGGCAGAAAAAAATGTCGGATCTAAAGTTTATGGCGCCACCTTGAATCAGGACGGCGTGCTCAAAATCAAAGTGACGCAGATTGGCGAGGGGACGGTCTTGGCCAATATCGTGCGCGCGGTGGAAGAAGCACAAGGCTCGAAAGCGCCCATTCAAAAATTGGCTGACAAGATCGCCGGCATTTTTGTGCCGGTGGTCATTGCCGTTGCCGCCCTCACTTTCGTCGTGACATATTTTCTGGGTGGTAATTTTTCCATAGCGCTCATCCACGCGGTGGCGGTGTTGGTGATTGCTTGCCCGTGCGCTTTGGGCTTGGCCACCCCGACCGCCATTATGGTGGGCACCGGCCGCGGCGCGCGGAACGGCATTTTGTTTAAAAATGGCGAGAGTTTTGAGCGCGCTAAAAACATTACGCTAGCTGTGTTTGATAAGACCGGTACGCTAACTGTTGGCCAACCGGCCGTGAAAAAAATCATGGCTAATCCAGAGTTTAATTTTGCCGGGCCGAAAATCCTAAAAATTGCGGCGTCTTTGGCCGCTTCTTCCGAGCATCCCTTGTCGCAAGTCGTAACACGCGCGGCCCAAGCAGAAAATATCATTTTAGCCCCGTTGGAAGGCGTCAAAGAAGAACGAGGCAAGGGCATCGGGGCTATTTGCCAAACGCATAAAACCGAACTGCTATTGGGAAATAGGAAACTTTTAGCCGAGCATGGAATTGATCTGACTTGGCCAGAAAATATCCTAGCCATTGAAAATGAAGAAGTCGGCACGCATCTTTTTGTGGTGCATAGCCGCGATGTCATCGGCGCATTGCTTGTGGCGGACAAGCTGCGACCGGAAGCCAAAGGAATAGTTGCTGAAATTAAAAACCTCGGCCTCAGCGTGGCCATGATTTCCGGTGACAATTTGAAAACCGCGGAAGCCGTGGCGCAAGAACTGGGCATTGATCAAGTGGTGGCGGAAGTTTTGCCGGAACAAAAAGCCGACGAGCTGAAAAAATTTCAAGCGGCGGGCGAAAAAGTGATTTTTGTGGGGGATGGCATCAATGATGCGCCGTCTCTCGTGCAAGCCGATCTCGGCATTGCCATGGGCAGCGCCACTGACATTGCCAAAGACGCCGGACAAATCATTCTGATGCAAAATAATTTGAAAAAAGTGGTGGAAGCCATCGCAATTTCCAAGCTGACTTTCCGCACCATCCAACAAAATCTCTTCTGGGCCTTCTTCTATAACATCGTAGCCATCCCCTTGGCCGCCTTCGGCTTTTTGAGTCCAGGGATCGCCGCCGGGGCCATGGCCTTCAGCTCAGTCTCCGTGGTGATGAATAGCTTGAGGATTTATAGGAAGTAGAATTGTATCATAAATGATGCAATTAAAGTGAAATTTGGTGAAAAAATGATACAATTATGATAGTTTTGATGAAATTATACTCGGTAGTATAATAACCGTACAATAGTCTAACGTGCAAAAAATTTATGAAAGCAATTATTTTTGATTTTGACGGCGTAATTCATGATACGTATGAATTGGCATATCAGATAAATGTTGAGGTTTTGGGAAAAGATTTAACTCACGAACAGTACAGAGATTTTTTCAATGGAAATATTTTTGAAAGAGTTGTAGTTGATAAAGAAAGAGAAAAAACAGCTTTTGAAAATTTTTTTAAGTTACAAAATGAAGCTTTCAAGAATTTTAAAATAGATGGGAATATAAAAAGTAATTTAGAAGAATTAGCTAAAAAATATTCGTTATTTATAATTTCTTCAAATCAAGAGGAAGCATTAAATATTTATTTCCAAAACAATAAATTTACGCACATATTCAAAGAGATAATGGGAGCAGAAACGCACCAATCTAAGGTAGAAAAGTTTAAATATTTGTTCGAAAAATACAAATTGCAATCCGAAGATTGTGTTTTTGTGACCGATACTCTAGGAGATATTTTAGAAGGCAATAAGGCTGGCATTAGGACAGTTGCGGTTGATTTTGGTTTTCACGGAAGAGATAGACTGGAAAAAGGCAATCCATTTAAGATAGTTTCAAGCTTTGATGAGGTGGTAAAGGTTATAAAAAATATGTAAGCGCATTTTTTGCCGGTTCAATCGTCCAAATTGAACTCATGGCAGGTTCAAGTTTGCAACTTGAACCTTGGAGTTAACGATAAAGTTATTAAAGCAATTTGTAAACTAAAAGGAGCAGGTTACAAACCTGCTCCTGCTCTTGCAATTCTCGCTCTTGGTTTTTTTGTGGAAATTTTCTTACTCGTAAAATTTTTGGTAGTAGTGGTTGACGTCGTGGATCCAGTCTTTCATGGCGGTGGGGTCGTCCCAAGAACAATCGAAGCCGCATTTCCAGACAATCATTTTGGAGGGGGTGTTGAAATTGCCGTTGTTGATCAGGTCGCTGAAACGGTCGCCGACGGTACTGATGGCTTCTTCGGGACTGGAAAAACAAGTGTAGCCGCTGGGTGTTTCCATCCCGGTGTGGCCGCGATAACCCCAATAGTTGTAGCAAGTGTTGCCGGCTAGCATCGGCGAACGCTTACCCCAGTTGCTTTCTTTCTTGGCCACACTGATGAGAAAGGCGGCGGTGTTTTTTTCGCGGCCGGAAATGTAAGGGAGCATGGCTTCCATGGGCGTGCCTTTCAGCATCTCGTGCGCTTTCTTGATCCAGGGTTTGGCGGGCACATAGGAGATCGGCGCATAGAACGAAGTATCGTGCGTGAATCTTTTGTTAGAATCTAAAATAGCTAGATCCATTATGAGAGCAACGGCAATCAAGCTCAAAAGCACCAGCTTTCTAGAGTGGAGAGAAATTTGATGGATTTTGTGTAAATTGAACATAATTATGTGTTTTTGGCTTAAATAAAATAAAAAAGCCGGGGGACACCCGCTTTTATTACTCACTATATGTCTATTATAGCACATTTTTTCCCAAAAATCAAGCCTTTTTAAAAGTTTGTTTTTTTTATTTTTCCTCTTTCACGAAAGTCATAAAAAGCACCGGCACGAGAAAGAGCGTGAGAAATGACGAAAGGACCAGGCCGAAGATGATGGCACTCCCCAGCGCGCGCCACAGTTCATTGGAGAGCGTGATCGGGATGATGCCGAAAATCGTGCAGAGTGAAGTGATGAAGATTGCTTCCAAGCGGGACTTGCCGGCGTCCACGATCGAGTCGACGAAGGGGATGTGGCTTTTCAGATTAAGATTAATTTTATCAATGAGAATGATGGCATTTTTTACCACGATGCCAAAGAGCGCCAGAATGCCGATAAGCCCCGGGAAGCTCAGGGGGATGTTGAAAATAGCCATCCCGACAAAGGTGCCGATGAGAGCAAGGGGGAGGGTGACTAGCACGATAGCCGCTTTTTTGAACGAATTGAATTGGATGACCATAGTGGAGACAATAAGGAGAGCGGCGATGAGCATGGCTTGCAAGATGGACTGGACCGACTGAGTGTTTTGTTCGTTCTGGCCGCCGTAGGTCAGGGTGTAGCCTTCCGGCAGGTGATAGTTGTCGCTCAGTTTCTTTTGGAAGATGGCAAGAACTTGATTGGCGTTAGTCGTGCCGGATACATCGGCGGTGAGCATGACGGTGCGTTTTTGATCCAGGCGAGTGATGGATTCGACGGACGGCGTGAGTTCAATTTTGGCCACATCTTTCAAGAAGACCGGTTGATTCTGGGTGTTCAAAATTTCCAGATTTTGGATGGATTCTAAAGTCGGAATCTTATCTTTTTCGAAACGAGCCAGAACGTCGATGGTTTTGTTGCCAGCGATGACGGTGGAAATTTTAGTGCCGGAAATAGCGGTGCGCAAAGTGTTACCCACGAGGGCGGCGTTCAGATTATAGAAAGCCATTTTAATCGGATCGAGTTGGAAAGTATATTCGGCCGGCGCGTCCTTCAAGGAAATGTCACTGTTAACGGTGCCGGAGACGGAATTAATAATCGGCTTTAAGTCGGTGGCAATTTTATCGAGCGTTTGCAGATCTTCTCCGACAATTTGAGCTTGAAAAGCTGAGCCGGATGGTGGGCCTCCGGACGGAGCCGCTACTTTGATAGTGGCGCCTTGGATGTCGGCGAGATCGGTGCGAATGATGTCGGCCAGATCGTAGGAAGGCGTGCGTTTTTCGGTGGTCGGGGTGAGTTGGACTTCAATGGAAGCCGTGTTAGAAGTATTTTGGACGATGCCGATTTCACTGCCACCCGCATTTCCGGGGTTGCCAACCAGAGTAGAGAAACTAACAATTTCCGAGTATTTTAAAAGTCGTTCTTCAATTTTTTGTGTCAGGAGGTCCGTCTCGGCAAGTGTTAGGCCGGATGGCGCGCGAAGACTGATGGACAGTTGGGCTTCGTTAGAGGCCGGAAAAAATTCGGTTTTCAAAATACCAGTCACAGGAAGGGCTAGGGCGAAAATGAAAAGAGCCACGATAGCGGAAATGAAAATCACGCGACGTTTTTTGGTGAGGAGGATGCGCCTCAAATATTTTTCATAAACTGGGATAGCTTTGTCAAAATGGATGATGCCGTGCACCAGGCGACTGCCGAAGGTGGCGTCTTCACGATTGCCCTGAGTTTTGAGTTTGAGTTTTATTAAGTCGTCATTTCTCCATTCTTTGTCGGCTAGAATTTTGTTTTCGGCCAATTGTTTTTTGCCGATGCCGAAATACCAGGACAACATCCAGAGGATGATTATAAAAATTAATGAAGTTGTAATATAGCCATAAACAGAATGAGATATTATGCTAAGCATGCCAATTCCAAGGAGTGTAGCGAGGATAGTGAAGAAGAAATTTTTAGTGAGGCGGATGCGTTCCAAAACGGCGGCCAACGGATGATTGATGATAAGCGCGATGATGAGGGAAGCGGCCAAAGTAACGGAAACAGTGATGGGAATGGAGCGGATGAACTGGCCGATGATACCGGTGGACATGAGGAGGGGCAAGAAAGCCCATACAGTGGCCAAGGTCGTGGTAGTGAGGACGACCTTGAAGTCATTGAGCACCAAAAGCACTGCTTCTTCCGGAGTGAATTTTCCACTTTTCATATATTGTTTAGTGGCTGACACCACGACGATGGCGTCATCGACCAAGAGCCCAAGGGCTATCAGTAAGGAAAAAATAGAGAGAAAGTTGAGTGAAGTGCCTGTCGAAAGCATCACTCCAAAAGTGGCAAAAAACACCAAGGGAATGGCGAGGCCGGCTACGAAAGCTTCTTTCAATCCCACAATAAGCATAAGGACGCTTATTACTAAAAACAGAGTGATGAAAAAATCTTTAGTGAGTTCGTCGAAACTTTGTTCAATCTGGTCGGCCAGATTCAAAGTTGTCGGGGCGGTGATGCCCGCAGGGAGGGAGGCCAACTGGTCGTCAACAGTTTTTTTAGCCAGTGTGGTGGTGTCGAGGATGGAACTGCCGGTGCGTTTGACGACTTGAATAGAGACGGAATTTTGCGGCGCACTGCCGTGATCAGAAAAGCGGGACAGGACTGTTTTTTCGATGGCGGTTTCTTCGACTTGGGCGATATCTTTCAGATAGACAATGCTGCCATTGTCATTATGTAAAACTGGAATATTGCCGAGAGCGTCGGCGCCAAAAAAACGAGCGTCGGTTCTGACGGGATAGTTGAACTGCTGGCCTTCAAAATTTCCGGCCGGAATAGCATGATTGGTCGCGGCAATAGTTTGGTTGGCTTGATCGAGCGTAATATTGTACAGGGTCAATTTTTGCGGATCATAATTGACATCAAATTCTTTCTGGTCGCCGCCGGAAACATTCACTTCTCTCACGCCGGGAATTTTTTCCAATTCGTCCTGAATATCTTCCGCATAACGCCTGAGGATGAAGCCATCATACGGCCCAGTCAACTCAAATGTGATTACGGGCGTGTTATCAAAAGAAATTTGTATGACTTGTGGATCATTGGCTTCTTCCGGAATGTCTTGCCTAATTTTGGCTAACTGATCGCGCAATCGCCTGGCCGCGTCGTCGACGTTCTGATTGGAAGCAAATTCCACTGAAACTGAGGAGAAAGAATTGGCCGAACTGGAGGTGATTTTGTCGATGCCTGCTATACCACTCAGGTCTGTCTCAATTTTTTTGGTCACTAATTCTTCCACATCCGCGGGCGAAGCACCGGGGAAAACATCAGTGATAACAACGACCGGAATGGTGATTTCCGGATTGGATTCGCGTGGCAGTTTAATGAAGGAAAAAATGCCCCAACCGGAAAGGAGGATGATGAGCAGAATGACTACGCGGAAATTGGTGATGAAAAAATTAAACCAAGTATGCCGCAGTTCTGGACGGAATTTGAGCTGGGCTAAATAGGCCAGGTCGCTGGACTCGGTTGTAGTTTTTTCTTGTTGGGTATTATCTTGATTTTCCATTAGAGTTTATTTTTGAATAGAAATAGCGAGACCGTCACTGACCAGTTTGCTGCCATTCAAAATGATTTCCGCATCAGAGGGAAGGCTGGTTTTTATTTCGGCTGATTCGCCGTTGACGGCCCCGATGGTGACGAATATTTTTTTGGCATGGCCGTTATCATTAATGAAAAGGTAACTTTCATTTTGTCCGATGGTGACGGCGGAAAGGGGGAGGATAAGGTCACCACTGGCGGACGGGTGGCTGACGATGTCCAGGGAAACGGTGGTCAACGTGCCAGACGCCAGCACCGGCGTGGCGGTGGGCGTTTTCGGGAAAGCTTCAATGAGGAATCGTTTAGTGGCCGGATCCGCTACGGGTGAAATGTTTCTGACCAACATTGGGAAAATGTTGCCATTATTTCCTATGGCTTTAATTTCCGTGCCTAGAGAAAAGTTCGCTAAATGATCAGCTGAAACGAAGAATTGCAGCTTGATGTTTTTAGTGACACTGACCGCGGCCACTTTTTGCCCAATGGAAATGGAATCTCCGGCGGAAACAAATTTCTCCGTAACAAAACCACTGATCGGACTAGTGACAAGGTGATTATCCAGAGTGCCTTTTAGGCCGACCGTGGCACTTTTCAGTTGCAACTCAGCAATGTCAATTTGGTTTTTGGCCGCGTCCACTTGCGCTTTGGAAACCGTCTTGGTCAAAGTCGGGTCGTTATTTTGATCACTATAGGCTTTTTTCAAATCTTTATAATTTTTTTCCGCGCCGCTCAAGGCCTCCTCAGCTTGCTCTTTACTCAGATGAGACTCCTGAATCTGGCTGGATTGAAAATCTTTATAATTGGTGTTGAGAACATTGCCGGTGTCGTCAATACGCGTCAGCAGGGCGCCAGTAAAAACTCGATCGCCAAGATTAAATGGTACGGCGCTGGCCGTACCGGCGGCGGTGGCGGTGACAATGATTTCCTGATCGCCGACCACGGTGGCGGGATAGTCGAGGGTCTGTTTGAGGTCAATACTATCTTTGACCGCCTGCACAGTGACATCCTGGGGCGCTTTCACCGGGGGTTGGACGGTTATCGCAGATTTATTGGAGAAACGGTAGGCTAGGACGAAAATAATGACTAGTGCAATAGCTGAAATAACGAGTTTCTTTTTCATAGAATTGGATAATTTTTAACTTTTGTAATCTATGGATTCTAGCAATTAAGGCTTGTTTTGTCAAGGAAAAAAGCTCGAATTCTAATCTGAAGTGCAATTGCCTTTTAAACAAAAGACATCCCGTTTCTGGGTTAAGATAGTTGTATCGAGCAACTTAATCATTAACTCAAACGAGATGTCCTACCAACAGCTTACCCTAAGACAGCGTTTTCAG
>CAIKZD010000012.1 GCA_903831805.1 uncultured bacterium
ATATGAAATTAATTTGCACTCAAGAGAATTTAAAGAAAGCTATTTATAATTGTGAGCGAGCAGTAGCCAAAAGAAATACTTTACCCATATTGAATAATATTCTCTTCGAAACTAAGAAGGGAGGATTGAAATTATCGGCGACTAATTTGGAAATTGGTGTTTCTTCGCAAATTGGCGCTAAAATTGAAGAAGAAGGTAGGATAACGGTACCCGCTAGGTTGATTAGCGGACTTTCTAATAATTTATTGAATGGCGAAAATATAGCCCTAGAATCTGATGGTGATATATTAAAGATTGAAAATAAAACCAATAAAACATCCATTAAGGGTATTTCGGCGGGTGATTTTCCCTTGATTCCTTCTCGAAAAGGCGCGCATTTATTGGAACTAGAGGTGGCTGATTTTAAGAAAGCCACTACTAATGTATTAATGGCAGTAGCGATAAATGAAGCGCGGCAAGAACTGACAGGGGTTAATATTAGTTTAAAGACAGATGAGTTGCTTTTTGCAGCCACGGATAGTTTTCGCCTAGCTGAATATAAAATAAAATTAAAGGAAGATAGTATTAATAAGGAATTATATTTACCGTTTATAGAAAAACATGAAAATATTATTATTCCAGCTAGTACTTTGATGGAATTTAATCGAATGGTTACAGATGAGGATAATTTTAAAGTTAAAATAGCAATAGAGGAGGGGCAGATATTTTTCGAAATGAATAATATTGAGTTAGTCTCTCGTTTGATCGAGGGTAAATATCCGCAGTATGAATATATAATGCCCAAGGAATATAAAACGAGGATTGTGGGCGAGCGAAAAATTTTTCAACAAGCGCTTAAAACAGCAGGACTTTTTTCCTTGGGTGGATCTAATGAGATTACGCTTAAAATTGACGCTGAAACAAAAAATGTTTTTGTGCATGCCTCTAGCGCTGAAACCGGAGAAAATTCAGCAGAGCTCAAATTTGATATCACAGGGCCATCACAAGAAATAGTTTTTAATGTAAAATATCTTTTGGATGGAATCAATATTATATCCACAGATCAAGTGGCAATTTTTGCCAATAGTGAAGCTACGCCAGTGGCTATTCGAGAAATTGATGAAAAAAGTGGGGAAGTGTTGGGTAATTTTATTTATATCGCTATGCCGATAAAGAACTAAGACAATAAAATGGATAAGATTCGTGATTTAATAATAATTGGTGCGGGACCAGCAGGACTCTCTGCTTCAATATATGCTTCGCGTTATGGCATAAAACATAGTGTTTTAGGGAGTGTTTTGGGTGGACAAATTTCTGAAACGCACGAGATTGATAATTATCCCGGGATGGAAAATATGACTGGCTTTGATTTTTCGCAAAAATGGGGAAATCATGTTAGAAAATATGGCGTGGAGATTGTTTCTACCGCCGTGGATTCGATTATGAAAAAGAACGAGCTTTTTATCCTGGCTCTGGCTAATGGGGAAACTATGAAGTCGCGGGCTATTCTTTTGGCGACAGGGACAAAAAGAAGAAAGTTGGCAATTGCCGGAGAAAAACATTTACTGGGGATGGGTGTGTCATATTGCGCCACCTGTGATGGATTTTTTTATAAAAATAAAATTGTGGGCGTGATTGGTGGAGGCGACAGTGCGGCGAGCGCAGCACTGTATCTGTCTAATCTTTGTCAAAAGGTTTATTTAATTTATCGTGGACCAGAACTCAAAGCGGAACCCTATTGGACGCAAAAAATTAAGAACAGTGATAATGTGGAAATTATTCTCAATACGAATGTGGTGGAGATTTTAGGGGAAGAAAAATTACAAAAAGTAGAATTGGACAGGGAATATAGTAAGAGTTGTGGTTTAAAATTAGATGGGCTTTTCATTGAAGCGGGCAGTGAACCGAACATTGAGTATGCTAGTGGCATCAATTTAAAAACGAACGAAAAAGGCTACATTGAAATTAATAAGGATTGTACGACTTCAGTGATGGGCGCGTGGGCGGCGGGAGATATTACCGACGGCTCAGACGGTTTCCAGCAGGTGATCACGGCGGCGGCCGAAGGAGCGATTGCCGTGCGGAGTATTTTTAGGTGGCTTAAGAAATAGAGAATAAGCTATGCGAGCACTGAGTGATTTATTGAAGAAGAAAAAGACCCGCGTCTTTGATCTGACAGACAAAGATGTTTTTTATATCTTTAGGAGAATTATTAAAGAGGAATATGGCAACGTCGGGGCGGCCAAAATCCAACCGGACTTTTTCAAGAATGGCACGCTTTTTGTGCGCGGCGAATCTTCCGCTTGGACAGCGGAAATTTTTTCCAACCGCAGCTTTATTATGCGCAAGATGAATGGAGAGTTGGGGGAGGGGGTAGTGCGTGAGATAAAGTTTAAATAGGGATATTAGTAGTGATATTTATTTCTGATGAGGCTGTGTCACCATCATTATCAGTAATGGTGGCGACAATATCCAAGGTGGAGGCCTTTTGGTTGTCTGGGATGGCATAGGAATAGGCGAAAGAATTGTCATTACTAGAAGAATAGACGGAGGTGCCATTAATTGTGATAGTGATGCTTTTTACGCCATTAGGGGAGGTGGCGCTGATTTTAATGGGTAGGTTGGCGTCTGTCACTGTGTTGCCGTCGGATGGAGAATCGATGCTAATCGTTGGACTTTTATTTTTGGATTTATTGCCAAAATCGCTGGCTTGGCAAGGATTGGTAGGCACGGTGTCACCTTTGACCTTGTTATCCTTGAGATATTTTTTAACGGCCTCTTCCCAGCCTTTAAATTGCGGATCGCTTTTAGGGTCACTCGGCGGATCGCCCAGTGGATTGTCTTTATTGACGTAATAAAGGATGTCATGAGCATCAACGAAGCTTTTTTTGTCTTTGGTGTCACTGGGACAAGAATCATTAGCCAAGCAATAGGTATCTTTTTTGATTTTACACACGTCCACTTTCATTTTCTGATCCAATTTACCATCGAGGACATCTTTGCCGGTTTCCGGCGGAGTGTAGGAAGGGAATTGTTCTACTGCATAATTCTGCAGCGCTTTTTGCATAAATTCTCGCCAGATTGGCGCAGCGACATAAGAGCCATCTGCTCCTTTGGCCATAATGGTGTTGTCATTGTTGCCCGTCCAAACGCCAGCTACGAGCGAGGGTGTGTAGCCCATTGTCCAACCATCGCGCCATTCGTTGGTCGTACCGGTTTTCGCGGCTACGGGTCGATCGTCAAAGCGCAGGGGATTGTTTGTTCCAAAAACCGGCGCGCGTAAATCATTGGTAGACATAATGTAATCAATCATGGCAATGTATTTTTCTTCAATCACGCGTTGCCCAGCATCCGGCTTATATTCCTCTAATATTTTTCCTGAACCATCTACTATCTTAAGAATAGTCGTTTGATTATGATGGATGCCGCCGGTGGCAAAGGTTGAGTAGGCGTTGACATGATCCAAGAGCGTTACTTCGCCTCCACCTAAAACTAGAGACAGGCCGTAGCGACTGGGGTCGTTCAGGGTAGTGATGCCCATTTTGTGAGCAGTATCAATGGAATTGTTAACGCCGGCCAAATAAAGTGTTTTGACGGCTGGGACATTAAGCGACATTGCCAAAGCATCTTTCATTCGGACGAGGCCACGATTTTCCCCGTTATAATTTTTCGGATCATAAGTTTGTCCGTCGACGGTGGAAAAATTAGTGTCGACATCCCAAAGATTAGTTTCCGGAGTGAAGCCCTTTTCAAAAGCGGTGAGGTAAACATATGGCTTGAACGACGAACCTGGCTGACGATTGGCGGTGGCCACGTTGAAATTGCCTTCAAATTTACAATTTTTTCCAGAAATGCAACCGGCAGGGGTAGCTTTACCGAAATAATCTTTAGAGCCGACCATAGCCAGAACTTGCCCGGTGCGCGGGTCGGCAGCCACCAGCGCCGCATTGTTCGCCTGGTAGGTCGTCGCGTTTTTATCGGCATAATCGCGTACAGCTTGTTCTGCAATCTGTTGTTTGTCCCAATCAAGAGTGGTGTAAACCTTTAAGCCGCCTTGCTCGACGAGCTGTTCCCCATACTGTTTTTCCAAATAATCTTTGATATACATTACGAAATGAGGCGCGGCAATGTTTTCTGAAAAGGGTTTGATTTTGGCGAGCACATCCACTTGCTTGGCGGCCGTGGCCTGGTCAGCGCTGATATAACCCAATCGTGCCATTTGATCGAGGGCATACTCTTGGCGCGCTTTCAAATCGTCCGTGTAATTGCCATACGGAGAAAAATGCGAAGGGGCTTGCGGCAGGGAAGCAAGCAGGGCGGATTCGTCCAGGGTTAAGTCGGCAGCGTGTTTATTGAAAAAAGTTTGGGCAGCGGCTTCAGTGCCATAAGCGTTGGAGCCATAGGGGATCTGGTTGAGATACATCCCGAGAATTTCATCTTTGGAAAATTTTTGACCGAGCTCAACGGAGAGAATAGCCTCTTTGATTTTGCGGGAAAGGGTTTTTTCCGAAGTGAGCATGGTCTGCTTGACCAATTGCTGGGTGATGGTGGACGCGCCTTGAGCTGCTTGTCGGTGGAGCAGGTCCGCCAGTCCCGCGCGGATGATGGACGTGATTTCGATGCCATGATTGGTGTAGAAATTTTGGTCTTCCAGCGCGATGGTGGCATATTTCAAAGAATCCGGCATCTGAGAGAATGGAATTTCGGTACGCTTTTCTTCGCCATGAATCTCATATAGCAGATGATTGCCGGTGCGGTCATAAATTTTAGTGGATTGGGCGATTGTTCTATTTCCTAAACTACCTGGGCTGGGCAAGTCTTTGGCATAGAAAGCGAAAATGCCCGCCACAGACAAAAAACCGGCCAAAAGTAGCCAGAGAAAAGCTTTGCCTAAAAGCCGCCATTTAATTTTAGAAAACCAAAATTTTGCCTTATTTCCGCCGCTAAAGTCATTTGTGGGAGAAAATATACGCATAGAAAATATAATAAAAATTACTTTTAAGTTCTCTGCATTATAGTACGAAATGGGGAAAAAATCAATGGATGCAGAAGCGCAGCGCAACAGGGCGTGATAACTGAAATTAATTTTTGACAGCCAGTCTTGCCAAGGACTTAATCAGGGCTCCATTGAAAAGTTTATAGCTCTTCATTTTTTTTGAAGGGAAACCTATCTGGTCATTCAGTTCAAATACAAAAGGTTTTCCTTTTTCAATCCCGAAATCAATGGAGTAGATGGGATAATTAAATTTTTTGTCCAGGATTTTTTGGATTTTTAAAGCATTCCTTTTTACTGCCGTAGGGAGTTTTTCGAGAGGCAGCTCTTTTATTTTTCCACCTTGAGCTACGTTCGCCAAGAGGCTGTCTTTTTTTGGTGTTCTTAGGCTGGCAAAAATTATTTTTCCAAAAACTATAACCACTCTTAAATCATGTCTGCCGCGCACAATACCCCCTATTCCACTGGAGGTGTCTACGAATTTCTGAAGAACAGATTCTTTTTCGATAGAGTAGTTTGATTTTTTAATATTCGACACTGTGTCTATTGTAATTCCCTTGCCGCCCAGCCCAGAGGATGGCTTAATGACGACCAGCTCATCTTTTAAGAATAGGTTTAGTTTTTTTTCAAAATCATTTTGGTTTTTTATCTTAAAGCTTTTTGGCATAAAGTCGCCAAGAATCTTATACATCTTGTTCTTGCTGTAGCAAAGATCCTTGAAGGAGCGGGTGTTTAAAGTCCTTGAGCTTACGGCTGCTGTGGGAAATTTTAATCCACCACTCCTATCGTAAATGGCATCAGCTTTAATTGCTGCGGCCATTTTTTTGAAGTTTTTCCCATTGAAGAAAAGCGGGCTATTAAATTTTAATTTTCCAGGGCAACCCATTTCCTTGCTGGCTATATACATATCTAGTCCTGCGGCGTGGCCTTGCTTGAAAAAATCAAAATAAACCTCCTGTTTATTTTTGAATTCAGTAAAGGGATTTTTCTCGGGCTTTTCCTTGTTGAAAAACATTACTATCTTTTTTCGCATGCTTCTAAATAATTACTTAAGCTTTTTAGTTCAGGGGAAATATTTTCATCTAGTGTTAAGCTGGGGCAGCTATTAGCCTCAAAAACAGCCACCTCACCATTTTCTTTTTCTACGATGTCTACTCCGGAAACTTGAATATTCGCCACGGCGGAAGCCTTTAGGGCGGTTTGTAAAATAATTTTTTTGACCGAGACGGGGGCAAGAAATTCTTCTCTAGCGCCTAGAAAAACATTATTCCTAAATTCGTCTTTTTTAACTCTGATTTTTTTCTCTATGGCACCTATTTTTTTCCCAGTGACGAAAACCCGATATTCAAAGGTGTTGGGTATGAATTCTTGTAGGAAAATTTCTTTCCCTCCTTCTTCCCGCATAAGCTCGGTTATTTTTTTGGCTAACGAAGTTTTATTTTTGGCCAAGAAAACGCCTGAACCTTGAGAGCTGTTGCATTGTTTTATGACGATGGGAAATTTAAGAAAAGCGGCGGCGCGGGATAAATGTTTCTCTGAATAGGCAAGAGAATAATAAGTTTTGGGAATCGGTACGTTGCCAATTGCAAATTTGAACATCTGAATTATTTTGGCAGAATCAGAGCCGGCCTTACTTTTCTCATGAAATTTATCGATAAAGTGTATTTTTTTGTTTTTGCATAGATTGGCTAGGATAAAGGCCATTCCGCCGTAGCCGCCAACTTTTCGCGGATAGATAGTCGTCCAACTTTCTAAGGGTTTTCCGGCAATAAGCAAGCGTATTTTTTTATCTTCTAAAAACAATTCCGCATCCTCAAAGCTGGACAGTTCAAAATCGACCAGCTTTTTTTTGAGGTGCGCAGAGAGTTTTTTATTAAAGGAAGTCATTTTTTTTGAAGCCTTTTTTTTGGTTCGCAAAACTAGAAGCATATGATTATATCTTTTATAGAATTATTATAAGCCGAGCTTCTTCTTGAATAGGGCGATAATTTCTTTGTACATTTCCAGCATATAGGGTTTTTCCTGAGAAGTAAAATAAAGCCCCGGCATAGAGTTGAGCTCGACTATCCAGGGTCTTTCATTCTCGTCAAACATAAAATCGATACAATAAATTTTATCAGTGAATGTTTCGAAGACATCGTTGGCGTAACGGATTATCGGTTTTAATGAAGTGGGAATCTTCCCTCTTGGGATAATATGTAATGATCCTCCTTGTGCTAAGTTGGCCAAAAAGCTACCGACCTCGGGCTCTCTTATGTAGGAATAGATTAGCTTTTCATTAACAAAAACCAAGCGAAGGTCGTGCATACTATTACTGGTTTTTATCCCTGGCACACCAGAAGAAGAGTCAATAAATTCTTGGACCAAGCAGTCTTTGTCTAGGATAGCTTTTTCTATGACATTATCTTTATTGAGAAATTGAACATTTTTTCCGCCGCTTTCAGAGATAGGCTTAACAACTAAATTGTGGGATTTGATTTTCGGCAAAATTCTACGAAGTTTTTTTTCATTATTAACTAGCCAACTTTTCTTGCTCCACTTACTGAAGAGCAAGCTAGTGACTAATTTATCATCCAGGATGTTGGTAAAGCTGAGGTTGTTTATAAAGGGATAGTTCTTGGCGATAAGCTCCTTCTTATAGTATGATTCCATGCTGGCTTTGGTTTTGTCATAGATCAAGTCTGGTTTTATGTCGTAAGCTCTTTCCCAGTGAGAAGTAGCTATGTCAAAAGTCCAAGCCTGATTAAAGATGTGATTTTTATAATCATACCATTCCAAAGAAGCTCTATATAGCTGAATGTTTTCTTCATGGCAAAGACGATAAAAACATTCATAGGAAAGTTGAACATTCTCATTTCTAAATGGAGCGGAATTGTGCCAATTGCTCTTTCCGAAAAGAAGTAGAACTTTTTTCATTTTATTTATTTACGTCGATTAAGAATTTTCTTAGGTTGTATTTACCTACGATAAGGGGATAAGTCAGATGTGATCGATCGATCAAAGTTACTCGGGTCGTGATAGGAGTTTTATCTATTTGAATCGTGAGGGTTATCATTGGTCGATAGGTGAAGCCGTGGGAAGACCGCACCGGAATGGTTGCGGAGATATCGGAAACATCTTTAAAAATATTCCAGCGCTGCTCTTTGCTTAAGTCCTTAATTTCGTCATATGGACGTTTCAATTTATCAAATTCTTCTACGGTCGCGGCGAAGCCTAATTGTTTAGCTAGTTCATTATCAATAGACGACCAATCAGCTCCCGTGTCAATTTTGGCTTCCACTTCCACTTCTTTCCCGTCTTTGCCAATGAGCTTTACTTTTTCCACGGTGCCGATCACTTTCTTGCCGGAAATTTCTTCCAATTCTTCTTCGATTTCTCCGCCGAACAGGTCCTTGCCGACGCGGATGCCTTTTTCGAGGGTTTTTATTTTTAGATCACTGACCTTTTGCAAGCGTTTTTTGAGTCCGGCCAAATTGGCGATTTGGATGGACAGGCCGGGACGAGCATTGAGTTCCACAATCACCGGGCCACGCGCCTTGTCGATGGCGATGTCAGCGCCGAGAAAACCTAGACCGGAAATTTCTTGGGCCCGCACTGCCATTTTCAAAATATCATTCCAATAGGGAATTTTGATACCGGAAAGAAGCAGTCGGGTGCCAGGGACATATTCCACCATCGTGCTTTTGCCTTGCACGGCGGAAGTGGTGGTGCCGGTGGCAAGGTCAATGCCGAGGCCAATGGCCCCTTGTTGTAAGTTCGCTTTGCCGGAAGAGGCTCTGGTGGGGAGGCGGAGCATGGCCATCACCGGCACTTTATTGAAAACGATGACGCGGATGTCCGGGATGCCCTTGAAAGAATAAGGTTTGAAAAGTTTCAAGAGTTGCAGGCGCTCTTCAAAAAAAGCCGTGTCGGGCGTGCCGGAGAGGGAATAGGAACCGTCCAAAATATTTCTAATATGGGTCTTAATATCTTCTATCGTAAGAAGAGAGCGATCAGCTTTGATCCAGGCGTCTTCTCTGTTTTTCTTTTTCCCATAAACGACCACAATGCCTTCTCCGCCAAAACCTCTGTTCGGTTTCAGGGCAAAGCCTTCCGGCAATTTTTGCCAATCGAAATTTTCCAATTCTTCAAGTGTTTTTATCCGAGCAATCAAATGAGGCACGGGCAAATTATTTTTCACCAGCACTTTCTTGCTCAGCAGCTTATCATCTGCCAGTCTTTTGGCGCGCGCCAAATTGAAGGGCCGGATATAGGCAAGATTCCTGGCATTCATGCCCAAAATTTGTTTCGAAATCTTGTGATAAGTATTGATTTTTTTGAAAAATTCAAACATAAAATCGACTATAAGTGCTTCAGGATTTCCTTAAAGCGGAAATATTCACTGATGCGCAGACCCGTCCATTTCCCAAGGGTGATATTTATCGGGACGGTCACTAGGATGACCCAAGGATAACTAGCGATAAAACGGATAAGTGTTTCGGAGCTGGCAATGAAGAAGCCGACAATGGAAATGAAAAGCGTTTCGGTGGCCAGCAGCACCGCTGCCTTGGTGCCTTTTTCAATTTGCACGGCCACGAATTTTTCCACGATAGTAATCATGATGAGGATGGGGAAAATGGAAACGGCGGCCAGACCGGTGCGGTGCAAATCTCCGCCGAGCGCTAGGACGCCCAAAGTCAAGACTGCAACGGCGGTAAGCATGATGGCCACACGCGGCAGATAGAGCAAACGAAAAGGTTTCAAAATGAAACGCATCAACATGCCAATTATGATTACAGATAGGAAAATAGTAATGCCGTATTTTAAACCATTAGTGGCCAGGAAGGCGAAGGTGACAATGAGAGGGGTGTAGATGCCAAAGGCCTTCACGCCGACCACTTGTCGCAACAGTGCGATGAGGGTGGCAATGACCGGGAGCATGAGAAGTAGGATGACCGTTTCGAAGGGCAAGCCCTTTTGGATGAAAAATAGAATAATAGAACTGACGTGCATAATGTTTTTAGGTTATTCGAGTTAGTTTATTTGCAATGCAAGGCATTTATTTTGCGGCTGTTGATGTGGCAGAGAGCAATGGCCAAGGCGTCCGCCGTGTCATCGGGTTTGGGCAAGACCGCGAGCTTCATAATGTTCTTGGTCATTTCTTGGATTTGGTTTTTGTCCGCCCGCCCATAACCGGTCAAAGCTTGCTTGACTTGGAGCGGCGTGTAACCACACACCTTAACACCTTTTTGCTTGAGTGTCAAGAGAATAGCCCCGCGGGCTTGGGCCACTTGAATGACCGTTTTTTTGTTCTTGAAGAAAAAAAGTTCCTCAATGGCCGCTTCCTGTGGGGCATATTTATCAATAATTTCTTTCAAGTCAACCGAAATTTCCAAAATCCGCTCATCGTCCGATTTCTCTTTTTCCGTGCTGATATGTCCATAGGCCAAGGGAATAAACTCACAATTTCTTTCAACAACAATTGCCCAACCAGTCGTGGCCGTCCCCGGATCGATCCCCAACACGCGCAGTTCATTTTTAGCCGATTGCAAAATGTTTTTTGGCATAGTTCTTTACTCTATTATACTCCGAAAAAATAGTTTAGATAGGTTTTTAATTTGTTTAAATTACTGTGTTGGACATAATGATTAACAATTTTGCTAATGTTTTGGCACTGTATCAAGAAAAACTATTACTTTTAGTGATTCAACTAACCTAAGTACATATTATTTGAGTCAATAGGTTGAATCCATCTCTATTTTTGGTTATTTTTAACCAATTTGGGAAATAAAAACTTATAATAGCTTAATCTCGGGCAGGTTGTCCCACAGCAGCTCGAAAATAAGCTTCAAGGTGTTGTGGATTTCGGCGCCTTCGATGATGATGGCCATTTCTTCGCGGGAGGACATGAGGGCCACTTTTTGATGGCCATAAATATTAACCTCAACAGAGAAGGGATATTTTTTGGGATTCACCAATTTCGAGGAGCGGAGTTGTTTTTGATCGAGGGGGTTGAAGGTTTTGTCGATCATTTCCGTTTGGGGCAAGATGATGCGCACCCGAATGCCCTTTTTGACTCTTTTGGCCAAATAGTCCGTGGCCCAATCCATGCCCAGCACTTTCACCACATCATCTGAACCAAAAGCTAAGATTTCGCCATTATAATTCAACGTATCGGCATAGACTTCCCGCAGGCCCGCCTTGCCTTCATAGAAACGGATTTTGGGTTTGGTGCCGCGGACATTGTAGAAAGAGCGCAATTGCGGCAGCATTTCATTGAGCATCGTTTCTTTTTCCTTCAGTTTTTGTCTGAGTTTCTCTGGATCTTCCGCCACAAACAACCTTTTAGCTCCCTTGGTGGTCTGATAGAGCAGGCCGGCCTTTTCCAAATCTAAAAGAATGTCGTAGCCGGTGGTGCGCTTGATTTCAGCCTTTTTGGCGATTTCAATGACCGTGCCGCTGCCCACTTCCAAAGCCGCCAGATAGACATCGGCCTTTTTTCCGTCCAGATCGAACTGAGTGAGAAAGTCTTTGATTTGCATAGTTATAAACATAGTGTCGACACTTTCCGTCAACATTATCAGTATAGCACACGGGTCTATTTTGTCAATATATCAGCATAATAAAGCCTTTTAGTGCGCTTGACCCAAAATTCCAGTTGACACACTTGACGCAAATTATTGACAATCTGGCCAAACGGGAGTATACTGCGTAGTCAAGATAAGTTCAGCAAAAGAGAACCATCCTGACAACAGTTCATTACAACTTATCACCCCGCCCAATCAAGGGCTCAAAATTTGGAAAGGAGAAAGGCTATGTTTGATTATGATACCAATAGAACTCTTGGAGATGTATTTAATATCAATCTTCATTTCAGCGTAGAGGTTGTCGGTTTTATGAGCCTGGCTATTATAAAGCATGACAAACAGGGATTCCTTGTGTGGCTTAATAATCGCGATAATTCAGATTACAGCTGTCAAAGTTTATTTAGTCTTGGTGGGGGGATATATTTTAAGCCTGTTTGTGGAACCTGTGGCTTTGCTAAAAGCAGAGAAACAGCTGCTAAAGCAATGAAACACGTTCTGTCCTTATGCGAACGTGTTGGGGTTGAGGAGTTGTTTATTCTCAATTCTAAAGGAGAAAAGATGCTGGCAAGTGAAATGGCTTGGCTAAGCTAGCCTAATTCACACACAGTATCGCCAAAAGGTTGCAGGGTAAGTTGATGAAAATAACCTGTGGCTTCGTGGAAACATTTCACGACGGTAAGGTCAACGCCGACAATGACTATCATCCGATTGATTCACGATACGGATCAAGAAATTTGGAGAAAGATTAGAAAAATAATCTTTCTCCTCTCAATTGATATTTCAAAATTATTTTTTTGAAGTTTCATAGAGATGAAGTTCTTAAGAATAGATTTTATTAGCGGGTATTTTTGTTCCACCAGGGGGGATAGGTAGGGTTTTGGCTATAATCCAATGACAATTTCTGTTTTGTGGAACAGAAATACCTATTCTTGGTCCCCTGTCTATGATGACAAAGGAGGTGATGAATAAGTCTGCGGGCAAGAAGATTAACAAATCTTCTTGCCCTCTCAATTAAGATTTTGAAATAAATTCGAAGTCTTATAGAGGAGTGTTCTTTGTAAAATATTGCCCAATCAAGGGCTTAAAAATTGGAAAGGAGAATGAATATGAGTGATATGGAAACTCTTGTTGCGTTGTCTGGGGCAGGCTCAAACTTCAAAATCGGAATAATTGAATATCCTAAAGAAGTTGACCCGTTATTTCCGAAAATGTTTTTATATCGAGAAGTATCTTATGGTAGATGTGGTGTGCTATGCTGGGTTGCTACGCCAGTAAATACTTGTTGCAAAGATAATGTGCTCAATATCGAGAGCCTTTCTTTTGTAAAGGTATGTGGAGAAGCATTAAGATGTATTGGTACTTCTTTGATTGAAACAGAGAAGTTAGAGGCGAGGCTTCTTCAGGAAATTCCTTTTGGATCTGCTACTGGGAGAGATAAGCAGGATCATGATGAATATATGGAAATGATCCACGATGCTCTAAATGGATTCTGCCAGCAGGTTGAAAAAGTTTTCTGGGAGAATGTTTATAAGCTCTCTTGCGAGATGAATATTCAAGAATTGAATATGGTTAGGTGTCATCGTTGGGCAAAGATTAAAATTGATAAAGAAATGCAGAATGGAAGCCCTGCATTTCAGTGGTATTTGTAAGTGTATGGGCAAGGAGATGATTCAATCTTCTTGCCCCTTCAATCAAGATTGCAAAAATGTTTTGTGATTTTGTAGAAGAAAGTTCTTTGTAAAAAAAACATGCGACATCGCGATCTGTCTTACGAATATTTCGTAAGTGATTTGGATTGCAGGAGACCCGTGGGAGCGGGGTCATGTTGGCGGGTAGAGCCAGAACTTCCAGGTCTTGTTTGGGGACTTGCATTAGCCGGAGTGCCCGTTGATAGATACGGTGTATCAAAAGTGGCGTCACTTTTGATAGAAGCAAATGCGCATCTATAATAGTGCGTAGTTGCAATCTACCCAGAAAATCAAACCTCTTTTCTGGGCGTTGGCACAAAATGTTATACATTTGTTCTGACTACACAGGATAAATGTAAAAAGCTATCGGAGAAAGATTAGAACTTAATCTTTCTCCCTTCAATCAAGATTGCAAAAATGTTTTGTGATTTTGGGCTTAATTAAAAATATGGGAGGCTAAAATTATCAGTTTGTGGCATACTAAAGCGGTAAATTAACTACTCATTAAAATGCCACGAATATGTCACTCAAAAAAAATGCCCGGTATGTAATTCAGCCAGGATAAAAAAGAAT
>CAIKZD010000013.1 GCA_903831805.1 uncultured bacterium
CGACAAATTCATTAGATGGATTTTTTGGAAAAACAAAAACGCTCCTGCGAGTCCACAGAGGACTGACGCAAGAGCGCAGATACAAACTAATTCAAGAAATTTTGGAAAAATAGCCTCCCGATTGTTTAATTAACCCTGATTTTGCAGAAGAAGTGTTCTTTAAATCCAAAAGGAGACGAATATGAATATGATAAAAAACGTTGCCGAAGGTATGTTTATTGTTATTTTGGCTCAGATTCTTTTTTGCACTATGGCGCTGGAGGTTATCTGGCCGTTTCAGAATGCCTACGAGCTAAAGGAGTTTGTATCAGTAGTTTTGGATGACATGAGCATCCAGCCAATATATTTGTATATAGCTGGAAGAACAGCAGGCATGATTTTGCTTACCCTGTTGTTTTTCGAAATACGTGCTGTATCAGAGAAGAGGAGGATCAAAAAAGTTTAAAAAACTTTTTCTCCTCAACCCCGGCCGTGGAAATATTTTTCCTCGGCCGGTTTTTTGTATTCTCTACGAATTACCCGCCTCGACTCGCGGAGACGATCCTCTCGCCCGCTTCGACTCGAATTGACATCTTCGTCGAATCGAGGCGAGTCGACGCGAGGCGGGCGAATTGGTACGAATGTACGAAGAAGAAAGCACGTGTCATTATTTGTGTAATATATAAATACAATGTGGGGTTAATATTGACCGGTGAATATTCACCCCCTACATACTAGCTTGAGCGGCAATTGACTTCGTACTTATGTTATGATATGCTGTACATATGAGTACAGTAAAAAATAACCAAAAAATAAAAAAAGGCTCATATAAAGAAAGATTTTCTCAATTGGCCAAATTGGGCGTTTTGGTGTTTCACACGAATGATTTGGCTAATTTATGGCAAATAAAAAATGCCAACACTCTATACACAACACTTAAAAGATACTCCAGGGAAGGATTGATAATTAGGATCCAAAGAGGGCTATACTCACTGTTGCCAGTAGGAAAAATAGACCCGCAATTGTTGGGGGTAAAGTTTTTGCATAAATATGCTTATGTGAGCACGGAAACAGTCTTGGTTCAAGAGGGAATAATTTTTCAAAGCATTCCTCAAAGCACTCTTATAAGCTCAGTTTCTCAAAAATTTACTGTTGGCAATAATCGATACGTCTGTAGGCAGTTGGCGGACAAGTTTTTATTCAACGACGCGGGAATTGTTTTGCGAGACGGTGTGCAGGTGGCCACGCTTTCGCGGGCGGTGGCAGATTTACTTTATTTCAATCCCAAATATCATTTTGACGCCAAACATTTAATCAATTGGAAGAAAGTTCGCACTATTCAAGCGCGAATCGGATATCCGCGGACATAAAAATAAAAAATATGATAACTCCAAGAACTCAAGATGCAAAACACAAAGCTTGGCTTTTCAGATTATTAAGCGCGATAGCAGACGACACTTATTTGGTCAGCGTTTTATATTTCAAGGGCGGAACATGCGCAGCGATGCAAGGTTTTCTGGATCGGTTTTCAGTGGATCTGGATTTTGATTATCTGGGGAAAAAAGAAGCTGTTGCCAAGACGCAAAAGAAGATGGAGGAGATTTTCGAGCAGCTGGGGCTGGAAATAAAAGACAAGAGCCAGAAAGTGCCGCAATATTTTTTGAAGTATGAAGCCGGGTCTGGAGAACGCAATACATTGAAGGTGGATATTTCTTTTCCGCCGCCAAAGTCTAATAAATATGAAAGCGTAGAGATAGCTGAGATTGATCGGATTATGCATTGCCAGACAATCGAAACGATGTTTGCTAATAAATTAGTGGCTCTCATAGAGCGTTATGAGAAAAATGGTTCGATTGCTGGGCGAGATTTGTATGACGTGCATTATTTTTTCATGCAAGGCTTTCGCTATAATAGCGAGGTCATTGAAGAAAGAAGGAAAGAAAAACCCATCGGTTTTATCAAGGCTTTGGTGGCTTTTGTGAAGAAAGAAATAACCCAGACCGCGATCGATCAAGATCTTAACATTCTTTTGGAGCCAAAGAAATTCCAGCAGATTAGAAAAAACTTAAAACAAGAAACTCTTGTTTTTCTTCAAGATGAGATTCGTCGGTTGGAAAATAAGGTTTAAAAAATCCCTGCCAGTATTTTGGTAGGGATTTTATGGTAGGAAGAAAAATATTGCCTACAGATTATCAAATATCTCATCCACATCATCCAGTTCGTCCAAAACTTCCAAGAGTTTGTCATAGGCTTCGCGGGTGGTGGCGTCGATTTCGATTGTGCTTTTAGGAAGATATGACAAGTTGGCTTCGGCGATTTTGAGGCCGGAGGCTTTCAGTTTGTCTTGCACGGCTTGCAACTCAGTCGGTTCGGTGAAAATGACGAAAGCACCCTCTTCGGTTTTCATGTCTTTCGCGCCAGCTTCGATGGCCGCCATTTCCAGTTCTTCGATATTTTTTCCATCGGTTTCGATGATGATGGCGCCGACTGGGTCGAAGTTCCACATGGATGAGCCGGCTTCGCCGAACTTGCCGCCGTTTTTGGTGAGGGCGGTTTTCACTTCGCCGAGCGTGCGGTTCTTTTTGTCGGTGGTGGCTTTTATGAGCATCATGACATTGCCCGGACCTTTGGCCTCATAGACCACTTCTTCCATCTTTTCGCCTTTCATTTCGCCGCTACCGCGTTTCACGGCGCGATCAATGTTGGCTTTAGGCATATTATAGGCTAAGGCCTTATCAATAGCGGCGCGCAACTGAAAATTAGTGTCCGGATTGCCGCCGCCGGCTTGGGCGGCGATGACGATGGGCTTGGCAAGAACCGTGAAAACCTTGGCGCGCTTGGCGTCATTTACGCCTTTTCTTTGCTTAATTCCAGCCCAATGTGAGTGTCCTGACATAGTATATTTAGTATAAGCGGATTAGTATTTAGTATAATTCTAGCACTGGGAATGGAGAATTTCAAGGAAAATATTTTTTATATCTTATTCAAAAAGCCATTAAGCACTGAGTTTATTTTCAGCCAAAAAATTTCTGAGAAAGTTATGGCCCAATGTTTTTGGGAGACATTGCTAGTGAAGGCGTAGTGATTTTCTTGAGTGGAAATGGTGCGGACTCCGAGGACGCGGGGCTGGTTTTGTGCTATAGCTGTGGGGATTTTTATTTTATCATCAATATTGATCAGTTCGATTTGATAGTCTTGTTTTTTCTGCCAAGCCGGATCGACGGAATATTTTCCTAAATCAGTCGTCGGTACAAATGGATCTACTTCTTTTGCCTCGGGCGTTGTTGAAGTTTCAGGGGTGGATTTATTCGTGGTATCCGTGGATAGATTTTTTTCTGAGTTGTTCGGTGCGCCTGCCCATGTCCAGTTACTCCCGGTTTCTTTTTGGTACAGCTCGTTTTCCTGTATGGATTTTTTGCCGTGGTCATATTGGATTTTTTGCACCACTTTGCCACTTGGGTCACGCAACTCTATTTTGTCTTTGATGTTGGCCAAGGTGAAGGCGCAAATGTCTCGCAGCAGTTTTTTAATCTGGCCGGCTTTGATGAAAAAATCTTCGCGGATGGGGTGGTTGTATAAATTTTTCCACCCGGTGGCGATTGACCAGCCTTTTAGATTGATTTTTTTCTTGGTTTTGTTTTCAATTTCCAGCCATTCATTTTCGGTGTCGGAGCCTTTAGGATTGGGTGAAAAATTAACTATCCTGATTTTGGGAGCGCTGTATTTTTCTACCTGTACAGTGAAATTGTAGAGGGCGTCTTCGCCTTTCCCGGTGATTTTTAGTGTAGCGTCAAAGTCGCCAGTTTTTTCATATTTATGCTTGGTTTTTTGCAGATAACTTTTATGGCCGTCGCCAAAATCCCAGGTGAATTTCTGGGCGTCATCGTCTGCCGCCACTTCAAAAGCGGCGTAAATATTGGCATATATCTTATCGTCTTTTGAAATTTTTCCGCTTAGGATTTTATCAAATTGGTTTTCTTTCTCAGGCGTAGCCATTGACGTCCAACGCCAAGCAGTGCCATCGAAAGCATAGGCATATTTAGATTTGGGCGAAGTGTAGGCGCGACTGTCCGCTAGTACTTTATTATTATCATACAAAAATACCGTGTCGCCCTTGGAATCATTATTAAGTGAGAGGGTGCCATGGAAAACCGAAAAGTCCCTGGTCTTTCCTATGGTATCTATCTTTTTGCAACTACCACTATCACCCTTGTCATTTTCTGTTTTGTCTTTCAAGCACCATTTGGAAAAATCAAGATCAATGCCACTGGTATTTTTTATTTCTACAAATTCTTTTTCGCCCGCTGCAGTCAAGGGCGCGGGATAGATTTCGTTAATTTTTACTTTGTCGAGGTAATCAGGTTTTTTGGAAGTGTCGCCGCCGGTGTCGTCAGGCGGAGGAGTGTCATCGATTGACTTACAATCTTCTTTAGTAGGGTTTTCCTTGCCAGGAGTGCCATCCTGCGCACAACTCTCATACCAATCATTTGTGGATATATTTTTCTCTAAAGAATTGCCTTCAGTGACTTCCAGGTAGTCGCTGTATTTTATTTGTCCGAAACAATTTTTATTATCCTTAGATAAGGCGATAATTTTTCCATTTCCATAAGACAGTAATGTCATGGAGGATTGCAGAACTGTTCCGGAAAAACTAAATTTTTTATTAAAATTAGCGAGACTAGTGGCAATTATGAAGTAGGAGTTGGCAGGGATGAGTATGCTTGATGGACTGACTACTTGATGTTTAACGTAAGTTCCATCGGTTTTTAATTCGCAAACGAAAAGACTCTTTAATTTGTCGGAAGTCTCTGGCTTTTCAAGAAGCAAATCACTTCCAGGATTAAAAATCTCAATCCATTTGCTAGATGCGCTGTCAGTTCCTTGCGGAGCATAGAGGATTTCTGTAATAGCTAAATCGCTTTCATCTGCTAAGCACATTTTTCCCAAATAAAAAACCGCCACTAATAAAATTGGCAGTGAAAGAATAAGCCTAAAGACAGAGAATAGTTTTTTGTTTTTATTTTTGCCACACACAGCGGCAGATAACTTTTTCACCCGAACTTTAGCCCCTTTTTATATTAAAAAATATAAGAAAAAATGTTATGCTTCGTCACCATCATGGTGGATTTTTTTGTTGAGCATCTCGGTGAACTCCACGTCTTCTTGGTGCTCGAATTTCTTTTGCAATTTCATAATCAGATCTTTGACGGCGTACGGGTCTGGGATATTTTTGAAAAGAAATTTTTCTTGTTCGGCGGCCGTTTGGACTTCCAGATTGCCATAATTGAGAAAAGTGGGGATGACACCTTTGACGTCCGTGGCCACGTCCTGGATCTTTTCCAAGCGGAGCTCGCTGGTAGTCCGGGCAAAGAGCCCATCTTGCTCAATGTTCACGATGCGCTGATCTGTCACAATCCAAACGTCGAAATAGTAATCGATCCAGATGATGAAAAAGGTGATCCAGGTGAAAATGAAAAACAGATTGCGCACAAAAGCAATCAGTTTTTGGAAGGTGGCACTTTCGAAATTGCCGAAAAAAACCGCCGTCAGCCCGTATGAGCCAAAAAGGATAAGGAGCATTACGAAAATGATGAAGAACTGACTGAGAATATCGAACCAGTGGCGATGCAAAACGAGCAGGATCTGTTCATCCTCTCGTTGCCCGTTGAAATGAAATTTAGTGAAAGGAGTTTCTAACATAGTTAGTTGATGAAAAATTGTGAAAATAAATTATTCCAGTCTATGGAGAAGAAAAGGAGGATGTTGGAAAAAAGGAGCAGAGTAGAAATTATGATAAAAAACGGCAGCAGAATTCTGTTCAGGCTGGCGTTGATGGAATATTTGACTAAGTGGTAGATGATGAAGGCATACAAAAAAACGAAAGTAAGCAGGATGACAATGTAAAGTCCAAGGACGAAGTAGAACATAACAAATAAATTTCAAAATCCAAATTACAAATTTCAAGTAAAGCTCAAATGACTAAAATCCAAATACTCAGGGCGAATATTGTTACTGTATTTTTAAAATAAACTGCTTTCTTTGCTAATATATTTAATGCCAAGATGTTTGTAGGCGGCTTCGGTGACCATGCGGCCGCGTGGCGTGCGCGTGAGAAAGCCGATTTGGATGAGATAGGGTTCGTAGACTTCTTCGATAGTTTTGATTTCTTCACTCGTAGCGGCCGACACTGTCCCAAGACCCACTGGTCCGCCGCCAAATTTTTCAATAATGGTGGTGAGGATGTGCTTATCAGCTGGCTCGAGTCCGAGCGGATCAACATCAATCATATCCAGCGCCAAGGTCGCCACCGCTGCATCAATCATAGCATGATTTTTTATTTGTGAAAAATCGCGCACGCGTTTCAAAAGACGATTAGCTACACGTGGCGTGGCGCGGGCGCAAGTGGAAATTTTTTCGAGACCTGAGTCATCAATGTTCACTCCCAAAATTCGGCCGGAACGTTCCAGGATTTTTTTGATTTCGGAGTTGGTATAAAATTCCAAACGATGGATGGCACCGAAGCGATTGCGAAGAGGATTGGACAGAGAGCCGAGTTTGGTGGTGGCGCCAATCAAAGTGAATTTCGGTAGATCAAGTTGGATGGTGCGAGCACTGGGACCCTTGCCAATAATAATATCCAATTTGTAATCTTCCATGGCTGGGTAGAGAATTTCTTCAATGGATTTGTTCAATCGATGAATTTCGTCGATGAATAGAATGTCGCCGTCTTGCAGATTAGTGAGGATGGAACCGAAATCACCCACGCGCTCGATGGCCGGACCGGAAGTGGTTTTGATGTTGACATTCAATTCTTTAGCAATGATGTTGGCCAGAGTGGTTTTGCCGAGGCCGGCCGGGCCATATAAAAGCACATGTTCAATGGCTTCGCCGCGGTGTTTGGCGGCTTGGATAAGAATGTCCAGATTTTTTTTGACTTTTTCCTGGCCGACATATTCGCCGAAAGTTTGCGGGCGAAGCGTGATGTCAAAAGAAGCGTCTTCAGGTTGTTCGATGGAAGTAGTAATGGCCATAAGGATGTTAAAAGCTAAAATTGAAACTCATATTGATATTCTATCACCTCTTGACAAAAAAACCAAGCTATGCTATGCTCCAAAGTCATCCAATTCAGCTCAATTATGGGCTGGGTAGATGGCTAGCAGTAAATTGCAGGCAATTGGTGACTTCTATCTTTTGTCATCAATACGGGAACTTTTTTCAAGACATGGGCGATTGGGTTTCGGCTCGGTCGTACCTCGATAGTGTTCCTTTTTTCGGGCTCCTAGTTCGAATTCTTGCCTGCAAATTAGTGAAAAAGCATGTTAACATACTAACATTTTAGCATGTTAGCAAAAGAGGAAAATTTCTTTGACAAGGGAGAGGATGTTATGAAAAAAAACATCGAGGGAGTTAATGTATATGATGGGGCAGCGAAAGGTGTAGGTATAATAGCCTATGGTATTGTTATTATTGGTATGACTGCTATAGGGTCTGTAGTTATTAGTTATCTATTGGGGCTGTTTGCAGTGTGGTTAAACCCAGCGGGGCTAGATCCAGCGGTAGAGGATGTCATTAATATTCTCACTTTTTGCCTTTCTCTGGCGCTTGCACTGTCTCTCACAGGGATTATCTATTTGGACGGCAAAGAAGATGGGATACTAATGGCATGGAAGGAGCTGGCTCGTGGAGTATCCTTTAAGGACGTTCCGGTCGAAGGAGGGAAGGAGTTTGATGTCGCAGTCGTGGTAAAATACAAGGATGGAAAGCTTTGGGGCATCGAGCTGAAGTCAGACGTTGATAAGCCAGCGTAAGGCGCCCCCGTAGGTTTAATTTTGACGAACGAAAAAGGCATCATTGTCTCTACATGATGCCTTTTTATAATTCCCGTGTTGTAGAGGTTTAATTTATTAAACCGGGTACAAAAAAGAGGCTTGATAAATCAAGCCTCTACATAAATCAAGTATCTACAAAAAACTAATTTTAAAATTTTTAAATATCCGTCACTCTTTCCACTTCCGCCAAAGATGTTTCACCTTCCAGGACTTTTAGGGCGCCGTCTTGGGCCATGGTGAGCATGCCGAGTTCGACGGCTTTTTCTTGCAGCTCGGAGGTGATGGCGCCGCGAGTGATGAGATCTTGAATTTCACGAGAAAGTTCGAACACTTCGGAAACAGTGGTGCGGCCGTGGTAGCCGATATGGTTGCATTTTTCACAACCTTTCGGTTTCCAGATCTGGGTCAGTTCCGGCACGACAACATTGGCTTTGGGGGAAATTTTTTTCAATTCTGTTTCCAGCTTAGTGCTTTCTTCGGCGGTCGGGGCGACACTTTCTTTGCAATCGCACAATTTTCTCACCAAGCGTTGGGCGATGAAAGCGTTGACGGAGGTGGCGATGTCAGAAGTGGACACGCCCATATTGCCCATACGGGCCACTGCGCCGGCGGCATTGTTGGTGTGGATGGTGGAAAGCACGAAATGTCCGGTAAGGGCCGCTTGCACCGCGACATTGGCCGTTTCATCATCGCGGATTTCTCCGATCATCATGATGTCTGGATTTTGGCGGAGCAGTTGACGCAAGGCCGTGGAAAAAGTATAGCCGCCCGCATCGTTGACTGGCGTTTGCAAGATGCCCTCGATCTGATATTCGATCGGATCTTCCACGGTGATGATTTTCACTTCCGGTTTGTTGAGAATATTTAGGATACTGTAAAGGGTGGTGGTTTTTCCACTGCCGGTTGGACCGGTGTTGAGGATGATGCCGTTCGGCTTTTTAATCTGGGTCAGGATTTTTTCCAAATTTTGTTTTCTAATGCCCAATTTTTCCACGTCCAATTCCACTTCGCCTCGGTTCAAGAGTCGCATCACGATGGTTTCGCCGTAGCCGCCCAAGATAATGGAAACACGCACGTCCACATTTTTTTCTTTGATGTCGGTCATGTCTTCATCGAATTTGATAGTGAAACGACTGTCAATCACGCCAGTCCGTACTTCAGTTTTGATGCCGGAAAGCAGTTTGATCTCGCCCAAGAGATTGGGATATTCAGTGAGGGGGAGAAGGGCGATAGTTTGCAAAATGCCGTCAATGCGGAAACGGATCTTAACGTCCGTGGCTTCCGGTTCGATGTGGATGTCACCGACCCGGAGCAATATGGCGGCGGCAAACACAATTTTATTAGCAGAGGAAGTTTTTGAGGACTGAATAATGGCTTCCAGTTTTTTAAAATCATGGATATTTTCCCGGGCAGATTGGTATTCTTTTTCTCCCACCAGGATGCCCTTGCCCAAGGATTGCGCCATTAATTTTTCATAGATATTTTCCAAAAATTCCCCTTGCCCGGTCACGTGTTCCACTTCCGCAACAGACGTGATGCCGGAGACGGCTTTCAAGATGCCATCTTGCAACATCGTGATCATGCCGGACTCAATGGCGGCCATGGCCAATTCGGTTTCACCGGCCATCTCGAGAATCAATTTTTCGATATCCTCATTGATCGTCAACACTTCAAAAATTCCGATCCGGCCCTTATAGCCGGTATTGTTGCATTTGGTGCAACCTTTAGGCCGGTACAGTGTGTCGATGTTTTTCGGAATTTCCACTTTGGCTTTAGGGGAAATGATGGATAGAATTTTCTTGATAGATTCAATGGATTCTTTGGCTGGGGCATAAGCTTCTTTGCAGCTACATAGTTTGCGCACCAGGCGCTGTCCGATAATGGCATTGACAGCCGGGGACAAAAGCGTCGGTTTCACTCCGAGCTCGACGAGACGCGGAATGGTGCCCATAGCATTATTAGTGTGGATCGAGGAGAGGACCAGATGTCCGGTGAGGGCTGAGTTTACGGCAATGTCCGCGGTTTCATCATCGCGAATTTCTCCCACCAAAATGATGTCCGGGTCTTGTCGCACAATGGCGCGGAGGCCGGTAGCGAAAGTGTAGCCTTTGGATTTTTCTATCTGGGTCTGAGAGATGCCTTTCAATTCATATTCGATCGGGTCTTCAATGGTGATGATTTTTTCATCCGGCGTATTCAATTTGTTGATGATGGCATAGAGAGTGGTGGTTTTTCCTGAGCCGGTCGGGCCGGTATTCAAAATCATGCCATTGGGGGCTTCCATTTGTTTTTGTACGATTTCATAAGCCAAGCCTTGCAAGCCAAGATCTTCTATATCGACATGGATTGAGTCAGGGTCGAGCAGTCGCATTACGACCGATTCTCCAAAGCTGCCGGGAATAATGGACACGCGCAAGGCTACTGTTTTTTCGGCTAAATGAATTTCAAAAGTGCCATCTTGCGCAATGGAGCGCAGGTTGATTTTCATGCCGGACATCATTTTTATCCTGGAAATGATACTGCTGAAAACTTTGAGAGGCAGATAGGCGACATCTTGCAAAACACCATCAATGCGGTAACGCAAGCGAATTTCCTTTTCTTGCGGTTCGATGTGCACGTCGCTGGCGCCCAGCTTGTATCCACCCGCCAACATGATATCCAGAATTTTCGTAATGGGCATTTCAGAAATGCGACTTTTGAGAGTGAGCAGATCTTTCATCTCTTTTTCAAACTCTACCAAGTCTTCGGCGCTCATATTTAAGCTCATCCGGTCGAGGACATCCACAAAAACAATCTGCTTGTAGCGTTCCCAGACGCTTTCCAGATTGGTGTGGGAGATGACGAGCAATTTGATCCGCCAGCCCTTCTCATTTTTTAGCTTTTCCAAAAATTCCGTGACGTCTTCGCGCGTCGGATTGATGGCGACCACGGTGGCCATTTTGCCCTTGAAGTGGATGATGGCAATTTCCAGTCGGCGAGAATCAGCCTCTGCCAAAAGGCGGATATCATCGGTGCTGATGGGAATGAGATTGGTGTCGATATAGGGCAAGCCTAGTTCGGCGGCGTAGGCAGAGGTGATTTCCTCTTCCTCTTTTTTGCGAAAAGCGGAGAGAATCTTATTGGACTGGGTTTCTTTTTTGGACGGGCCCTTAGTGGCGGAATTATCTTGGAGAATTTTAACCATTATTTTTTTATTTTGAATTTAAAGATGAAAATTTGATAGCTTTATTTTATCATAAAAACAGGGAATAAAAAAATATCAGACAAAAAAACGGCCGAGCCGTTTTAAGAGTATGCGAAAGAAGAAAAACTATGGGCCTATCCCAAGGGCAAAGTTTCTGCCAGCGTATTTTTTATCCGGGCGGCAATCGCTTTACCAACTTCGTTCAAATTGGAATTGCCAATCTTGATCTGCAAAAAACCATGCAGGAGAAGGCTGTCAAAATGGGCGTATATTTTTTGCAACGTTTCTGGATCGGTGGTTTTGATGAGCGCGACAGAGGATTGGGGCGTGTCATTATGCAGTAGCATAAAAATCTTCCCTTCGCTGTAATTTTCTTCCAGTTTTTCCAAGATGAGCGGCAAGTCTTCTTGCTTCGCGCGGCTCTGCACAAAATCTTCTACAGTGATTTCCGCCCAGACCATATGGAGATCCTTTTCTAAATTTATCTTCGCCATGGCGCGTCCCCATAATTTTAGGATCGGAAGCGGTTGGGTCTTATATAGCCAGCGGATGACTTCTTGTTGGTTGGCCCCGCGATTCATAAGAGTGGCCGCTAGTGCCAGTGCTTTGGGCGTAGTGTTTTTTCGCTGGAAACTTTCCGTGGCGCCGATGAGGCCGGTCATAAGACAAGTGGAAACATTCTCATCAATCAGGGCCGCGTAGAAAGTTTCGAAAAAGCCGGCCAGAATTTCCGAAGAGGATGATGCGGTGATATCAACCAGATTAATCTGTCCGAAATTTTCATTCCCGCTGTGATGGTCGATGTTCACCACCGGCACTTCAAAAAACAAGTCGGTATTATTAGTATAAAGCTTGCCCAAGCCTTCCAAGTCAGAAGTGTCGATAGTGATGACCAGGTCATATTTGAAGCGCGCCAGGATGAAAGAAAAATCTCGCGGATCAACCGATCCCTTTTCCGGCGTAACTAGAATGTTGAAACGCCCGTCTTTTTCTTCTTGGCGGATCTGCATAATTTTGTTGCGTGTCGTGTCAAAAGACAGCACAAAATCACGGGCTCCGGAAATTTCAGTGAGGATGCGCCCAGGTTTTGTCAGAAAATCAAATTTGGCGCTGAGATGATTGGAAAAAGCGATGGTGGGTTGCAGCTGCTTTTTTTCCAGTAAATGATACAGCGCCCAAGCGGAGCCGACGGCATCAGCACTCGGATTTTCCGGGATCAGAATAAGAATATCCTTGGAGTTTTCCAGAAAGGTTTTAAATTGTTCTTGCGGAGAAAGGGACATAGGAAAGTAAAAAACAGAATTATGACTATGGCCGACATTGAATCGGGCCAGTCCTGTAAGATAGCAGGCCCAAGAGAGGATGTCAACTGTTGGACTTCTGAACTAAAATCCCTGCGGAGTGAGCAGAGAGAGTGGTGGCTTTTGAGTGTAAGTAGGAAAAGAAAAATTATCCGGCCCAATAATTATTTACAAACAAGATGATGTCTAAAGCTAAGAATAAAACGGAAGAAAAAATCCAAGCCTGTTGGAAAGTTTTGTTTTTAACTTTGGCTAACAAGATGAAAATCGGGAACAGCACTAGGCTGTAGCGTCCGATGCTCATCAGCGTGCCGGAAGTGAGCGCGGCCAAAACTGTGAGCGACATAAAAACAGCATAGAGGGCGGATAGTTTTTTATACACCAGACATATCATGGTTAAGATAAAAAGCGTAAAAAAAATGTCGATGCCCATATTTACAATGGAAGGATGAGAAAAAAGAGAAAAGTGCGCCCAGTTGATGGAGAAGGAGCGCCCCCAAGCGCTTTCGATGTTAAAAAACAAAAAGAGACTGTGGAATTTCAGGTAGTCGTAAAAAATAAAAGCGAAGCTGGCGAGTGGGGCGAAAGTGGCCGGGATGATTTTTGGACTAAGAGTACTTTTCCAACCATAGAGGCGCACGGTTTCCCACAAAATAGGGAGGGCTAGGAAAACGCCGTTACTATGGGTCAAGGCGCCCAAGAGAGCGAATGCGCCGGCCAGATAGAAGTTCTTCTTGAAAGCGTAATAGAATGTGGCCATGGTTAGAAAAAGAAAAAGCGCTTCAGTGTAAACAATATTAAGAAAAAAAGCCGTGGGGAAAACCAGGAGCAGGAGGATGGGCAATTCCGGATCGACATCCGGGTGGAATTCCTGCAGGAGCTTATAGAAAAAGGCGCAAGCGGCGGCGAGGGCGGCCATACTGATGAGCCAGCCAGCCAAAACATAATTGCCAAATAAAATCGTGCCTAAGATTTTCATTAAGAATGGATAGAGCGGGAAGAAGACCACATTAGAAAGAGTGTTGTCAACTTTTAAATAGTAGCCATTTTTGATAATGTCGAGGTACCAATAAGTGTCCCAATGGTTGTGCATATTCACCAGGTCCCAACTCTTTTGGGTGGGAAAACTCTCCGGGGTAATCCAAGTGTACGCCGTGTCAGGACTTAGGTTGAAACGATTCATGGCCACAAACCCAAAAACATTCACCGCCACGAGCCAAAGAAAAACGACCAATAGTATCCTTTTCATGTTGATTTATTTATAAACCTTATATAGTTATCATAATTTACAAATAGAATTACTTCAAGTTATTTTTTAGCAGCTCTTGATTTTAAAAAGTATTTGTGTAATATTAGTATAGTTAAGAAATATCAGCGGGTGTCGTATAGTGGCTATTATATCAGCCTTCCAAGCTGAGGAGGGGGGTTCGATTCCCCCTACCCGCTCACAAAATAAAAATCCTCCAGCAGGATTTTTATTTTACCCAAGTGGTTATAGGTTAAATCAATTTATGCCAAAAGAATTTATTACAATGGATGCGGCGCAAACCCAAGAGTTGGGCAAGCTGTTGGCCAGTGAGCTGCGCGGCGGCGAAGTCATCTGTCTGTCGGGCGAACTGGGGGCGGGCAAAACCACTTTCACCCAGGGGCTTCTGGGCGGCTTGGGCTTGGTAGGGCCTTTCACTAGTCCAACATTTCTTATTATGAAAGAATATAAGCAGGAAATGACAAATGACAAAGTACAAATTTCAAAAGCATATCATATTGATGCCTATCGCGTAGGCACAGAGGATATTTTAAGCTTAGGGTGGGAAGAGATGGTTGCCAATCCTGGAAATATTATTATAATAGAATGGGCGGAAAGAGTTTGCGAGATCATTCCGCAAGATGCTTTATGGATAAAATTTGAGTGGCTGGGGGAGAAGGAGAGAAGGATTTTGTTGTCTAATGCTCAATAATCAATGTTCAATTTTCAATCAATGATCAATGACTAAATTTTCAATTGATTATTGTAATATTGAAAATTGAATATTGGTTATTGAAGATTAAAAAATAATTTAATGAAAAAAATAAATATGAAGAAAATAGTTATGTTGTCGGCAGCCATATTTTTAGTTGTGTTGGTCAGTGCTTGCTCTCAAAATCAAGAGAATGCTAAGGCACCCAATCCGGTGACTGATCCGGGTGGGTATGATCAGAGCATGATCAACACTAAGAACCAGGCGGCTAAAGATATCGCGGATGCCACTCAGCAGGAGAATAAAAATCAAACGGATACATTAAATAATAATGATAAAAATATGAATACAAGTGCGAACAGTGTCGGCGACAATTCAGCCCTGCTGAAAAAATATAACACGGCTGTTTTGAAAACCAGTTTGGGTGACATCGAATTGAAACTGGACGCGGCCAATGCGCCGGTGGCGGTGGGCAATTTTTTGAAATTGGCCAGTACTGGATTCTATAATAATGTGAAATTTCATCGGGTCATCAAAGGCTTTATGATCCAAGCCGGCGATCCGAATTCGAGAGACGATGCGCAAAAATCGGCTTGGGGCACCGGTGGCCCGGGCTATACTTTTCCCGATGAATTGAAAGGTACAGAAACCTATCCGCAAGGCACTCTCGCTATGGCCAATGCCGGTCCCAACACTAACGGCTCGCAATTTTTCATCGTGACGGCCAGCCCAGCCGCTCCGCTCCCTGCCAGCTATACTGTCTTTGGGTCGGTCGTCTCGGGAATGGATGTGGCTTTGAAAATTGAAAATGTCCCGACTGAACCCGGTGACCGACCGGTCGATGATGTGACTATTAAGGGTGTGCAAGTCTTGGAAAAATAGGAAAACTTTTCTGATACGCAAAAACCGATCCAATGTACTGTGGACCGGTTTTTTTGATGAGTAAATAAGGATGGTTGCGCAAAAACAAAAGAGTGATATAATAACATTATAATAAATTAAAACAAAAAATATATGGGAAAATTAATCGCAATTCCGCAGGAAATGATCCAACGGAAGATCTATTTTATCAGAGGCGAGAAAGTGATGTTTGATCGTGATTTAGCGGAACTCTATAATGTCGAAACAAAAGCGTTAAATAGGGCTGTCAAAAGAAATATTGATCGTTTCCCAAGTGATTTCATGTTTAAATTGAATGACAAAGAATCCAAGGTATTTTTAATGTACCAATCCGGCGCCTTAAATGAAGTTCTTGAAAAATCACAAGATTTAGCTTTGAAGAAAAACTTGAAGTACCAAATTGGTACTTCAAGTTGGGGTGGAAAAAGAAAGCCATCTTATGTTTTCACGGAGCAAGGTGTGGCCATGCTCTCGAGCGTATTGAAAAGCAAGCGAGCAGTGCAAGTGAACATCCAAATCATGCGAACATTCACGCAAATCAGGAAAATGTTGGTTTCGCATAAGGATTTACGGGAAAAGCTGGAAAACATGGAGAAAAAATATGACAAACAATTTAGGGTGGTTTTTGAAACTCTAAAGTTGCTTCTTAAGGAAGATGAAGAGCCAAAAAAGCGGATCGGGTTTGGGGATTAAATTTTTTAGATATAGAAATTTCAGAAAATAAAAACCCCGAACAATGCGATGATTGTTCGGGGGTGAAGCTACTACTCTTTCCATAACCACTTCGCCAGTGCATCAATAACGCGCAGTAACATATATACACAGACAAGCACGGTCACTATTTTTGCTGCAAGGATTGAGTTGATAGTAAATATGCGCCATGCCAGCTCAAGATCGAATTCCATTGTAATCTCCTCTTTCAAAGAACATTCTACCAAAGTAGCCCACCATTATTAATGAACTGGATAAGAGTAGCAAGAAATGTAGGTTCACATTCCTTGCTTTTTTAGGAGATTTATGCTTCTTCTCTAAAAATCTCTTCGCATACGCAGCGAGCTCCCCAGAATTGAGAAAATTCCCTATTGCAATAACCTGGACAATGCCCAGTATTTTCCCATAAAGAAAAACTATCACGAAAAATACTGACCAATGCTAGTTTTTTCTCCTTGAAAAAAATATTTATGCTACTCCCGCATTCGCTTACTTCATAACAACGCCCTGCCGGTAGAGAACTTTCTTCAATGCTCCTAGCTATCGACCTACTTAACTCTATATAGGCCTGATCTTCCCCGTGAGTAAATCCTGTTGAACGTATGTAGCTGATTGCGTTATTATTAAGGAAATTAACAACTTCCTTTTTATCCATGATAATCATTCCCATTTTATATCTCCTTTTTCAAAGAACCTTGATTGTTTTAACATGATGCTTATTCATCATGACTGCGTAGTGTAGCATAAACGCAAGAGTATGTCAACGATTTATTGACTACTTTTTATGACTTGATTTTCTTTTAAATAAGGAGTATAATATAATTATGTCAAAGATTATTGACCTACAATTAGAAAAAGCCCTTCTTTCCTTAGGACTTTCCGGTAAAGAAATTCAAATTTATATTGAGCTTCTTCAAGCTGGAGAAATGAGTGCTATTACTTTGAGCAAGAATGTGGAGTTGCACCGCCAGTTTGTCTATAATGCCCTGCTCACTCTCAAAGAAAAGGGATTAGTGAGCCAAATCGGACTAGTGCGGTCTAAATGGCGCGCTCAAAACCCACGAAAACTCATTTTCTTGGCTGAAGAGCGCGAAAAAAAGGCCGTGGAGGCCTCAGAAATGCTTTTGGCGATGATGCACAAAAAGGTGGGACAAGAATTTGCAATCACCGAAGGCACCAAAGCTTTTCGCAATCGTATTATCGAAAAAATTCGCCAAACCCCCAGAGACAGCACAGTATTTATGATTTGTGGAGAGTGGGACCGTTATTTTGATTTAGTGGGAGAATTTGTTCACGCTGAGTGGGATCGCATTCGCATTTCCCGCGGAATACATTTTCGCATTATTGGTCCGGAGTCATTGGGAAAAACTATGCACACCTCAGCTAGCGAACGCGGCTTGATGGAATATCGCACTATGGGCGGATTGAAACAAAGTTTGGTCAACACTGTTATTAGTGAGGACACGGTCGATTTTGATATCTATAGCGACCCCCATCTAACATTTAGCATAAAGAATGCTGAGGTTGCTCAAAGCCAAAAAACTTTTTTTGAAGCTTTGTGGATGGCGAATACGAAATAGCTGATTCCATTTGTCTTAACTTTTTTTGACCTATATACTAACCATATGCCAAACAAACCCCAAAAACTCATCCTCATTGATAGTAATGCCATTATTCATCGGGCGTATCATGCCTTGCCGCCGCTCATGACCAAATCAGGCGAGCTGGTGAACGCCGTGTATGGGTTTACTTCGACCATGCTTAGTGTGATTGAGAAATTTAAGCCGGACTATATTGTGGCGACATTTGACTTGGCTGGGCCGACTTTTCGGCATAAGGAATTTGCGGAGTATAAAGCTCATCGAGTGAAGGCGGATCAGGAGCTGTATGATCAGATTCCGCGCGTCAAAGAAGTGGTGCGGGCCATGGGCATCCCGATTTTGGAACTGGCCGGGTTTGAGGCGGACGACGTCATTGGGACGCTGTCACGCTTGGCGGATTCGTCGAATGAAAACATTGAGACGATGATTGTGACCGGGGATTTGGATACATTGCAGTTGGTGAGCGACAAAACCAAAGTGTACACCATGCGTCGCGGCCTGACTGATTCGGTGCTGTATGGCAAAGATGAAATTTTTGCGCGCTATGGATTGGCGCCTTCGCAACTGATTGATTACAAGGGTCTGCGCGGTGATCCGTCGGATAACATTCCGGGCGTGAAAGGCATTGGGGAAAAAACGGCGACGGAACTTTTGAAAAAATATGCTAACTTAGAAAATGTTTATGCGAATATAAATGAGATCAAGGGCGCGGTTAAAGACAAATTGGAACGTGACAAGATGCAAGCTATTCAAAGCAAACAATTGGCGACCATTGTGCGGACGGTGCCGGTGGAATTGGATTTATCGGCGGCTAAGACGCATGAATTCGATAGACAAGGCTTAGTGAAACTTTTCCAAGAGCTGACTTTTTTTTCGTTGATCAAGAGAATCCCTGGAAACACGAATGACATTGAGAATGGTGATACAAATAGAACAAGCCAAGCCAAAGGTTCGACCTTTGGTAGCCAAAGGTCGAACCTTGATAATGACGGCATTCAGGATTTTAAGTATGAATATATTTCAGAAGATAAAGCTGAAGAATTTTTCAAGAAGCTGGCAGAACAAAAAGAGATGGCGTTCTATTTGAAAACGCACGGCGGGAAAAGTTGGGAGAAAGAAATTTTGAGCGTAGCGTTTTCTTGGAAGACGGGGCGCGCCGGCTGTGTTGAGTTTAATGAGCAGAATAAAACAGCTTTGAAAAACATTTTCGAAAATGAGAATGTTGGCAAGATCGGCTATGATGCGAAGAGTTCCATTGAAACATTGGGAAAATATGGTATCGAACTGAAAGGTGAGTTGTATGATGTGATGGTGGCGGCCTATGTGCTTAACCCCGGAGCTAAGACTGATTTTGACCGTTTGGTGCTGGCTGAAATGGGAGAAGAGATTGCGCCAGAGGCCAAAAAAGGGCAACTTGGGCTGATGATTGAAACGCCGGAAGAGTTGTCCGTGGAGGTTTGCAAATGCGCGGACTATATTTTCAAACTGAAGAATAGTTATGTGAAAAAAATCGCAGCTATCAGCGTCGAGCAAAATCCGACGCGCAATTTGCAAGCAGTTTTTGCGGATATTGAAATGCCACTGGTGAAAATTTTGGCGGCCATGGAAGTGGCAGGTGTGCGTTTGAACACGGTGATTTTCAAGGGCATCTCGGAAAAGATCACGGCGCGCATTGCTCATTTGGAGAAAAATATTTATGACGCCGCCGGAGAAAAGTTCAACATCAATTCGCCCAAACAATTGGCGGAGATACTTTTTTCTAAGATGAATTTGCCGACGACCGACATTAAACGTGGCAAGACTGGCTATTCCACCGCTTCGCCCGAGTTGCAAAAATTGAAGAGTGAACATAAGATTATTGAGAAAATTGAAGAATATCGCGAGATTTTCAAGCTGAAAACCACTTATCTGGACGCCCTGCCGCTTTTGGTGGACAAAAATTCACGCATTCATACCGCTTTCAATCAGACTGTGGCCGCCACGGGACGCCTAAGCTCCAGTGAGCCGAATTTGCAAAATATTCCCATCCGGACTGATCTCGGGCAATTGCTCCGCGTAGCCTTTGAAGCGGAAAAAGGTTGGAAGTTAGTGGCGGCGGACTATTCACAGATTGATCTCCGCGCGGTGGCACACGCTTCCCTCGACAAAAAAATGATTGAACTTTTCTGGGCCGGTGAAGACATTCACACGGCCACGGCGGCGGAAATCAATCAAGTGACCAAAAGCCAGGTGACACAGAAAATGCGTAGTTCCGCCAAGGCTTTGAATTTCGGCATAATTTACGGCATGAGCGTCTTTGGTTTTTCCGTTTCGGCCGGCATCGAGCGTGAGGAAGCCAAAAAATTCATCGACGCCTATTTCGCCAAGTTCACCGGCGTGGCCAATTATATGCGCACGACCAAAGAAGAAGCCAAGGCCAATGGCTATGTCGAAACGGAAATGGGCCGCCGCCGTTATGTGCCGGAAATCAACGCGCCTAATTTTCAAGTGGCCCAAGCCGGCGAAAGGATGGCCATCAATATGCCCATCCAAGGGATGTCGGCCGACATCGTGAAGCTGGCCATGATTGCAGTCTACAAAGAATATGTCAACAATCCGGATGTGCGGATGCTTTTACAAGTGCATGACGAAATTATTTTGGAAGTCAAAGAAAGCTTAGCGGAAGAAGTGGGTAAAAAAGTAAAAGAAATTATGGAGCAGGTTTACAAATTAAAAGTTCCCTTGGTGGTGGATGTGAAGGTGGGGGATAATTGGGGAGAAGTGTAGAAATATTTTTCAGAAATAATAAAGAGGCAATGCCAGGATTCCGGCATTGCCTCTGTTTTTTAGAAAAAAGTAATATCTGCTTCTACCCAGCCATCAGAGTCTTTTTGACAAAAAGTAGATATACCTGCGCCACACTCAGCATGAAATGTTCCAACGCTAGTAACGATTTTTGGGAAAAAGGTGGGACATTCCCAATCTTCAATGTGTTCCAATTCATCAAATAAATTCACTGCTAACACTGTTCCAAATAGGACATAGAGTTCACCTTCTTCCGATGGAGTGTCAATAAGGATGATTTGGACTTTTCTTCCGATGAGATCGGGAAAGCAAGTTACGCCACCGATGGCATTATTATCAGTAAAGCAATTCGTGAAGGCATCATCAATGCGTCTGGCTATTTCCGCACTTGTTAATGGTTTCATTTTTTCTCCCCCCTTGTTATTTATGAAGATGCTTTTTGAGGCGAATATTTGCGCAGAGAGCATCGCCGCTCATTTTATAATATTTGGCTTCGCTTCGACAATAACAGCAAGTTCCTATTTGGTGTATTGTTGGACTACCTTCTCTGAAATATGGGCATTGTATGCATAGCTCAACAGGCACTAAATCTATGGCGGCCCATATTTGCCTTTCTCTGTAACCATCCTCTTCCCCCCAATTCCTTATTATAGCCTTGCCTCGTTCCATAATATCAGGTGCAACTTCTCTTGATTGATAACTCTTTATTATTTTTTGGTTATTTCTGACCAGTTGAGTCATGCACTTGCTGCATTTAGATAAATGCTCTTCAATTTTTTCTTTTTCTTTTTTATCAAGATAGCCAAGAGAAAATAAAGATAATTTTTTTTGAGAAGCGTGTGTTCGCATGATAGCCCCCTAAATTTATTGTTAAGTTACTGTGTTAAAATTCAGACAATCTGAATTTAGCAGTGAAGTGTATATTTTCTTACAAAGAATGTCAAAATATCCGATTGATTTTTTATATTTAGCATAAAGTTACTTAAAATAAGCCATTATTGACAAATAATAATAAATATGATAAAGTTAATATGTCGTCGGAAAAAGCGACATTTATTACAATAGCCATGTTGGAAACATTGCGAAAGATAGGATTGGAAGATAAAAAAGCCAAGATATATTTGGCGGCACTTGAACTTGGCGAGACGACAATCATTGGCATATCCAGAAAAACCGGCATAAAAAGAACCACGGTATATGAGAACATGGACGAGATGGTTCATTTGGGATATATTCGAGCGGTGGCGCGAGGCAAGAAAAAACATTTTATCGCTGCTAATCCTGGTGAGCTCAAAACACTTATCAGAAAAAAAGAACTGCTTTTAGATCAGATACTGCCGGATTTATTGGCGATGAATAATATTAGCGAGGTTAAGCCGAAAGTTTGGTTTTATGAAGGAAAAAAGGGAATTCTGGAAGCTTATGAAGATATCTTGAATTATCCCAAGACGGAAGTGGTTGGTTGGGCTTCTGGAGAAATTTTGAAAATGTTTAATTGGCAAGAGGCTGAAAAATACGTGGCCAAAAGACAGCGAAAAAAAATCATCCAAACTTTGATTATGCCGGATGATAAAAATTCCAGCCAATTCATTTCGCGCGACCAGCATCATCTGCGAAGGACAAAAGTGGTTAGTGCCGAAGAATATCCTTTTAAGATTGAAATTAATGTCTACGCCAATCGCGTTTCACTTTTTTCCGTTAAAGACAAGGTGGCTGTGATCATGGAATCAGAACCGATTGCCTCGGCTATACGAATGATTTTCAAGATGTGTTGGAAAAATATTTCCTAAAGCCGAGCTTTAGGGTACAATTAGTGCATGAGAAAAACAGAATTTGCCAATGATGAATGTTATCATATTTTCAATCGCGGAGTTGATAAACGCGAAGTATTTTTAGACACTTGCGACTACGAAAGATTTCTTTTGGCTATGAATTTATTGAATGATAGTAGTGATGGACTAATGATAAGGTGGAGAGATTATAAAAAAACTAATCCGGAAGTAGTGTTGGACGACTTCCTAAAGCTCGGCTTTAGGAAGGAAGATCCTTTAGTGGAAATCGTGGCCTATTGTCTTAATCCTAATCATTTTCACATTCTGGTGAAACAAGTGAAAGATAAGGGAGTTGAGAAATTTATGCATAAAATTGGAACTAGCTATACGAAATATTTCAATAAGAAAAACAAAAGGAGCGGCGCGTTATTTCAGGGGAAATTTAAAGCGGTGCATATTGATTCCAATGAAAAGTTGTTATATCTCGCAGCCTATGTCAATAAAAATAATTTTATACACGGATATAATAAAAATGACGATTGGGAATATACGAGTCTACCTGCTTTTTTGGGGAAAAGAGAAGATAAATTTATATGTAAAGACATTGTTTCAAAACAGTTTAGTAGTACAAAAGAGTGTAGTGAATTTTTTAATGAGAATGCTTTATATATGAGAGAGAAAAAAGAAGATGAAAAGTGTTTAATTGAATAATAATCTTTCCTAAAGCCGAGCTTTAGGACGAAACTTATGCCGGAATTACCTGAAGTACAAACTGTCGTAAATGATCTCAATGAAAAAATCAAGGGCGACGTTGTCGTTTCTTTTTGGAGTGAGTGGCCGAAGGCGATTAAGAATAAGACGCTGAAGAATTTTCAAAAAGAAATTGTGGGGCGCCAAATTTTTGGCGTGCGCAGGATCGGGAAGAATATGTTTGTGGATTTGTCGGGCGGGAAGACGTTGTATATTCACTTGAAGATGACAGGACATTTATTAGTAAAGGAACAAGATACAAGAAACAATAACCAAACAAAACTCAAAACTCAAAATCCAAACATCAAAAAGGAAAACTACTTTGATGATCGGGTCAATCAATATATCCGGCATAAGTGGATTTTGAAAGATAAAAAAAACAGACTGAAAACTATTGAATTTTCTGATATGCGCAAATTTGCTAAGATTGTTTTGGATGATACGGAGAAAATTAATAATTTAAAAGAAATAAAAGCTCTAGGCACGGATGCACTGAGTCCGGAATTCACTTTTCAAAAATTTCAAGAAATACTTGAGCGAAAACCGAAAGGGCAGATTGGGATAATTTTGATGGATCAAAATCTAATTGCCGGCATTGGCAATATTTATCGCAGTGAAATTCTGTTTGAAGCTGAGATTTTGCCGGAACGCCGGATTGAGAAAATTACGATGCCGGAACGCAAGAAGCTTTATGCTGCTATCGGTAAGATCCTCAAAAAAGCGGTGAAATTACGTGGAACCAGTGATTCGGATTATCGCGATACGGCTGGCGCGCCAGGCGGTTTTCAGAAAGTGTTGAAGGTTTATCGTCGCGATAAGCAGGCGTGCCAAAAATGTGGTACAATAATACAAAGAAAAACATTGGGGCAAAGAAGCGTTTTCTTTTGTCCCAAGTGTCAAAAATAGAGAGAGCTTTACTAATTACGAATTAAATACGAATATACTAATGCATAGTATGTTAATATGTGATTCGCAAATTAGCGCCTAGTAAATAATTGGTAATTCATAAAAAAGAATTATGTCTAAAACAAAAAAAATAATTATTGCAGCTGTTGTTCTGGCTTTGCTTGGCGGCGGGATTTATTTGATCAAAAAATCCAGAACTAATAACATCAAGCAGATTGATCTGAACAAAAAAGCCGCGCAAAATTCCGGCCCGGCCAATACGGGACCAGTGAGTCCGATTTCCGGCGTATCCTGCGACAATTGGAATAAGCGTCCAATTGCGGTCATGCAACCGGCCGATCCGACCGCTAGGCCCGCCGCGGGTTTTTCCGATGCGGATATGGTTTTTGAAATGCCGGTGTTCACTAATTCCAATACACGCCTCATGGGAGTGTATCTGTGCAATGTACCGAACGAAATCGGTTCAATCCGGAGCGGCCGACATGACTATATTCCACTGGCCAAAGGACTAGATGCGATGTACATCCACTGGGGATATTCCATTTTTGCTGAGAGTCTTTTGAAGCAGAAAATCATCGACAACATTAATTGTTTGACGACTTCTTATTGTACTCGTTGGCCCAAAACCGGGGTGATGCAGCTGGAGGATACGGGGCATATTACGAAAGACAAGATTGAACAAGCCATGAAGGATTATAATTATTCCACGGAGGACAAATTCGCGGGCTATCCTCATCAGGACGAAGCGGGCATTGACCAGCGGCCGAGTGGCGGCGATCTGCGTCTGGCTTACCCGGGAAAATACGGCGTTAATTTCGATTATGACAAAGCCTCGAACACTTATTTGCGCACTTGGGACGGCACACCGGACACGGACAAGAACAATGGCAAGCGCGTAGCGCCGAAAAACATCGCCGTGCTGGTGGCACAGGACAATCAGATCAAATTAGCGGATGAGCAAAGTTATATCGACAAAGGTTTGATGGATCCGTGGTCGCTGGTGCCGAAAGAAGATCAGGCCGGCATTGATTACAACGGCGTGGGACGGTATAATAATTTGCAATTGGGCGATCCGTGGTTTGACACTACTGATAGTGGTGATGCCTATTTCTATTTCAACGGCCAGCAAGTGAAGGGCACTTGGAAAAAAGATAAAGCTAGTTTGGACAGTAAACTTTTCTTCTATGATGAAAGCGGCGCAGAAATCAAATTTGTGCCGGGGCAAATTTGGGTGAATGTGATGGAACCGGGCCAAGGTATGAAATGGACACCGAGCAGTTAGCCTTTAGAAAATTAGCCGTTAGCTATTAGCGGGGGATTTAATTTCCTAAAAGCTAAAAGCTAAAAGCTAAAAGCTAAAAAATGATTATTTTTCTCTACGGCGAGGATGCGTTTTCTTCGAAACGTAAAGTTGCCGAAATAAAACAAAAATATCTCAATTCTGATAAGTCCGGTTCCGGCTTATCAGTTTTTGATTGTGACCACGCCTCGTCGGCGGGTTCGACGGGCAAAGATACCGTGAAAAAAATAATGTCCACGGCTTTCACGGCTAATTTACTCTCGCCCAAAAGACTGATAATCGTGGAAAATATGTTAAGCTTTTTGCTAGCAGAGGAACAGAAAGTCATGCAAGAATTTCTCAAGAAAAAAGGCAAATCACTCATTGAAGATAAGGATGTGGTGGTGGCTTTTTGGGAAGGCAGTCAACCGAAAAAATCCGGGGCGCTGTATAAATTTTTGGAAAAAAATGCCAAGAGTCAAAAATTTGAAAAACTGAGCGGTGTGAAATTACGCCAATGGGTTTTGAAAACTTTAGCTGAGATAGATGGCGCCGCTAAAATTTCTACCGCGGCTTTGGAAAAGCTACTAGTCTATTGCGGCGAAGATAATTTTGTTTTGTTTTCTGAAATGCAAAAACTGTCCAGTTATGTTGACGGACAGATGATTGAAGAAAAAGATGTGGAGAAATTGGTGCACGCCAAAATAGATGGCAATATTTTCGCCATGGTGGACGCCATTGGGGCGAACAACAAAAAACTTGCTTTAGGTATGCTACATAAACACCTGGAAAAAGGCGATGATCCTTTCTATATTCTCTCGATGTTTTTCTATCAATTTCGCAATATGCTGAAAGTGGCTGATCTCAAGGAGCAAGGCATGCCGGAATATGAAATTGCCCGCGCTACTAAACTGCATCCTTTCGTGGTGAAAAAAAGTCTCTCCCAAGTTTCGCGTCTGCCCCTTCTAAAATTAAAAACTATTTATCAAAAATTAGGGGAACTGGATACGGATATAAAAACGGGGAAGATTGAAATCAAGTTGGGGTTGGATAAGTTTGTAGCGGAATTGTAACTCTGCTTACTTTTTCTTTCCGCAAGAAAAAGTAACAAAAAGAACTCTCAAGCCGGCTCCGCGCGCCAATAAATTCTACGTTCGGCGGCTAAATTTACTAAGCTCTCTCTGAAAAGACCAATGATGAGTAAATTCTTAACGCCGCCTCACTTGAATTTATAGTGTCGCGCTACGCAAGGCTTGAATTAAATACAAAATACAATGACCAAGAAAATAAAAAACCACTCTTTTTTCAAGAGTGGTTTTCTTTACTGCAAGATTATTTCTTCAACGCTGCGGTTTTGACGGTTTTATTGAGTCTAGATTTCATGCGGGCGGCGGTGTTTTTGTGCAAGACTTTCTTTTGAGTGGCTTTATCGATGGCTTTTATCGATTTTTTCAGATATTCTTGGGATTTTTCGATGTCGTTTTTGGCCAAGAATTCTTTAGTGAGTTTGATGGCACTGCGGAAGGAACCCTTGATCTTACGATTCTTTTCGGTCTTCCGTTCAGTCACCCGCATATATTTCTTAGCAGATTCTTTGATTGGCATAGTTTATACGATAGAAATTAAAAGTAAAAAGTAAAGGTTTTTACCTATCATTTTTAGCACAGGCTGAGATTTTTGGCAAGTGTCAGTTTAAATGGTAGAATTGGGATATGATTGCAAAACTAACGGGAAAAATTGAATATCTGAAAAACACCTATGCCGTCATTGATGTGCACGGCGTGGGTTACAAGGTGCACCTCAGTGCTTATACTTTTGGCAAAGTGGCTGGAGCGCCAGAAATAAGCCTTTTCATCCACACTTATGTGCGCGAAGACACGCTGGCGCTCTATGGTTTTTTGGTGCCGGAAGAATTGGAAATGTTCGAACTTTTGATTTCCATTTCCGGCATCGGTCCTAAAGCCGGCATGAGCATCTTGTCGATTGCGACTCCAAAGACCATCAAGACCGCCATCTTGAATGAAGACCCTTCCATTCTCACTAAAGTTTCCGGCATCGGCAAGAAAACCGCCGAACGGGTAATTTTGGAACTACAAAACAAGGTGGCTGATATCTCAGTGGGCGACAAAGAAGAGGCGGTGACGGATGTGGATTCTATTGAGGCCTTGATGACGATGGGCTATTCCAATGTCGAGGCGCGAGATGCCTTAAAAAGTGTGCCGGCGGACATGAAAGACGTGGGGCAAAGAATCAAGACGGCGCTCAAAAATTTGGGGAAAAGATAAAAATCCATGCTAAATAACCCAGAAAAATTCATCCAAGCTAATTCGCCGGACGGCGGTTTTTTGCAGTCTAGTGAGTGGCGGAAGTTTCAGGCAGTGGTGGGAAGGAAAACATACAACATTTCTGCGGATGGTTTTTGGGCGAATGTTATCGAGCATAGTTTGCCGGTAGTGGGAAAATATTTTTATGCGCCAAGAGGTCCTGTTGTGCAAGATACAAGATACAAGATACAAGACACAAACAAATCTCAAAATTCAAAATCTAAAATAGAAAACGGGATGCAAGAGCTGATTGATTTGGCTGAAGAAAATAAAACTGGCTGGATCCGGATTGAGCTGGCGAGTGAAGAAATTTTGGAAAAAATAAAAAATAATATCCAATACAAAATTACCAAGGCGCCGCATGATGTGCAACCGAAAGAAATTTTTATTGTCGACATTGCAAAAACAGAAGAAGAGTTTTTGGCGGAGATGAAGAGCAAGACAAGATATAATATAAAACTGGCAGAGAAGAAAGGGGTTAGTGTGAGGGCAATTTCAAATCCAAATGATAAAAATACGGAAAAATATATTGCGGAATTTTTAAGATTGGTAAGAATTACGGCCAAGCGGGATGGAATCACATCACATCCGGAGAGTTATTATCGCAAGATGTTGGAAATTATTCCAGGTGATATTTTGAAATTGTATATAGCGGAATATCAAGGCAAAGTCATTGTGGCTAATCTGGTCTTGTTCTATGGTGAGACTTGCACCTATATGCACGGCGCATCGGATGATGAATATCGAAATGTTATGGCACCGTACATTTTGCAATGGCAACAAATTAAGGATGCTAAAAAAGCTGGATGTAGGCGGTATGATTTTGGGGGGGTCTCTACGAATTACGAATCAAGTACGAATGTACGAATTACGAATAAGACGAAATCCTGGGCGGGGATTACAAAATTTAAAACCGGTTTTTCACCGAAGACTGCCGCGACGAGATTTCCCGGGAGTTATGATGTGGTTATCAATGCTAAAAAATATTATCTTTACCGCTTCATTCAAAAAATAAAAGCCTTTGCAAAATAAAACAGATAGACAGTGGCGTCAAGTGTGATATCATTTAGACATGGATGTCGCACAACGCGCGACCAAAAATACAAAACAAAAAAAGCTTATGGAATTTTCCGGGCTCAGCGCCCAAGATTTAAAAAATATCCTGATTGAATCAGGCGTGATCGATGAGGAAAAATTGAAGGAAGCTTTGCGCTATGCCGAGCAAGAAAATGTTTCCTTGTCGGACGCGGTGACTAGCCGCGGATTGATCAAGAGTGAAGATCTGACTAAATTAGTGGCGGACTCAGCTAATGTGCCATTTATCTTGTTGTCCAAAAATATGCCAGACCAGGCCACCCTGGCCATCGTGCCGGAAATAGTGGCGCGCAAAAAGATGATTGTGCCTTTTAAAAAAGATGCCGCCGGAATCCATGTCGCCATGGCTGATCCGACGGACTTGGAAACGCCTAATTTCATAGAGCGCAAAGAGGGCGTGCCTGTGCTTGTGTATGCCACGACCATAGAAGACATTGATACGGTCTTGGAATTTTATGGCAAAGGTTTGCATGATATCTTGGAAGACACTTTCCGAGAAATTGAAACCAATAATTCAAAATCAGGAGAAGAAGAGGGCGCGCAGCAGCCCATTGTTGAGATTATGAAGGGCATCATTTTTCAAGCTTACCGTAATCGGGCTTCGGACATCCACATCGAACCGCGCGAGCGGGGCGACTCAATGGTGCGCTTCCGGATCGATGGCGTCTTGCATGACGTGTCGGTCATTCCGCGCGCGCTTCATCCACAAGTCATCTCTCGGATAAAAGTGATGGCCCGCCTCAGGACCGATGAGCATCAAATTCCGCAAGACGGCAAGATGGAAATTCCTATGGAGGAAGGCGAAGAAAATAAGGAGATTGATGTGCGGGTGTCGATTGTGCCGGTTATTGAAGGCGAGAAAGCGGTGTTGCGCCTCTTGGCAGAACGTTCCCGCCAATTTTTGTTGAGCAATATCGGGTTGGACGGCGAAAATTTAAAAAAGATTAAAGCGGCTTATGAAAAACCATATGGCATGATTCTGGTAACCGGGCCGACTGGCTGTGGCAAAACCACCACGCTTTATTCGATTTTGAAATTGCTGAATAATCGGAAAGTGAACATTATGACCATTGAAGATCCGGTGGAATATGACATTGAAGGCGTGAGCCAGATCCAGGTCAACCCCAAAGCTAAATTGACTTTCGCTACGGGCCTCCGAAGTATTTTGCGGCAGGATCCAAACATTATTTTAGTGGGCGAAATTCGTGACAACGAAACGGCTGATATTGCAGTTAACCTGGCACTGACCGGTCACTTAGTGCTCTCTACATTGCACACTAATGATGCAGCCACGACCATTCCGCGCCTCATTGATCTGGGCATCGAACCTTTTCTCATCGCTTCCACGGTCAACATTATTGTGGCGCAACGTTTGGTGCGGAAGATCCATGAAGATTGTCGCGCCAGTGAAAAGATAACAGCCGCAGAAATTGCGGGGCGCATCGGTTGGGACTTGGCCGAAAAAATGTTTGAAGTGAAAAGGACGGCTCCGGATGACGCTGTGTATCTCTATCGCGGCAAAGGCTGTGAGGTCTGTCAGCATACCGGTTTTCAGGGTCGCTTGGGTGTTTTTGAAATTATGTTAATTGACGAAGTTCTGCGCCAAGCCATTTCACAAAACAAAGACGCTGGAGAACTGCGTGAGCTGGCGAAGGAGGCCCAGATGGTGACCATGATGGAAGATGGCCTAGCTAAAGTCAAAATGGGCGTCACGACTATTGAAGAAATTATCGGCGCCACTAAAGTGTAATTTATTTTTTATGCAAATATTTAATCGTGTCACGCTGACGGATAAGCTTTTTTTTGCCAAGCATTTGGCGATGTTCGTCAGATCCGGCATTCCCTTGAACGAAGCCCTTTTGGAATTGGAAGATGACAAAAAAAGCGCGGTGGGACGCGTGGCTTTTCGCATCCGGCGACACATTGAAAATGGTCAATCGCTTGGCGCCGCGTTAGCGCAAGACGGATCCTTTGACCGTTTTTTCAGCAGTATCATCGAGATTGGCGAAACTTCTGGCACACTGGAAAGAAGTCTGGAATTTTTGGCTGCTAAAATTGCCAAGGAGGATGCTATTAATAAGAAAGTGCGCGCCACGCTCTATTATCCGATTTTAGTAGTAGTGATTGCGTTTATTATCGGAGGCTTTGTCAGTTTTTTCGTGTTGCCAAAATTAGGCGACCTTTTTCGCTCGTTTGGCACGCAATTGCCTTTGATCACACGCATCCTGCTATTTGTCGCGGATAGCCTGCGAAAATATGGCGTGGTGATGGCGGCTGGGGTGGCTGGTTTTTTCCTATTGTTACGTTTTGTGCTCACTGTTTCTGTTCCGTTTAGATTTTTTTGGCACCGCGTCCGGATGCACATTCCGATTATCGGCAGTGTGATTAAGGATGCCGCCTTGGCCGCTCTGTGTCGCAATTTGGGCATTATGCTCGGCAGTGGGCTGATGTTGGAGCGCGCGCTTTTGATTGAAACGGAAATCGCCGATGACTTGGTGGTAAAAAAGATCGCCACTGCTCTGCGACAGACTGTGTCACAAGGCAAAACTATTGGTGAAGGGCTGCGCAGCCAAAAAACTATTTTTCCCAAGATTGCCACGCGCATGATTTCGGTGGGCGAAGCCTCAGGAAAACTGGAAGAATCTTTTTTGTATCTGGCGGATTATTTGGAAGATGAAACGGAAACGCAAGCCAAGAACGCCGCCGCTTTTCTGGAGCCGGTCCTCCTGCTGTTCATCGGGCTCATCGTCGGCTTTGTGGCTTTGGCGGTGATTTTGCCAATCTATTCGCTGACCGGTTCCATCCATCAATAATAGAACTTACGCGTAAGCTTTAGATAAAATAAAAAAAATAAATTTTATGGCTAAGGGGTTTACTTTCATTGAACTGCTAATCGTAATTTCTTTGCTCTTAATCATCAGCGTGCCAGCGGGAATTTTTTCTTTTAATTTTATGTCCCAAATGGCGGTCAAAGATGCTACCGAAGATCTGGCGGGGAGTCTGCGCGAGGCGCAAAGCTTGGCCTTGGCCGGGAAAGAAAACACAGCTTGGGGCGTGCACTATGACAACAACAATCACAAATTCATCCTTTTTCGCGGTGATAATTTTTCAACGCGTGACACGGCTTTTGACGCCGCCTTGGAAATAAACCACAACATTACGGTAGCCGGATTTTCTGAAACAATTTTTGCGGAGGATAGCGGTCGGCCCAGTCAGGCATTTTCCGGAGCGAGAATTTTTTGGGGGAATAGCCGGATAGAGCTTACGTTGAACGCGGAAGGAGTGCTGGAATAAAAACTTATGAGAAAAAAAATAAATAAATTGTATCTCAAGGGTTTTTCCATCTTGGAAGTCATTTTGTCAGTGGCGCTTTTTTCCATTTTTTCCGCCGCTTCCATAACTTTTTTTCTGTCCGCCTTGTCTGCGGAGCAGAAAAGTTTGCAATATTCCGCGGCCGCTACTTATGCTTCGGTCGGACTGGAAGCGGTGCGATCTGTGCGAGATGGAGCTTTTGATGACTTGAACAATACGGATAACTCTGGTTTGGATTTTTCGGATGGCAAATGGAAGCTGGCCGGTGAAAATGATCACTTTGATATATACCAAAGAACAATCAGCATTTCTGATGTGGCGCGAGATGGTGATGGCAATGTTACGGCGAGCGGCGGGACAACGGACCCGGATATGAAAAAAATCGTGTCCACGGTCAGCTGGCCGGACGGCGCCGGGCGGACTGTTTCAACTTCGGTTGAAACATATTTATCCAGATGGAAATAAAAATAGCTTATGAAAAAAAAGACTAGCTCAAAAAAAGGTTTCACGTTTATCGAGACGCTTATCTATATAACTTTGGCCACCATGGTCATTGGGATTTTATTTGCTTATGGATGGAATGTGGTTATGGCCAGAGTAAAAGCCAATACGATGCGCGAAACTGAGTCCGGCGCGGAAGTGTTAAGCGAAATCTTAAAGCGTGAAATTCGTTCAGCCAGCGAAGTCAAAACCGATCAATCGGTTTTTGACAATGCGCCGGGGAAATTAGTTTTGAATACGGCTGACGGAGAAGTCACGATTGAAGCGAACAATGATAAGGTTTCCATCAAAAGAGGCAGCGCTTCGCCGCAGTGGTTGCATCCGGACACGGTGCGGATGAGAGATTTGAAATTTACCGCTCAGCTGGACGGCGCCGGCCTAGTGCAATATGTCGGTTTCAGTTTTACCGCCGAAGCGTATTATCCGGCGGCCGGCGGGCGCAGTGAATATGAATTTTCCATACCGATTGAGGCTGGAGCGGAATTGAGAAACCAATAGTAATCCCAAAGGTTCGACCTTAGGCATAGCCTAAGGTCGAACCTTGCTCTAAGAGTAAGAAACATTATGGCTCACAAAAAAAATAAACCAGGTTACATCACGATCACTATTGTGCTCGTTCTTTTGGTTGTGACGCTCAGCATTACGGCCACGCTGTCTTTTTTGTCGACTGGTGCGGTGCGCACAGCTGAGGCGCGACAATTCGGGGAAGCGGCCTTTTTCAATGCGGACGCTTGTATGGAAGAAGGTTTGCTACGGATCAAAAAAGATCCGCTGTATGCCGGCGGAGAGGTGACTTTTCCTAACGGCACTTGTCATATCGGCGTAGACAATCAAAATGGCTCTTACACTGTGCAAGTGTATTTTTCCGGCGCGGATAAATATTGGCGCTCACTGGAAGCTGACGCCGCATTTGTAAACGGTATTTTAACCGTGACGAATTGGAAGGAACAGCCGCTTGTGGTAAACTAGCTTTATGTTATTCTTCAAACGTTTCACCATTATTTTCATCACTCGCAGCCAGCTTCGCGCGGCGGTTTTTTCTTCGCGTGGCAAACTTATTAGAGAAATTGGCCAATATGACTGGACTAAAGAAACGCTGGCGGAATTGTTGAAAGAAATTTCCGCAAGTGGCCCTAGTCGCACCCGGGTGGTTTTCGGGGAAGGGTTTTCTTATGTGGCCACATTGCCTTCGACCGAAAAGGAACGGGCGGAGATTTTAAAAGAGGCACAAGAAATAATCCCGGAAACATTGGAAGGCAATTGGGATTTCAAGACCGAAAGCAAAACCAATCAAGCGGTGCAGATCGCGGCCATCCGCAAAACTTTTTTTGACACTTTCAGAAAAAGTTTTGAAGAAGCGGGATTGTGGGTGGAAGCGGCGGAACCGCAATCACTTGTTTTGGCGCGCTTGTTGCCGAAGGCCGGCACTTTTGTTTTCATCGCCAAGGACGAACGCACCCTATTTGGCGCAGTGAAAAATGGCGCAGTGATAGGGACATATCTTTGTGAAGATGAGAAGGCGCCGGAAGTTTTGAGCCAATTCCTAGCTTTTACAGAAAAAAGATGTGGCATAAAACCGCAAGCTATCTATATCGATACGGAAATCAATGCCCAAGCTAGGATTTTCTCTGAAAGTGGTTGCAAAATAGAGTCGATGGAACTTAATCCTTTGCGCGGCATGGCGCTCAAAAAAGATTTTTCCGGTCGAGATGCGGATGTAATGAATATCGTTTTCAATAAAGAACCGGTCAAAAAAGAAAAAACCTTTTCCATAGTTTCCAAAAGAGAAAAAGTTTTAGGTCTGATTTTTCTAGTCGGTCTGATTTTAGTGGCAGCGGTTTTTGTGGTAAAATTTTGGAAGAAGTAGAAGTGTTCCCAAGGCGAGGCCTTGGAATTCTCAAGGCCTCGCCTTGGGAACTTGGAGCCTAACAACAAGAAAAACAAAAAAATGTCTAAACAATTTTCAAAAAAATATTTTCCCGGTTTACTACTGTTCTTCTTTTTGGTGATGCCGTTCAGCTCGAGCTATAAGCTGAAAGATTTCGGCTTCGGCAGTGGTGGCACAGCCAATTCGACCGGTGGCGGCTTTGCTTTAGACGCCATCACCGGCGAACAAAGCGGCACCAAGACCACCCCGCTCGGCGGCATCAGTTTACAATCGGGTTTAATCTTCACCGGCCAAGCCAATGTGCCGCTCGCGCCGACGTTCACCAATCCGAGCAGCTACTACAATAAGCTCAATCTTATTGTTAATCCGTCCGGCAATCCGACGGACACCAAATTTGCCATCGCCATCAGTACGGATAATTTTGCCACCATCACGAATTATGTCAAAAGCGATCACACAGTCGGCGCCACACTGACCCTGGCTGACTATCAAGACTACACGACTTGGGGCGGGGCGAGCGGCATCACCGTCATTGGCCTCGCTCCCGGCACGACCTATCAAGTGAAAGTCAAAGCCATGCAAGGCAAGTTCACTGAAACCGGTTATGGCCCGACCGCTTCAGTCGCCACGGTCAATCCGACTTTGTCATTCGGTGTGAAAACCGACAATCAAGCTGGTCCCTCTTTTTCCATCGATTTTGGCACTATGAACACCGGCAGCGTCAACACCAGTCCACACCACATCGATGTGACCCTGGACACTAACGGGGTGAATGGTGGCCGCGTGTATGTCTATGGCGCTAACGGTGGGTTATACAGTACGCACGCTAATTACAAAATCACTTCAGCCACTGATCCTAATTTGGCCGGGAGTCCAGAGGGATTCGGGGCGCAAGGCATGACGGGTGCAACATTGTCATTGACTTCTCCGTATGACACCACTAGTGGCGACTATGTGGGCATTGTCGATCCGACTGTGCGAGAAATTTTCCACACGGCCGGCCCAATTACTGGTGGTACCGGCTCATTCCTCTTGAAATCCAAACCGGCCACCACTGCGCCGGCGGCAGGGGATTATGCAGAGCTATTAACGGTGGTGGCAGCAGGAAGTTTCTAAAAAGTTATCCACAGTTTTTGCCAAAAAATATAATTTTATCTTTTTTAAAAAGTATGGTATATTTTAATAGATAATAATTCTCTATTCCACATTTAAGTGGGGGACGAAATAAAAAAATAAAAATATGAAAATTAAGTTACTCAAAAGTCTTTCACTGGCGAACATCATTACGATGATTGCCCTCCTAGCTTTCCCGATTGTGTATTTTACACAGAAGGCGGAAGCGGCAAATCCAAATTTAAATTACGCAATGGTAAGGATAGACAATATGACTGCTGGTGGTGCGACTACTGGAACGGTTTGTGCAAAAGCAAATACTAGTCCAAGTACTGTTGGGAAGGTATTGGTTACATTTCCAACAAACTGGACACTTGGGCTAACGGCTACTTGGACAACAAATACGACAAATCTCGGATGGCCTACTGGAGCACAGGCTTGGCCAACTATACAGACTCCTGGCACTCCCTCTGGGCAAACTGTGACTTTTACGAGTGGCGTTTTTGCGAACACAACAACGCTGTATTGTTTTAACTGGATTCTTACAACAGCATTGTCTAGTTGGGCTACATTACAAAATGACCAGCAAGGTGCTCTTGAACTTCAAACATCTGGTGGCGCCGTTCTTGATCACTCTGCAATTGCTTTTTCTACTGTTGCCAATGATACTATTTCGGTTACAGGCGCTGTTAATCCAACATTTAGTTTTGCTTTGCCAACAAATACGGATAACTTTACTACCGCTTTAACTAACGGTGCAACAGCAACAACTACGGGTTCAACTGCAACAATAACGTCTAATGCTAAAAATGGTTGGACGACGTGGGTGAAAAGTGCTAATGCAGCGTTGCATTCTACTTCACCTGGTGCAACAGATATAACTTCGCCGGGAACTTATGATGGAACACCAACGACATTGAGTACTGGAACTACAGGATATGGTCTTAAGGTTACCACAGTTGGAGGTACATCGGCCGCTGCTGGTGAATATATTGCAGGAGCCGATCAGGTAGGTACGCTTACTACTGCTTACAGTATAGCAGCAACAGAATCAACCCCATCTAACGCTGAGACTGTAACTTTCACTGAAAGGGCACGTGTGGCCACCACTCAACCACCAGCCTCTGACTACACCGATACTCTGACCATTGTCGCTGCCGGAATGTTCTAAACCATTTCAAAAACGTTCATCAAAAACTTCTCCACCCGGGGAATTTTTTTTATGGAAAAAATGTTGCGCGATTCTTGCGCGATTATTCAAAATCAGGATTTTTTGTATGATAAAGTCATGACAATACTAGCGGTCCAACCGCTTTAGAGCGGTTGGACCGCGCTCACTTCAGCCTTAAAACCGTGAAAAATACTAATTTATGGATATATTTTCACGGTTATGTTGACAAAACCGTGAAAAAGAGTATAATTATCGTATGGCAAAAACACTAAGCTTTTACAACAAAATAATTTTATTGCGTGAACGATACTATAGCGCTTCTAGTGAAAAAGAGGCTCTTATTAAGCTTATTTCCGAAGCGGAAATAGCCGAGCAGGTATATAACTCCAATGCTATTGAAAATAGTACGCTTTCATTGGAAGAAACGGAAAAAATACTTTTGCAAATTGATTTAGACAGATTTATTACCGAGAGGGAAATTTTTGAAGCCAAAAATTTAGCCAGAGTTGTGTCATATATAGATACAAAAGCCAAAGAACAGGAACTTGGCCTCAGTGTGATTTTATTGCTTCATAAAATGCTAATTTCCAATATTCGCGATGATATTGCCGGAAGATTTAGACAGGACAATGAGTTTGTGCGGGTAGGGAGCCATATTGCGCCAAATCCCAACGAGGTGACGGAACGTCTGAAAAAAATGCTGGTCGAATATAATGCGGCTAGCCATGAAAATATTATCAAACGGATTGCTAAATTGCATCTGACTTTTGAATATACTCATCCGTTTTGCGATGGCAACGGAAGGATCGGGCGAGTCATCAATAATTATCTGCTGATGCGAGAAGGTTTTGTTCCTATAAACATAAAATTCATTGACAGAAAAAAATATTATGAAGCTTTCCGCGAATTTGATTTGAAGGGCGTGACTGGTATAATGGAAGAGATAGTGGGCAGGGCCTTAACCAATAGTTATTATAAGCGCTTGGCTTATTTGGAAGGGAAGAGAATTGTTACTCTATCTGATTATGCAAAAGAAAATAAGCTTTCACATTCCAATCTTATAAACAAAGCTACGCGGCAAACCATAGAAGCTTTTTTGGAAAAAGGAGTCTGGAAAATCGGTGTTTAATTTAGCTGTTAAGCTGTTATAAAAATTTGCTTGGATAGTTATGAAAAAGAAACAAAAAATAATTAAAACAGAAAAAAGGAGGTTGAAAAAATTGGCCAAGTTCCATGTGATTTTTTCAGTGAGTTTATTTGTTTTCTACGTAGGAATTTCTCTGATTTATAGTCCGGAATTTTTGTTGTCGGATGTGCGGCATAAATTCAAAGCCTTAGCGGATGACACTATTGCGATTACGGGGAAAGTGTTGGGGCCACCGGTGGTGCCGCTGGTTTTTGGGAATGCGACTTGTGACACGAGCACTGGCACGTTGTCGGTGACGCTCAGTTGGCCAACGGATGAAAATTCAGATAGTTTTGATGTGACGCGCGATAGCTTGCCGTTGGTCACAGGCCTCGCTACACCGCCCTATACCGACAGCATGGTAGCCATCGGCACAACCTATAATTACATCGTCACCGCGCATGGTCCAATGGGGGCGGGATTTGCTATTTCTGATCCGGTGACGGTCACGACTCCGGCGGAATGTGCGATTATTCTGCCGTCGCCGGTGGTGAATGTCATTTCGATCAATGGCAAAAGTATTTCAACTTACATCGGAACTCCTGAGATGACTGAACTGCGGCCGACCTTTTCCGGCACGACCAATATTCCCAATGCCAAAGTGCATCTGGATATCTACAGTGAAATTATTGCTTCGGCCGATATACAAGCCAACGCCACCGGATTCTGGACTTGGACACCGCCAATCGATCTGTCACTCGGTGCGCACACTCTTTTTGTGTCAGCTACTGATCCATTGGATGCCACTAGAACCACCTCTGCTTCGCAGGATTTTAATATCGTTCAGACCGTGACGAGTAATACTGGCAGTAATAATAATTCATCCGGATCTTCTTCACATAAATCTGCTAAAACTACTGCAAATGATCCGGCTGTACCTAAGCCTCCAACTGCCCAAGAAACTGGCCTGCCATTGGATTTTTCTTTAAAAATAGCCAAGGACGCGGTTTTTCAAGGGAAGGATTTGACCACCGGCCTCAAGATTGCACGCTTGGACGCTCGCTATGAAAATGCGCCAGCGGTGGTTAAATACAGCGTTTTAGATGAAAAAGGGGAAGTGAAAGAAAGTTTTTCGGACAACATCACATTGCGCTCAGGTGCCGTGATAGACCGCAACATTTCTATCCCGGCATATTATAAAGATGGTCGCTACAGCGTACAAGTGGAAATACTTTTCGATCATTATGACATCAGCCGAGTGCAAAGTTTTTCGGTGCTGCCTTTGCCGGTGCTCAACTTCGGTGGGGGAATAATCGCCACTTATCCAGAGTTGTTGAGTCAGCTCGGCACGGCGTCACTCTGGCTACTTCTGGCTTTGATTATTTGGCTGCTGCTTTTTTCACGGGAATATTGGCTCTATCTGCATGCCCTCCGGCATATTACGGAAAATAATTTAGCTAAAATCGGACTACTGGGGGAAAGAAAAAGGAAGGGGGTGTCACATTAGAATGGAAAAAATATTTTTAAGTGTGAATGCCATCACTATCATCTCACTGCTACTAGCGATCATTTTCACTGCCGGCATCGTGTGGCGCGTGGAAAAAAAATTGGACATTTCTTATAAGTTTTTTTTGACGGCTATCATTTTGCTTTTGGCCGCAGAAATCCTGGATCTGTATTATGGCATTGATAATCAAATCAAAATCGCGCTGATTGTTAAGAGTTTACGGATGTTTTTTGCTTTATTTTTCTTAACAGGCGTGCTTTTTATGCGCAATATCGTGCGAGAAATGGACGGAGAGAAATAGGCGATATATGGTAAAAACAGGAAAAATACTGTATAATAAAATTATACAAAATATGACTGCTTATCTGAAAAAATCCAAAGGTTTATTATTGCTTGTAGCTATCTTCGGCCTTTTCGCCGTTCCCGCCCTCGCCCAATCCACCGCTTCTAATGGCCAACTCCTTCTCACCACTTCACCTCTCCCAATCAATTTGAAAGTCACGCCCGGCACTTCCGTCTCCGCGCCGATTAAGATTAAAAACGACGGCAACCAAGATGAAAA
>CAIKZD010000014.1 GCA_903831805.1 uncultured bacterium
CTGAAAACGCTGTCTTAGGGTAAGCTGTTGGTAGGACATCTCGTTTGAGTTAATGATTAAGTTGCTCGATACAACTATCTTAACCCAGAAACGGGATGTCTTTTGTTTAAAAGGCAATTGCACTTCAGATTAGAATTCGAGAGAGTAGTATGGACAAATCTCTATCTTCGTGTATAATAGTTTTTAGTTGTCGTTTAGCCTATTTTCAGGCTTTTGGGCCCTTAGCTCATCTGGTAGAGCGCCTGCTTTGCAAGCAGGAGGTGATCGGTTCGAGTCCGATAGGGTCCACACACCTAAAAGCAGGAGGTTATCCCGCCAAGGCGGGATAGGGTCCACATGGGCGCATAGCTCAGTTGGTTAGAGCGCGTCACTGATAATGACGAGGTCCCAAGTTCGAATCTTGGTGCGCCCACAAAAAAATCCCCTTTCGGGGATTTTTGTTATTTCAATTTTTTGACCGCTTCTTTAAATTTATCGCCTCGGTCAAATTCATTGGCAAATAGCCCAAAACTGGCCGCCCCGGGGGAAAGCAAGATTATGTCGCCTTTTTCCGCCACTGATCTGGCCAATGACAAAGCTTTTTCCATCGTCTCTACAATTTCAAAACCGCGCCTGGCCAATTCTCCGTCCACTTTTTTCATAGCCACTAGGATTTTGTCCGTGGCCGCCCCTTTCAGAAAAACCACTCCTTTCGCTTTTGCACAAATAATCTTGGTGAATTCTGTCATATCCAGATTCTTATCCGAACCGCCAGCAATCAGTACGATCGGTTCAGAAAAAGATTTTATGCCTGAAATAGCAGCCTCTGGCATCGTAGCGGCTGAATCATTGATATATTTAATTCCATTGAGTTCGCGCACAGTTTCCAATCGATGAGCCACCCCGCTGAAAGCCATAATAGCTTTTCTGATAGACGCCAAATTCACTCCGGCCGCCACGGCCGCCGCACTGGCCGCCAAAATATTTTCTAAGTTATGCTCTCCTCGCAATTTAATTTCAGCAACGCTCATTATCTTTTTTTCATCTATGCCGTCATTGGAATAGATCGTGCCATTTTCGACGTACACACCGCGACCGGAATCAATCTTATTTTTGGAAAATTTGATCAATCGAGATTTTATTTCCAAAGAAAGGCTTTCTAGAATTTCATTGTCGCCCGAAATCACACAACTGTTTTCTTTTTTTTGATAGAGACATATATTTTTTTTGTCTTTGATATATTCAGCGATAGATTTGTAGTAATTCAGATGATCCGGATAAAGATTAGTGATGACCGCAATTTCAGGACTGAGGCGCGCCCGTCCCAAGGCACTCAGCCGCCAGCTGGAAAGTTCAAACACCACCGTCGTGTCTTTTTTCAATTCCTTCAATTTATCTAAAACGGATGTTTGCCCGATGCCGACTTTCAGCGGATTCTTGCCGGCCGTTTTCAATATTTCATAAATCAAGCTAGCCGTGGTCGTTTTCCCTTTCGTGCCGGTCACCCCAATGATGGGATTTTTGCAAAATTTGAAAAAAAGGCTGGAATCCATTTCCACCGGCACCTTATTATCCAAAGCCAATTTGATATATTTATTCGTCCATGCCACCGCCGGATTTTTGACCACCATATCCACACTGACAAAATCTTCCGGGCAGTGCTGATGAAAAACATATTTGATATTTTTCAAATCTTTCAATTTGGCTAGTGATGGCGCCACTTCTTCTTTGGATTTTATTTCCGTGACCGTTAGACGCGCACCCGCCTCAGACAAAAAACGAACGGTACCAACCGCCCCTCCGTGAAGTCCCAATCCCATTACTGTGATCTTTTTGCCTTTTAAATCAATCTTATTCATATCAAATCCTAACGTTTGATTATTCGGCCGTTCCGGCCGCCCTTAAATTCTCCTTCCTGCAAAATAATCTTGCCGTTGATCAAAAGATGTTCCACTCCGCGCGCATATTGATACGGATCATCTTTGGTCGCGCCAGCGCCTATCTTGCCTTGATCCAGAATAACCACATCGGCAAAATATCCCTTCTCGATCTTGCCCCGATTTCGGATACCGAATTTTTCCGCCGGAGCGGAAGTCATTTTTTTCACCGCTTCTTCCCAAGTTAAAATTTCTTCACTCATCACATATTGCGAAAATATTTTCATCATTGTGCCAAATGACCTGGGATGCACCATCTCACCCGTATCATTATGCGCAAGGCTATAGCCTGCTCCATTGGTGGCAATCATAGATAGCGGGCTTCGGAGAGCTTGGCGGATATTATTTTCACTTAAAAGCTCTGCACTGGTGATCACTCGTCCGTCGGAAGCAATCAGAATGTCCAAAACCGTATCCTCCGCTGTTTTATGCTGAGACACCGCCAATTCACTCACCCTTCTCCGGTTCATAGTTTTATCCAATCCACTGGAAGCAATCTCTATTTTGTCATATTCAAAAACTGAAGCTTTCATTTCCGCAATCACTTTGGCTCGGATCCCTGGGTCTTTCAAACGGTTAAGCATCATTGTCCTACCACCCTCCGCCACCCAGGGCGGCAAGAAAGTGTAAAGAACTGAGCCCGTATTCGTGTATGGATAAATGTCGAAAGAAATATCTAAGTCCTTATTATTCACTCGCTCTATCAAAGAAATTGCTTCCTCCATTTTCGGCCAATTCTTGGCGCCCACCGCTTTGAGATGAGAGATGTGCAATTTTACTTTGGATTTTTCCGCGACAGTTATCGCTTCCTCAATAGACTCGGCTAATTCTTCCGCCTCCCCGCGAATATGGGTTGCATAAACGCCCCCGTATTTTTGCACGATTTCCGCGAGCTCAGTCAGCTCGGAAACAGTTGCCATGCGGGCATGGGTATAAATCAGTCCGGTCGACATCCCCAAAGAGCCTTGCTCTAAGGATTGAGTCAATTTCTTTTTTATAAAATTCAACTCCTTAGGGTTAGGGCTGCGCATTTCATCTTCCAGCACTCCGCGCCGCATCGTACCATGACCGGCCAGGGTGGCAAAATTGAGAGTCAAACCTTTCTTTTCCAAAAAATCGAAAAATTCTTGCGTACTCAGCCAATCGACATTCACTTTTGACAAATCCACCCATTTTTGGATAGATTCGATATTCTTGGCAGACACGAGTGGAGCCAATGATGATCCGCAATTCCCACCGACAATAGTTGTGATGCCCTGATAGACCAGACTTTCTAAATTCGGCTCGAGGAACATCTGCCAATAAGTGTCGCTGTGATTGTTCACGTCCACAAAACCGGGGCAAACAATTTTCCCCTTGGCATCAATTTCAATCTCGCCTCTTTCATTGTGCAGCTCTCCAATCTCCACGATCTTGTCGTCTTTTATCCCAATATCAAAATTCCGCATCGCACTCCCGGTGCCATCGATGACTGTGCCATTTTTGATTAGAATGTCAAACATTAAACGTGAATTTAAAATTATTTTCTACTAATATATTCCGCCATTTCCACTAATCTATTCGAGTATCCCCATTCGTTATCATACCAAGCAACCACTTTCACCAGATTGCCATTAGCCATTGTGAGCGGCAAGTCCACAATCGAACTGCGCGGATCCATCTTATAATCCATTGAGACCAGTTCGGCGTCCGTGGCGCCTAAAATATTTTTGAGTTCATTCATAGCGGCTTCACGAAAAGCACTGTTTATCTCGGAAACTGTCGCTTCTTTTTCCAATGTACAAACAAAGTCGGTGATAGAAACGACCGGAGTTGGCACTCGCAAAGAAATGCCATCCAGTTGGCCTGCCAGATGAGTGATCACTTTACCAACAGTCTTAGCGGCTCCTGTCGTCGTAGGGATGATATTCAAAGCGGCCGCACGCGCCCGACGCAAATCACTATGCGGCAGATCCTGCAGCCGCTGATCATTCGTGTAAGAATGCGTCGTAGTCATAAAACCCTTCTCTACTCCGAACTTTTCATCCAGTACCTTGATGACTGGCGCCAAACAGTTGGTAGTGCAAGAACCGTTAGAAATGATTGTTTCATTTTTATATTCATTTTCATTCACGCCCAAAAGATAGACTGGGGTGTCATCCTTGGCCGGCGCCGACATAACAACTTTTTTCGCACCGGCATCAATATGTTTTTGCGCTTTTTCCTTATCATTGAAAACTCCGCTACATTCCAAAACGACATCCACTGCCAATTCGCCCCATGGCAAATTCGCTGGATCTTTTTCCATAAAATATTTTATCCGTGTGCCATCCACAATCAGCTCTGAGTTTTCTTCATCAACAGAAATTTCTTTCTCATATTTCCCGTAAGAGGAATCATATTGCAAAAGATGGGCGGCGGTCTTGATGTCCGTCAAATCATTGATGGCCACCACTTCAATATCCTCTTTGCCAAATGCAATTTTGAAACTCAGTCGGCCGATTCGGCCAAAACCATTGATTGCAATTTTCGTCATAGTATTTTTTACATTAAGTATTTTACTGTCCTTATTATACTTCAACTCCGGTGATTTTCCAATGATTACCCGCCACTTTTTTAATCTCAAATATAGTCTTTTCAAAAGGCGTGTTTTTCGCCACCGTCTCTAGCCCGAACCGCAAATTCTCCTCGTTCAGGTCTTCCGTATGTTCAGGGTGGCCGTCATGCGCCAAGGAAATCTGCCCGATTTCAACTTGGACTTTTTTAATATTATCAACTTTCTGCTCAGCAGAAATTGCCTTTAGTTGATCAATAATTTCTTTGGCTAAGATAAAGTCATGCATATTTTTAGTTTTTCCACAGCCCGTGCACGTTGCAATACGCCCGTGCTTCAGCATGCTCAGCTTCCAGACAAAATTCCGCCATCGGTTCATCTCCCGGTTCTAGCTGCTTTCTATACGTGCGGTGCTCAGTGATAAGCTCGATCCATTCGATATAATGCTCGGCGGTCATCGGATGCGCGACGCTCCCCACGCGCACAATCATGCCAATGTCGGTTTTTTCGATGGTTGGCTGATGCTTTTCCGTCCCTTCCTCTTCACTCTTTGCTTGCACGAGTTCCATCGGTTGTCCACAACACACCATTTCTCCCGTGCCACTGTGGACCAATTCAGTCATATTCCCGCACACGTTGCACTTGTACACTTGATTTAATTCTGCCATATTTTTATATTCTTAAATTAATTTATTATTAATGGACTGCGCAACTGATACACGGATCATAAGCTCGGATGAAGGCACGTAATTTTTTCTCGCGCGCTTCGCCCTCGAGACCAAGGATGGTGGGGATATATTCCGCGATGTCGTCTTCTAAATTATTCAAAAACTGAGCGGTCGGAGTGATGATGTTCACATTCTTGATATAGCCTTTCGCGTCAACATCCACATGATAGTAGAGCGTTCCACGCGGCGCCTCGATCGCGGCCACTCCCGTGCCTTCCCTCACTTCATAGCTTTTTGTGACCACTTGTTCCAAATCAGCGTGCAACAGTTCCCGCAGTAATTGCGCTGAGCTTTCGACCGAATGGATAACTTCCACCATTTGAGCCAAAATATTACCAAACGGATTGTAATACGGAAATTTCCAGGCCAAACTTGTCAGATATTTTTGCGCCGCCGGCTTTAATTTGTCACGGTTGATATTCACCCGGGCAATCGCACCGATCATATAGCTTTCTCCTCCGTGTTCCACTCGCTTGATCACTTCTTGTTGGCGTTGCAGTTCGTGGAAACTGGCTTCAAAATTTTCCACCGGGATATGAAAACCACGGTTGGAAACAATGTCACCGTCATAAATCCCATACTCGCCTTTTTTTTGCAATGAAACATATTCCGTTTCACGATAAAATTCCGGGATTTTGATTTTTTTGAAAAATGCTCCCAACTCTTGGGCGACCTGCAAGATTTCCGCCGACTCCATGGCAATACGCCGCAAAGCATCAGCCTCCGGTGCTTTTTTAAAGCCGCCCACTTCATTAGTCAGCGGATGCACCACTCGTCCCCCGATCACTTTCACAATCGACATGCCATATTCACGGATGCGGATCGCCATTTTGGCTTCGGCCGGATATTCCTGAACCAATTTGATATCATTATCCATATCCAAAAAATCAGCCAGCGACAAAAAGAAAAGATGCAGAGCATGCGAATGAATGATCTGCCCATATTCCATGACCGCGCGCAATTTTTCCGTCTCCGGTGTGACAGTGACCCTCATGGCATTTTCCAAAGCCTTAATCGAAGTCAGACTGTGCACCACCGGACAGATGCCACAGATCCGTTGCGCCACCACCGGCATGTCTTTATAATGCCGCCCGATGAGCACACCTTCAATAAGGCGAATGCCCTCTTGCACTTCCAACTTGGCCGATTTAACGTTCCCCTGCAAAACACTGGCCATAAAGCCGGCGTGTCCTTCCATTTTCGCAATGTGGTTTATTTTGAGTAACATATTTCCATTATACTTTAGTTAATTTAATTTACAAATATTTTTAAGGGCAGCGGTATCTTCCGCTGTCAACGTGGGAGTGTTAATATCTTGATCACCGATCAGATAATACATGATTGATTTGGAATTTTCCACGTGCGGCAGACCGAGATAGTGGCCCAATTCATGGATCAAAGTCAGGCGCAAATCTGACGCCGCCTTGAATTGATAAACATTGATTTCTTTTCCGTCAAAAACGCCTTTTTCAAATTCCTGCATGTCGCCGTATTGGCTTTTATAAGTCGCCACGGTGCTATTATAGTTCGCGACCATTTGATTCTCTTTTTTGGCCAAACTGTTAGTTTGATTGACCAGTGCATTGATGGCAGCGCCTTCTTGCTGGATTTTATTAAATCGATCATTTAGATCGTTCTTGGTTTTTTTCAATTTACTATATTCATCTGCCGGCGCACCACCTTGGCCATTCCAATAGCTGACTTCGGCGTTATATTTGTCCAGCTTATTTTTGTAATCCACCACGTCGTTATTATAATTATCAATCTTTTTCTTATAATCTACGCTCAGCGAATTATATTGTTGCGTCAACACCTTATCGGTCGCTTCCAGACTTTGCAAATTTTGCTCTAACTCCGCCGCCGCCACAGATTGTTCTTGCCGATTGTCAAAAACTAAATTTATCTTGAACGCCGCCGCTGGATCATATTGCAGTAGCACCTTCCCTTCACCCTTATTCCAAACCTCCGCCGCCTGGGTAGCTAGTTTTTCTAAATCATCCTGGGAAATGCCAAATTTTGGATCGATATTGCCAATGGCATATGTCAATGGCTTAGAACACGGTTGATCCAGGCCCAATTCCTTTTGCACCGCCATTTTCACCTCTCGCACCACTTCCTGTGTTTGAGTTTTGTTGGTCAGCACTATCCCCCAAAAAGAAAAGAGGGCGATGAGCAAGAGATATTTAAAAAAATTCTTCATAGTTACGCGCTCGTATTTAATTTGTAAAACTATGCCATCTTCTCCTCAATGTCATCTCGCATACCATAGATTTCCGTGGTGTTTTCAAACTCTTCATCACTCATCATATTTTTCAGCGTGGCGCGCATGGCTTTCACATTCCCCGTCGGCCGCAGGCCGCGACAACCTTGACACATCATGCGGCTGGTTGGACACACCGCATTGCACCCACCCAAAATCATCGGTCCAAAACACGGTTTTTTGTCGAGCAAAAGACAGCGATTGCCCGCTTTCTTGCATTCCACACACACTGGCGTATCGGAAATGGTCGGAATGCGCCCCGCAATCAGTTCCGGAATGTACTTCAAAAACTCTTCGGCGTTGATGGGACAACCCGGAAAAGTGAAGTCCACTTTCACAAAATTATCAATCTCTTTGACTTCTTCGTTCTGGATGCCTTGGATATATTTATAGACATGTTTTATAGTGTTGGTCTTTTCGTGATAGTTCCTGATTTCCGGAATGCCACCCATAGCCGCGCAGTTTCCCAAAGCGCATAAAATTTTAGACCTTTTTCGAGCCTCCTGTAATGTTTTCACATTGGCTTCTGTCATTGGGTTGCCTTCTACAAAAACTATATCCAGCTCACCGCCGGCATCCTCTTCATCTTCAATCAAACGAAAATCCACAATTTCCACCAGCTCAGTCAATTGCAGGAATCTCTCGCCGAGATCAAGTAGTGCAAATTGACAACCCTCGCACGAAGTCAGGCTAACAATGGCAATTTTAGGTTTCTTCTTGTCCCGCGATTCTGCCGTAGGCAGAATTTTGCGGGAATTTTTATTTTTCATTTTAAAAAAGTTAAGGTTATTTTCACTTCTATATTTTAACATATTTCAGATGATTTATGAAATATTTTTCGCCTAAATAGTAAAGTAAGCATTTTTTTGCTAAGATTAAACTATTACAACCTACTAGGCATATGCGGACCCTTAACTTTCCTAACCATAATAAAAGAACTATTTTAGCCCTCGGCGCCGAATCCGCCGGCAATTTTTCCATATATAAAAATGGAAAAATATATTTTTCCGCAGACTTCGGAGACTTATTAGAAGAGAATAATTTTATTGCTTTCAAAAAAGCCGTTTTGGTTTTTTTAAAAAAAGAGAAAATTACCCCGGATATTATCCTCACTGATTTGCATCCCCTCATGAAAACAACTTTGTGGGGTGAAGAATTGGCCCAAAAATACTCCGCCAAAGGCGGATCCGCCTCTGGCGGAAAGGCTGAACATATCCAGGTCCAACACCACCACGCCCATATTTTTTCTGCCATCGGAGATTATCTTTCCCCCTCCTCTGTACCCAGGGGAGGGCTGGGGAGGGGTTCTGGAAATTTACCCAACACTTTATTTACCATCGCCATGGACGGCACGGGCTACGGCGAAGATGAAAAAATTTGGGGCGGAGAAATTTTCAAAGTCACCTCAAAACCCTCTCCCCTTGTACTCAGGGGGAGATGTCCGGTACTCCGGACAGAGGGGGTTCGTGTTGAACGCATCGGCCACCTAGAAAACCAAACAATGATTGGCGGAGAACTGGCTATCCGCGAGCCAGCTCGCATACTGATTGCCATTTTATCCAAATTCCTATCCAAAAAAGAAGTTTTTAATTTTGTCAAAAAATATTATTCAAAAAATGAATTTGAATTACTGCACAGTCAACTTGGGCAAAATTTCAACTGCCTGGAAACATCCAGCACCGGAAGGATTTTAGATGCTATATCTTTACTATTAGGTTTTTGTGGCAATGTTAGAAAGTACAAGCACGAACCAATCGACCTTTTGGAAAAAAATTCCACCGAGCCATACATCTTTAAACCAATTATAGAAAATAACATCTTGCAAACTACGCCACTTTTTGCATATCTAATAAAAAATATCCACCAAAACAAAAAACGCCTCGCCGCCACGGCGCAATTATATATCGCAAAGGGTTTACATGAAATAATTCAATCATATTGTCATCCTGAGCGGAGTCTGTACTCGGACGCAGTCGAAGGATCTGCCAATGAACACTACCAGCAATGCCACAAAGCAGATTCTTCGACTTCGCTCCGCTCCGCTCAGAATGACAGCATCTTCTTTTCCGGCGGCCTCGCCAGCAATAAAATAATTTCAGTTTACTTAGAATCCCAAGGCGCCTACGCTTCAAAAATAGTCCCGCGCGGAGACAATGGGTTAAGCTTTGGACAAATAGTCTATTACTTATTGAAAAAATAATTGTCATTCCTGCCCCCGCCTAAGCGAGGATAAACTCCGGCAGGAATCCAGTCTCCTATCTTAGAAATTTAATATTTTTCAAAATTAAAGGGCCTTGTGTGGAATACAACACAAGACCCTCTTATACACAGCTGCAATAATCACCAAACATGATGATTATCTTCTTCCTACTCATCAGGCTTAACTTTCATCTCGCCGATCCGCAAAATAGCAATGCGTTCGCCTGGCGCCTGACGATCATATTCTGGGCCTAATTTTGGCGGATTAAGATTAACCGAGGTTTCATATCCTGAAACCATGCCAATGACAATCTGGATTATCCATAAAATCTGGTCTATGCCCTCAGCTTCCGCCAAGCAATCAGATAGCATAAAAAGACAACCTCGCTCTTTCTCTGATTTACCTATTCCTACCCACAAACCACGTCCATCTCTAACAGGAATTATTGATGGCCCGGTTTTTTTCCCGTCAGTACGAGTACCCTGAAAAATCCAGAGTTCATCTCCTGGCTTGCCCTTTCCAAAGATGTAGCTAATTTTTGAATCTTTTTTATCAATTTTCGTCCCAATTACTATACCAGGACAAGTCAACTCATGCTTCTTATCTCCCATAACATCCCTCCTTATCACTTATATATTTTATGGTTTTGGAAATAAGCTCCCGTAAGAACACGACGAATTGTAAAACAGCTGCAACTATATATACTATATTAAAATAACATTTTTGTCAACAAATCCTCGGCACCAACTTCCCCCGTGGCACTTCTATGCGGCGCAGTCCGCCGAGTTCAGTTTTAACAAAAACCCCATTGCCGCGAAAAGTCTGGCCGATAACCCTCGCTTCAGGATTAAATTTTTGCAAAATGCTTAAAACTTTTTTGACATTTTTCGGCGCCACCGAAGCGATAAACCGCCCTTCAGACGCCAAAGAAAAAATATCAAGTCCCAAAAGTTCTGTCACAGCCACTGTTTCTTTCTTATACGGCAAAGTTTTTTCGTCCAACACCACTTTAACGCACGACTTCTCCGCCATCTCATTCAAGTTAGCGGACAGTCCGCCGCGCGTCGGGTCTTTACAAGCGTTGAGATATTTTCCCACTTTTTCAATTTCGCGGTGAAGCGGCGTGCAATCGCTTTGAATTTTAGTTTTGTAATTAAAGCGCTTAGCCAAAAGTGTCACTGTGTGTTCACCCAAATCGCCGGAAGAAATGACATAGTCACCCGTTTGCATACCGCCATTCGAAATGATATTTTGCGCGAGACCCACGCCACTGGTAGTGATTTCAATCTTATCTATTTTACCTTTCTCCGTCACTTTCGTGTCGCCTGTCACAATCGGCACGCCAGTTTCGCGGGAAACTTGGCCAATGGACGCCATGATTTTTTTCAAATCATTCATCGGAAATCCCTCTTCCAAAACAATACTAAGGCCAATTCCAATCGGCCGTGCGCCCATCATCGCCAGATCATTGATCGTCCCACACATCGCAATCTTCCCAATATTCCCGCCCGGAAAGAAAATCGGATCCACAATAAAGGCATCGGTCGTGAAGACCAAATTGCCTGCATCCGTAGAGACGCGATTAATCGCGTCTCTACCCAAGCTAAACACCGCCCCATCATCCCCCGTATTTTTCCACTTCGATTTCACGGTGAAATTCTTCCTGATTTCTGCAATGATTTCGGCCGATTTCTTCCCTCCACCACCGTGCTCGAGAGTCACCTTGTCAGATTGTTTTGTTGCCATAATGTTTTAAACATTTTTACTTATAGATTTCGGATTTTATTTGAAATTTTTAATTTAATATTTGAAATTTAAAAAGTATATCATTTTAAATATCTATACCCCACATTACACGCCCCTTCCACCGAAACCATGCACGGCCCGACGGGATTGTCTGGGGTGCAGATTTTGCCAAAGAGCGGACATCTTTTGGATTCCATCAGACCACGGATGACTTCCCCGCAGCGACAACCGTCTGGATCTTTGGAATGCGAGAAATCTACTTTATCTAAAATATCTTTGTATTTAATTTTAGCATCAAACTGCTTATATTTATTTCTGATTTTTAAACCCGATTTCGGAATGATACCAAATCCCCGCCAATCTCCGTCACCAACTTCGAAAACTTCGGCAATTATTTTTCGGATTTTTTCATTCCCCGCATCTTTTACCACGCGAGAATATTGGTTGAGCACCTGCGTATCTTTATTTTTTATTTGATTGAGTAGTAATAATATTCCCGCCAAAACATCTTCCATTTCAAAGCCAGTGATGACTTGGGGAATTTTCAATTTCGCGTATGGCGCCGTGCCGAGTACCACACTGACGTGTCCCGGGTCGATAAAACCATCAATCTTAATTTCCCCCATCGCCAGCAGTGCTTCCATGGCCGGCAAAAATATTTTATGCGCTGAATAGACTGTTAGGCCCTGCTGAATCCCCCAAGCTGTCATCGGTGTAGTGGTTTCAAAACCCAACCCGAAAAAAACTAACTCCGGAATTTTCTTAGCAAGCTCAACCGCGTCCGTCACTGAATAGACGTCATATACTTTGGCGCCCTGTTCACGTGCGCCGTCCAAACTGCCGAAATATCCCGGGACGCGAAGCGCATCACCATAAGTCACTACCGGCACGCTAGCCAACGCCAAATTCACAATCGCATCAATGTCACGCTGCGCCGTCACACACACAGGACAGCCCGGCCCGGTAATGAGTTTTATATTTTTGGGCAAAATCTCCCGAATCCCAAACCGACTAATCACCTGCGTATGCGTCCCACACACTTCCATCAAATTCACAGGCCGGCCGATTTCTGCCGCCAGTTTTTCTATTTTTCGAATAAAATTATCCGTCATATCGGCCAAGCGGACAGTCTGCTGTAATCAGCGGACTGTCCGCGCTCTTTTAAATTTCTCTATTCGCATTATTTCAAATACTCTTCAATATCCTTAACCACATCATCTTCAATCTTTTCAATCGCAAACCCGGCGTGCACAATCACGAACTCGCCTATTTTGGGCTCGCTCAGCAAAGTTATATTGATTTCTTTTTGCACACCCGAAAAATCAACTGTCGCCAGATGTTCATTAATTTTGATAATTTTTCCTGGAATAGCTAAACACATGCCGATTTTGTCTGCGAGCGTAGCGAGGAGGAACAAAATCGAGCACCCCGCATAAATTCGCTCTCAAAATTATATATTAAACTACAGTTAAGCCGCAGGCGCCTACGCACACAAATCCCTACATTTTCACCATCTTCATTGGAATTTTGTGCGGGGTTGCTATTTTTAAATTTCCGCTGATTGCCCTCCTCCGCGTTCGCATCCCCTCGGACACACCATCACTTCCAGAAAGTCATAATGTTTTTCTCTTTTTAATTCAGCTGATAAGGCGTTCTTGATTTCGAGCACGCCGTTGGCCGCACCGATGGAAAAATCACCCTTGATTTTTTTGGCCGTCATGGCGGAGAGGTTGCCATATCCATACGTCGTAGCATACTCGGCGTCCGTCTCATCCAAAAACTTATCCGCCGCGGAGCCTTTGAAACGGATGTTTTCTGTTTTCTTCTCCCGCGCGATGCGGCCCAGCTCCCGCACCGTGACGATATGATCAATCGCATTACTCTTGAGTTTTTTTCTGGCGGCGCAAGATGAGATAAGTATCACTCGGATGTTTTTCGGATCGATTTTTTCTCGCTTGGCATATTCCCATTTGACCGCTTCCGCCATCAATTCTTCCGGCCGTTTTACGTCGATAATATTTTTTATTAATTCCGGAAAATATTTTTGGATATACAGCGCCGCGCTCGGGCAAAAACTGGAGATAAATTTTCGCTGGCGCACCGGCGTTTTTTTTCTGGCGTGATGCGGATGGATCTCTTCCGCCACAGCTTCGACATATTTCTGGAATCCCCAACTCAGATCGAAAACTTTTTCGCATCCCAGTGCCCGCAGATTCCCGGCCAAATTTTCCATGTTCTTCACCTCAAGAAGTTCCTGCATCGCGCTTTTCAGGACCACCGGGTCCACGATGGCCACTGAAAGAATGTTGGTGTCATCTAAGTCGGTGATGACTTTTTGGATATCGCCCTGGTCGGCCAGCGCGCCGGTCGGGCAATGCGTCACGCAGGCTCCGCAAAAAATACAATCCAGTGGCTGGTTGTATGGCGTCCCAACCACCACATCTCCTGAGCGATGATTGAAACCATACGAACTGACGGGACAAATGTTGATGCAACGCCGACATTCTACGCAATATTGCGAATCACGCTCAATGACCGGATTTTCTCTGTCCACCACCACGCGAGACCAGTTATCCAGCAAAAGTTCATTTTCCTCGCCACTAGTCATCTCACCTTTTCTTGGCACAAAATGAAAATTCTCTATCTTATATTCTTCCGCCAAAGTTTGCAATTCACAGCGACGGTTTTTTTTGCACTGAAAACACTTGCCGGCATGATCCGCCCAAAGCAGTTCCAAATTGATGGCCCGCGCTTTCTGGATGTTTTCATTTTCCGTTTCCACTTTCATCCCATCAACGGCTTTGGTCGCACAAGAAGTCACCAACCGGCCAGATTTATCAATTTCTACCAAACACAACCGACAAACTGCTTCGCGTTTAAGTTTTCCATGCGAACAAAGAGTCGGAATGCGGATCCCCTCGCGCCGACAGACATCCAAGACAGTGTCTTTTTCTTTGGCGCTATATTTTTTTCCATTTATTTTTATTTGCATAATATTTTTAATTTTTCCACGGCATCCCCCATCGCCGTCGCCGCAAATCTGCCCAGCGGACAAAAAGTTGTATTTTCCAAAGTCCATAAAATGTCTTTGAGTGCTTCCCGATCCCGCTCGGAAATTTCTCCGTCCTGCCATCTGCTCACAATTTCATGCAGCCGAAAAGTGCCTTCGCGGCACGGCACGCATTTGCCACACGACTCGCGACGGAAAAATTCCGTCCAAGACAAGATTAAATCATAGATATTGGCACTTTTGTCGACAACCAAAATAGATCCTGAGCCGAGGGGAATCGGACAGTCACGAGAAAATGTGAGCGGCGTATCCAATTCCTTCTCGGTGACAAGATGTCCGGACGCTCCCCCAATTTGCGCAAACCAAAATTCTTTACCCAATGTCACGCCGCCGCCGATTTCATCAATCAACTCACGGATGGTTAGGCCAGTCGGCGCTTCCACTACGCCCGGTTTTTTCACACTTCCACCCAAGATGTACAATTTCATCCCCGGCGAACAGGTGGCCCCGAGCTTGGCATATTTTTTCCCAGAGTTTAAGATTATCCACGGAATATTGGCGATTGTCTCGGCGTTGTTCACGCATGTCGGTTTGCCGAAAAGCCCGGTTTCCGTCGGATAGGGCGGTCTAAGTCGCGGTTCGCCGCGACGCCCTTCGATAGAATTAAGGAGGGCCGTTTCTTCACCGCAGATATACGCCCCGGCTCCAGAAAAAATTTCAATATCCAAATCATAACTCGAACCCATGATCCCCGGTCCCCAAAAATTTTTCTTCCGCGCTGCTTCCAATGCCGTTTCTAGAATTTCTTTTTGCTTATGATAATTCCCATTGAGATAGAGATAGGCTTTATGCGCCCCGACGGCTAGTGCGGCAATAATGACCCCTTCCAAAAGCAAATGCGGATCATTATCCACAATCATGCGGTCCTTATATGTGCCCGGCTCCGATTCTTCCAAATTGCAAATGAAATATTTCTCATGGCTTGCATTCTCAGCCACTATTTTTAATTTTTCCCCGGTCAAAAATCCCGCCCCACCCCGCCCGGACAACTTGGATTTCACAATTTCAGCAATGGCTGTTTGTGGCTTCATCTCTGAGACAAACTTTTTGAGCGCGCCGTAACCGCCTACATTTATATAATCAGCAATCTTGAGAGGATTAATATGCCCCCAGTTTTTGGTCAGTATTTTTTCTGTCTTAGCCATATTTATTAAATCCAAATTTTACAGATATTCTTCCAACATCTCGTACACACTGCTCACCGTCACTCGCTCATAAACCTTACCATTCACCATCACCACCGGGCCCTCGCCACATCTGCCCACACAACTCATCATTTCTAATTTAAATTTCGGATGATTCACGTCCCCCAACTTTATGTGCAAAATATTTTCTATTTCAGCAATTATTTTTTTGGCATCGCTCAGCGCGCAATGCGTCGAGAAACAAACCCTCACTACGAACGGCGGTTGTTTTTCGGTGTTTATATTATCATAAAAGCTGGCTGTTTCATAAATCTGCGTTTTGGTGACAGAAAAATAGTCTGCGATTTTTCCAGTCTTTTCTTCATCAACGTAACCAAAAACAAGACTAATTTGTCGGATGGCCGGCAGAATATTCTCCGCCCTGGGCGAGAATTCTAAAAGTATTTTTTCTACAGTCAAAGACATATTGGCCTATTAACATTTAAGCATTTTGTTCATATGTTAAAATGCTAAAATGATTGAATGATTTACGCTTTATCCGCGCTGCCAAATAAACCTATCTTTTTCACCACGCTTTTTTTGACTGCTTCGCGCGCTTGGCCCAAAATCTTTCTCACATCAAAACCCGGGTCATCATCCGAACGAAAAATAGTGCTGAGCGTATTCACGAAGGCCAGCCGAGTATTGGTATCAATATTAAAACAGCTTACCCCGTGCTTAACCGCCTCAACAGCCTTATCTTCCCAATCCGAAGCACCATGCATCACAATCGGCACCGTTACCAGACTTCTGATTTTGTCCAATCTTTCCCAATCCGGTGTTTCCCGTTCTTTGAAAAAGTCATGCGCATTGCCAATGGCCACCGCCAAGGCATCGATGCCGGTCTCCTCTACGAAATATTTCGCCTGTTCCGGATCGGTCATATACTTATCCCAATCCACTTCGCCCATCTTATTTTCACTCAAATACGGCACATTGCCCAATTCGCCCTGCACGTCCACGCCCAAATCATGACAAAAATCCACCACCTTCTTGGTCACTTCCAAATTATCCTCAAATTTTTTGCGACTGCCGTCATACATCACGGATGTAAAACCGTTGTTCACAGTTCGTTGTACAATCTCAAAACTGTGCCCATGGTCCAGATGAATGCCGATGGGAATTTCCGGCGCATAAAACTCCGCATAGTTTTTTATCAAATGAAAAATCCCTCGCCCGCCGGCATATTCCAAAGTATTCTCAGACACTTGGATGATAATGGGCGAACGCGCCTCTTTCGCCGCGTCCACAATGGCCTGTGTGATTTCCATGTTAACCGTATTAAAGGCGCCCACCGCATAACCGCCTTCTTTGGCTTTTTCTAAAATTTCTTTGACTGATGTGATCATATTTTTATTGGTTAATTATTTCCGCAATTTTAATAAATTCATAGGGCGCAAGGCTTTCCCGCCCAACCAGTGCTCCATCCATCCCAGAATCCACACAAATATTTTTAGCGTTCTTAGAATCGACTGATCCCCCATAAATTATTTTTACTTTATCAGCCGTTTTGGCGGAATATTTTTCCACCAAAAATCTTTTTATCAAAATCCGCGCGCTCATCACACCATCGGTTGTCGGCAGATGATCGGGGTTATTAGCGCTGATGGCCCAAACCGGTTCATAGCAGATCACGACGTTTTCGATCCGCGCCGCCCCCACTTCCTTCAAACAATTTTTGAGCTGACTCATAATCGTCGCTGAGCCGTTTCCCTGTTTCTCTTTCTCGCCGACGCAAAGAAGCGGCCGCAGACCGGTCTTCAATGCCGCCATAACCTTGAGACCGATTTCCTCATCATTTTCACCGAAGTATCGTCTCCTTTCGCTGTGGCCCAAGATCACCCACTCCGCCCCGAAATTCCGAACCATATCAGGCGAAATTTCCCCGGTGTATGATCCGTTCCGCTCCCAAAACATATTCTGCACCCCCAGGAAAACTTTTTTGCTTTTCAATTTTTTGAACGCTTCCAAATGTATGGCCGGCGGACAAAGTACAATGCTAGTTCTGCTCAACTTTTTTCCAGCCAGTTCTTTTTTGAACAGCTTGAAATATTGTTCGCGTTCCAACGGACTTAAGATATTCATCTTCAAATTTCCCACCACTAATTTTTCCATATTTTTATTAAAGATATAATGTTACAGCAAGGACAATCGCCCCGGAAACCATCGTGCCCGCCAAAAGAAGCGGCAATGATTTTTTCAGCGGCACATTAAAAATAAAAGCGGCTAGGGCGCCAGTCATTCCCCCGATAAACGGGATGGGCGAAGCCGCTAGAATGAAGATTGCCCACGTACCATATTTTTGCATATGTTGGTCAGTTTTTTTGCGCGTATGTTCAAACAGCCACGTAAAAAATTTTTCCAATAATTTTATATGCTTCGACAATATTTTCGCAATCGGATCAAGAGCGAGAACAATCACTACCATAGTGAAAAAAGTGCCGAGCACTGAATAGAACCAAGACCAAAAAGCACTGAGGCCATACAGCCTATACGCCAAAGGCAATGCCACGCGCAACTCCGTCACCGGGACAGCCCCGATCAAAAAAGTCGCCAGTCCTTTCGGGAAATGAGAAAAATAGGAAATGATTATTTGATGCATAACTATGTAAGATTTCAGATTGATTAAATGTTTCGCAGGAACTCCGCCGCTTCTTCCGGGCGCATCGTAATGATCTCGATCCCGGTGGAAATCTCAAAGCCCGCCCAGATGTTCAGTTTTGGCACAATTTCAATATGCCAATGAAAATGCGGGTAGTCCTTCCCGTCACAAGGAGATGTGTGGATATAGAAATTGAAATCAGGATTGTTCAGGCCTGCGCTAAGTCGGCGCACCGCCTCATGCAAGGCTTCCCCCGCGGAAATTTTTTCCGCCACACTGATACGTTCGAAATAGGGCTTATGCTTTTTCGGCATGACCCACATTTCAAAATTAGCGCGCGACGCAAATGGGCAAAAAACCATAAAATCATCATTCTCGAAAACCACTCGTTCGCCCTTCTCTTTCTCCCATTCGAGCATAGCGCAATAAACGCAATGCCTATTCTGCTGATGATATCTCTCCGCGCCGTCCAGCTCGGACGCAACATACGGAGACACGACCGGAATGGCCATCAGTTGCGAATGCGGATGAGGGATGGAAGCACCGGCACTTTTTCCATGATTGTGAAAGATGTCGATATAATTCACTGATTTTTTGTTCATCAGGTCGACATAGCGCGATTGATAAGCATCCAAAATTTCCGCCACCGCCATTGGCTCCAACTGCCCGATATGTTTCGCATGGTCGCGCGTCACAATCACCTCATGATAGCCCACTGAGTCCATCCAAAAATATGGTCCCTCTTCTTTGTGTCTCATCACTCCGCCTTTCGGATTAGTGAAAGCTGGAAATTTATTGGGAAAAACTCGTAAACTCCACTCGCCGGAAGACGTTTCATAAATCAAAACGTCTTTTTCCTGGCCGCTCGCCACCGGATCGCAGAACAGACATGACTGATCATGAACGATCTCAGTATCGTCTTCTTTTTTGATAAACTCATCCGGTCGACGGCCACGGATCGCCGAAACCACCACCCAATCTCCCGTCACTAAATCTTGGCGCAGCTCGCTTATCCTGTTTATTTCTTTTATTTTTTCCGGCTCTTTGGTTTTTTCAGATTCACTCTCGCTCTTTATAACTTTGATTTTTATTTTTTCTTCTTCTTCCATTTTTGTCCGCGAGTTTGTTTTATACAGTTTTTTACTTTATAAAACAACTTTTTTTATTTTTTATCAAATTTTATTCATCATGAGCGAGTGGAAACAAAAATGAGAACCCCGCGCCAATTCGTCATGAATATTTTTTATTTTTAAGAAAATGAGTCGCAGGCGGCCGCGTCTACAAATCCCAATACTACATAAAATTATCCTTGGAATTGGCGCGGGGCATGACCACAATATTTACTCTTTTATTTTATACGCGCCGCTCCACAAGCGCACCCGGGTTTTCCACAGATCCAAAAGCACTTGAGGATACCCATTCGGCCCAGTCAATTTCACAGTCGAACCTTCTTCATTAAGCCAGCGGACCGGCATCTGCTTTATCTTAAATCCCAGTTTTTTAGCCAACACGATAATTTCGAAATCAAAACCGAACCGATCCACCACCATCCGACTAGCCACCGCTTCGGCTGCGCGCGCGCTCAGCATCTTGAAGCCGCATTGTGTGTCAGGATAACTCCACAGTCCGAGCAAAATGCGGATGGCCCAGTTGCCCATGTCCCCCATCATTTCTTTATATTTCGCTTGATGCACTTGCACGAAAGAACCGGCAATGTCACGCGAACCCATCACCACGTCAAATCCATTTTGAAACTCCGGCAAAAATTTGTCCAGATGATTGATAGCCGTCGAGCCATCCGCGTCAAAAAACAAGCGATATTCTCCTTTGGCTGCCAGTAGTCCTTGGCGCACCACATAGCCCTTGCCGTGATTTTCCGGATTATCAATCACCCGCAAATTCTTGAGCTTGCCCGCGTAGCTTCGGGCGATTTCCGCCGTATTATCCGGCGAACCGTCCACTACAATTACAAACTCATATTCATAAGTCTTATCGGCAAAATACTTCATACATGCTTCTAAATTTTCCGCAATTCTTTTTCCTTCCTTGTAAGAAGGGATAATGACCGAGAGATATGGCTTTGTTTCCATGATACTAAAATTAATATTTATTCAACAATTATGCTTCTAACGCTATTTTGATTTTACCACAAAATCACAAATTATGGAACATATTAACACGCCCTGTCCAGCCACTCCTGCAAGATTATCTTGGCCGCTTCGGCGTCGTCATGTTTGCCCACGTTTTTCATGCCCTTGGCAATCAAATTATCTTGGGCCGACTTAGTGGTAAACATTTCGTTCTGATATTCAATCTTCATGCGCGAAAAAGCTTTCTGGATCACTCCTCCCAATTTCTCACCCGCCGTTTCCTTTTTTTCGCGCCGCAAATAAGTCGGAATACCGATTACAATCGTCTCGATTCTTTCTTGCTCGATAATTTTAGCTAGATCGGTAAGAAAATTTTCATCATTTTTCAGCGTAGCGTACGTAAAAGCGATTTTCATCTCCGTGTCCGCCATTGCCAAACCAATCTTGGCTGTCCCAAAATCCACCCCCAATATTTGGCTTATCTTAGCGTTGTTTTGCATCCCTATTGACATTATGGTATAATTATGATAGAATTAAAAATCAGTGATGATGTTCTTAAACAAGTTATTTCCATCAAGGTGTTCTTTGAGGAAATAGAAATAGTCAACCTATCGGAGGATACACCATGCTTAGAAAAGTTCTCTACAAAACTCTCTACTCTATCCTGTTCGCGTTGTTCGTGTTGTGTTTACTCGTCTCGATCTCTTTTTTTGTAATTATTATAGCAGACGCAACATATGAAGGGTTCAGACCTGATAATTTCTTCTTCATCAATTGCACAATAGCGCTATCATCTCTTTTGCTAGCTCTCTTATTCTATGTTCTTATTTTGAAAATGGGAACGGCAATCGCTGTGAGAAAATTGCAGGATGACATCAGAATGGCATCCGAGAGCGCAACAATAGTACATTGCCGCTCTGGACACCTTGAAACCAGTCATGCTTAGCTCCAGGCCGCCTTGTGAACAGTATTATCGTTCACTGGGCGGCTTTTTTTATTTCTCAAAAAACTACTTATCTGTCATCCTGAGCGAAGTCCGCACTCGGACGCAGTCGAAGGATCTGTTCTGTGTTACCACTAGATCTATAAACATAACAGCGCCAGTGGCAACCTAAGGCAGATTCTTCGACTTCGCTGCGCTACGCTCAGAATGACAACGTAAAAAATTTATCTCGTCAGAATTTCACAGCCATCTTTTTTCACCAAAACTGTATCTTCAAAGTGCGCGCTGAGTTTGCCGTCTTTTGTGGCGTATGTCCAGCCGTCGGAAAGGATTTTTATATAATGCGTCCCTTCATTGATCATCGGCTCCAAAGCCAGGGTCATCCCGGCTTGCAGAACCACATCATTCCCCTTACAGCTATAGTTGGGAATCTGCGGATCTTCGTGCAACTGCCTCCCGACGCCATGCCCCACTAGGTCCCGAATAACTGAAAAGCCCTGCGCCTTGGCATAATCCTCCACGGCGGCCGAGTATTCGGAAATATTGGCGCCGGCTTTGATTTTTTTGATGCCTGCATCCAGCGCCTCGCGCGTAGCTTCCGCCAGTTTATGCGCCACGGGTGCCACTGCCCCCACGGAAAAAGTGCGCGCCATGTCCGTAATCAGCCCGTCAATTTCAATGCCCATATCAATTTTCACAATGTCCCCGCTTTGGATGATTTTTTGCTCACTCGGAATGCCATGCACAATTTCGGAATTAATTGAGGCACAAATGGCCGCCGGATAGGGGTTGTTTTTTTCACCGTAGCCCAAGAAAGCCGCTCGTCCCCCACTACGAAAAACAAGCTCAGATGCAAGCTTGTCCAATGCGAGCGTACTTACGCCAGGCGCAATTTTTTGCCCCACGGCGTCCATAATTTCCGCCAGGATCTTTCCCCCTCGGCGCATCGCCGCTATTTCTTTTTCATTCTTGATGACTATCATATCACTTAAATAATTTTTTCTAAATCCCCAGCTTATCCAAAATATCATCGAACACGGCTTCAATTGATTGATTGCCGCTGATTTCAATCAGCTTCTGTTGATCTTTATAATATTCCACGACCGGCAGTGTTTCTTCTTTGAAAACTTTCAGCCGCGTGATAATTCCTTCCTTCGTATCATCCGTCCGCTGGATAATTTTCCCCCCACACTCGGAACATTTTTCTTCCACACTTTGGATATCCTTCCCCATGATGAAAACTTTTTTGCATTTGCTGCACAGAAGTCTCTTGGAAATCCTCTTCAGTGATTCTTCTTCTGACAAATTGATGAGAATCGCCGCATCGGTTTGGCGACCAAACTCACTCATGGCTTTTTCAAAATATTGAGTCTGGTCGGCGTTACGTGGGAACCCATCAAACACAATCGACTTCTCCCGTGGGAGACTGTTCAATTTTATCGTAAAAACTTCTTCCAAAATTCTGGCCGGCACTAGTGTCTTGGTCACATTCTGAATTTGCCAGACTTCTTGGCCGAGCGGGGTAGGCATTTTCGCCACCTCGCGCAAAAATTTCCCCATATCTATATGTTCGGCGTCCAGCCTCTCTGCCAATTTTTCCGCTTGCGTCCCCTTACCGCTCCCTTGTGGACCAAAGATTATTATGTTCATGATAAAATAATTTTAAATAAAGTTTAGGACTTACGCATTTGCCGAAAAATTATTTACGGTCATCTTGTTTAGCAATATAAGACCTATATAGACCGGCAATAAGCTAACCAACTCCAGACAAGCGAGCTATAAGAATTTGAGGCAAATGTGCAAGTCCTAATACTACTAGAAATTCGAGCGCAGCAAGTTTTTTAGAATCCTTCGTAGTCTCGCATAACCAATTGCCCTTCGATTTGTTGGATGATTTCAATCACAACCGCCACTACAATTAGAAGGCCGGTGCCGCCCACCGACACCGAAGCAATATTAGTAAAGCCTTGCACGATGAAAGGCAGAACCGCGATCAAACCCAGAAACGACGCCCCGGAAAGAGTGACCCGATTCATAATTCTATACAGATATTCTTCAGTGTTTCCACCTGGACGGATGCCCGGGATATACCCGCCTTGTTTTTGCAAATTCTCAGCAATATTTTTCGGATCAAAAACTACGGCCGTATAGAAATAAGTGAACGCCACCACCAGGATGAAATAAGCCACGCCATAGAACAGGTGATTTTGGAAAATGCTACTGATCATTCTAGCGGCACTGGCCACGGTCGCGTTGGCGGAAGTGGCAAAAAAATTGGCCACCATCCCCGGAAAAAGCATGATAGACATCGCAAAGATGATTGGGATAACTCCCGCCTGATTGATGCGCAGTGGCAAATGTGTCGAAGTGCCGCCAAACACCTTGTTGCCCCGGATCCTTTTCGCGTAGGAAACAGGGATGTTCCTTTGGCCTTCTGTAATGAAAACAATCGAGCCGATAGCGCCGATAACAATCACCAAAAATATCAAATAGGTGAAAAGTTGGGAAGAGTCCCAAGTAGAAATAAGCTTTGAAAGCGTGGATGGCAAACCAGAAACAATGCCAGCAAAGATAATAATTGACACGCCGTTACCGATTTTTTTCTCTGTGATAAGTTCGCCAAGCCAAGTGAGAAAAATGGTGCCAGCGGTCGCGATAACAATGACCGTCGCCATCTGGAAAGCACCGGTCGCAGTCATAATTTGCTGGGAACGGAACAGCGCCACCATTCCGATGGTCTGCAACGCGGCCAGAGGGACAGTCAGCCACCTGGTCCATTGATTGAATTTCTCTCGTCCGGCCTCTCCCTCTTCTTTGTAAACTTGATTCAATCGCGGGCTGATCATGGTCATCAGCTGCATGATGATCGAAGAAGTGATGTATGGACCGACGCCCAACATCACGATTGAAATACTGGAAAGTCCGCGGCCGGAAAAAAGATTCAAAAGACCGAAAAATTGATTACCTTCGAAAAAAAGCTTCAGCCTTTCCTGATCCACGCCCGGAATCGGAATGTTAGCCGCTAAGCGGAAGATGACCAAAAGCAACAAAATAAAAAGTATCTTATTTCGAATTTCCTTGACCTTAAAGATTTTGATAATTTTATCTAGCATTGATCATTAAAACATTAATCAATGGACCGTCTATTTTTTGTCGGCTGTTTCTACTTCACCAGTAATAGATTTGGAAGCTAAGATACGCTCTCCGAAAGTAAATTCAAACTTAGGAGTTTTCGGACCGAGCACTTTCACGCCGTGACAAGTGTCTGAGCCTTTCAAGAAGTTCTTTTTAACTAGCGCTTCCATCGTGATTTCCGCCCCACTCTCGAATTTTTTGGCCAAAGCGCTAAATTGAATCACCAAGGGCTTGATGCGGTGAACTATGAAACCTTTTTTCTTTTTCATGTGATCGATCAAAGTTGAACGGCCACCTTCAAACAAAGGGTCCACATGCGCGCCACTCCTGGCCTTTTGCCCCTTGCAACCTTTACCGCAATAAGTTCCTTTCTTTCCCCCACGGCCAACAGTCTTTCTAATTTTCCGCGGCGTGGTAATTTTTAAATCGTTGATCTGCATAGCTAATTTATATTAAATTCCTTACACTATTCGACTACGGCACTATCCATCCTTTCGCGTTTGGCTTTTTCACCTGTTCTATCTTCGCGATTTCTGGCCGCTTTCAGGCTTTCTAAAGCCTTGACTGTCGCGCGCGCCACATTAAGCTTATTGGCGGTGCCTAGAGATTTAGAAACAATATCCTTAATGCCGGCATAGTCGACCACCGCTCGCACAGCGCCGCCCGCTACGATTCCACGTCCCTTAGCCGCCGGTTTCAACATCACTTTCGCACTGCCCATCTTGATGAAAACCTCATGCGCGATGGTATTTTTTTGCATCGGCACATCAATCAAATTCTTCTTAGCATCATCAAAAGCCTTTTTGATAGAATCGGAAACATCCGCACCTTTGCCCACGCCCACGCCCACTTTGCCTTTGCGATTTCCGATCACCAAAGAAGCCCGGAAGCGGAATCTGCGTCCACCTTTGACCACGCGGGTCACTCTCGCCAAATCCAAAAGCTTCTGATCATATTCAGGTTTTTCCTTCTTAGTTCTTGGTCGGTTATCTCTAGACATATTCGCTTTTATTTAAATTAAAATTTAAGTCCACCTTCTCGCGCCCCTTCGGCAAAGGCCTTCACTTTTCCATGATATTTATAGCCCGATCTGTCAAATGCCACTGCGGTTATTTTTTTCGCCAGACATTTCTCCGCGATATCTTTCCCGACTTTCCCCGCCCCTTCGATGTCATTTCTGGCTTTAGCTGCCTTACTATTGGAAGCGGCTAGAGTTTTTCCGGTAGCATCATCAATGGCTTGCGCATAAAAACCCGTCAGACTTCTAAAAACTGTCAGTCTGATTTTTTCCGCTCCGGCAGTAATCTTCGCGCGGATACGTTTTTTTCGATGGAGTCTTAATTTGTTTCTGCTGATTGTCATAATTTTTCTAAGATTTCTTATTTAGCTGTTCCGGCCTTTTTCCCGACCTTTCTTCTTACGATTTCACCTTGATATCTAAAGCCCTTACCCTTATATGGTTCCACTTTTTTGAGACCGCGGATAACGGCAGCCAGTTGTCCGACTCTTTGTTTGCTGATGCCGGCGACAGACAGGACATTATTGTCTTCCACTTTGACGGTCAAGTCTTCCGGAGTATCCACTTCGACTGGATGAGAAAATCCCAAGGCCATCACCAGCTTCTTGCCTTGCATCGACATCCGATAACCCACGCCTTGCAGTTCCAATTTCTTTTCAAATCCCTCAGTTACGCCAATCACCATATTATTGATGAGTGACCGCACTAGGCCCCAAACAGCATTGGCTTCTTTCGAGCTGCCTCCTTTTTCCACCACAATTTCCTTCTCTGAAATGATGACATTCGCCTTAGTATTAATTTCCAGCGTCAGTGTGCCCTTGGGACCTTTGACTTCTAAAAGACTGTCAGTTTTTTTGACTTCTACTCCAGCTGGAATCACTATTAGTTTTTTCCCGATCTTACTCATATAATTTCTTTAAATTAAGCTTTAAGGCTACCAGATTTCACAAATGCATTCTCCGCCCAATCCCAATTTTCTGGATTCCGCCCCGGTCATCACTCCCTTAGAAGTGGAGACAATAGAAATTCCAAAATCATTTTTGACTGTTTTTATCTCTTTGCTTTTAATATAGATCCGTTGGCCGCACTTGCTCACTTTTTTCAGTCCGCGGATAGCTGGGGTTTTTTGGGTTTTGGAAACTTGAAAATATTTTAGCACGATTTTTATCGCACCAGCTTCATCTGTATTGCGAGAAACCGCTTCGATGAAACCTTCTTTTTTCAAAATTTCAGCCAAGGCAAATTTAAACTTGGAAAATTTTATTTCCACTTCCTTATGCCCGGCCATTTGGGCATTTCTTATTTTAGTTAACATTTCAGCTATCTTATCCATAATTTGTGAATTTAATTTAGATTCTTTCAAGTCTACCAGCTGGATCTCTTCACTCCCGGGATTTGTCCCGTCGAAGCCAATTCCCTAAAACATATTCGGCAAATGTCAAACTGCCGCATATAGCCATGTTTTCGACCGCACTTCCAACAACGACGGACGCTGCGCGTAGAAAATTTTGGTGTTTTTCGAGCTCTTGCTTCTACTGATTTCTTTGCCATATATATTTATCGGTTGCTTAATTTATATTTAACTATTGACTCATTTCCAATGGGAATCCCAATGCGCGAAACAGTGCCAAACCTTCAGCCTGACTCTTAGCCGTCGTCGCAATCGTAATCTGAAAAGGGAAAATGTGTTTGACTTGTTCCGGCAAAATCTCTGGGAAAATCAGATGCTCCTTGATGCCGATGTTCAAATTCCCATCCGCATCCACTGAGGATAATTTCAGGCCGTGGAAATCTTTTACCCGCGGCAACGCCGCTCCCACTGTCCGCTCGAGAAAATCCCACATTCGTCTGCCACGCAGCGTCACTTTCATCCCGATTTCCAAACCTTCTCTCGTCTTGAACCCGGCAATGGATTTGCGGGCCTTGGTCTTAATCGGTTTTTGCGCCGTAATCACTTCCAATGATTTGAAAATATCAGCCACCTTAGCAGAGTCATTCAAAAATTTTCCAATTCCGATGTTCACTACCACCTTTTTGATTCTAGGCACTTCAAACACATTCTTCAGATTGAACTGCTTTTTCATTTCGGCCACCGCTATTTTATTGTACTTTTCATGAATGCTTTGCATAAATTTTTTGGCAGATATTGCGTGGTTTATATTTCGCTTTTACACTTTTTACAAATTCTGGCTTTCTTAACGTCCTTATCCTTAGAAACCTTATAGCCCACCCGGGTCGCCTTGGAACATTTCGGACAGACCAACATCACATCTGAAACAGTGACTTTTCTCGGCAATTCTACTCGCTGTCCCTGTTCGCCTTCGCGACGCGCTCGCATATGCTTTTTCATCAGATTGAGGCCTTCCACAACCACTTTCTCCTCGCTAGGATGCACCTTAACAACCTTCCCGGTTTTGCCGTGGTCTTTGCCAGCTAACATTTTGACTATATCGTTTTTCTTGATTTTCATAATTTTTTGCAAAATGGTCTTGCGACCTCGTACTTATAAAACTTCCGGGGCCAAGGAAACTATCTTGGCAAATCCCTTATCCCGGATCTCGCGTGCGATCGGCCCAAAAATTCTCGTGCCTTTCGGTTCTTTGCCATCCACAATCACGGCCGCATTTTCATCAAAACGGATATAGGATCCATCCTTGCGGCGGAATTCTTTCCGCTGTCTGACAATCACCGCTCTGACCTTATCGCCCTTTTTCACCAGTCCGCGCGGTTCAGCCACTTTTACCGCTGCCACCACAATATCGCCGAGTTGAGCGAAGCGTCTTCTGGTCCCACCAAGGACCTTAAAGCACTCCACCACTTTGGCGCCGCTGTTATCCGCTACTTTTAATCTTGTTCTATCTTGAATCATATATTTGGTCTATTTTACGATATATCTTTTGCCTAAGCTACGTGGTCGACAAGGCACGATTTCCACAGTGTCGCCAGTCTTATATTTATTTTCCTCGTCATGCGCTTTATATTTCTTGGTCACACGGTATTTCTTCTTATATTTGGCATGCGTTTTATAGGAACCGACAGCCACTACTACGGTTTTGTCGCCCTTATCACTCACCACCACTCCCTTTTTCTTGGATATTATTTTATTTTTTTCTGCGTTATTTTCCATATGGGAGTCGATTATTTTTCTTTAATTAGAGTGAGGAGCCTGGCCACATCTTTCTTCTCTCTTCTGATTTCTCGAATATTCTTAACTTGCTTTGAGACAATATCAAATCTAAGCTTCCGGATTTTTTCCATTTTTTCAGCCAGAAGATTCTTAGCCTCTTCCAAACTGATTTCTCGAATTTTTTGACGTATTTCTTTGACCTTCATAATATTTTTCCAAAAATTTGGATTACTCCTTAACGATAAACTTAGTCTTTACATTTAATTTATAAGCCGCCAGTCGCATCGCTTCTTTCGCCACTTCCACCTTCACTCCGTCCATTTCAAATAGCATCGTTCCGGGTTTGACTACAGCCACAAAATGATCCACGGCGCCCTTTCCCTTTCCCATTGGAGTCTCATCTCCCTTTTTGGTCATCGGCTTATCCGGGAAAATTCTGATCCAAATTTTTCCGCCGCGTTGGATATATCTGGTCATCGCGCGCCGGGCTGATTCGATCTGTCTGGCTGATACCAAATTGTTGCTCAATGACTTTAATCCGAAACTGCCGAAACTTATTTCATTGTTCCTTTGAGCGATTCCTCGAAGCGGTCCACCTCGTTGGATCTTCCTGTGTTTTACTTTGCGTGGCATTAACATAACAATTGCAGCTTAAAAATCATTCTTAATTAGTATCGTTCTTAAACACTTCACCTTTATACAACCAAACCTTGACGCCGAGCGTTCCATAAGTAGTGAACGCAGTGGCTCGGGAAAAATCAATATCCGCTCTCATCGTGTGCAGCGGGACACTACCTTTAGACGCTTTTTCCGTACGGGACATTTCTGCGCCTCCTAATCGGCCGGACATTTCAATCTTCATCCCCCGCATGCCTTTATTCTTCATGACTTGTTCCAACGCCGTTTTCATCGCTCTCCTGAAGGGCATTCTTTTTTCCAACTGTTCTACGATGTTTTGCGCGATGATTGAAGCACTTTCTTCAAAACGTTTTACCTCTTGCACTTCTACTTTTAAATTGGTAGTGCGGCTTTTATTGAAAAATTTCGTGTGGATGTAGCTTTTCACTTCTTCGATTCCGCTCCCGCCGCGACCGATGAGCACGCCCGGACGAGCAGTCTTGATAATAACCTTGATCATCTTAGCCGAACGGACAATTTCAACTTCAGAAATCAAAGCCGCCTTCCATTTCTTGGAAACTTCTTGACGGATTTCAATATCCTGTCTGAGATTGACCCTGTATTCCTTTTTTTTGCTAAACCATTTGGATTTCCAGTCTTGCGTGATACCGAGTCTGAATCCAATTGGGTTAATCTTATTTCCCATAAAACTTAATCTTGTTATTCTTTATTTAACCTTTTGCCTAAAAACTACATCGATTTTCTTCTGAATATTTTCTCTCCCCACTTATTCTTAGTTTCTTTCTGGCTTTTTTCCACATCTTTCTTGCCTTCAATTTTTTCTGTTTTGCCTGGTTTGTTGTCAGTCGTAGCTTCCTTCTCCTTAGCCATTTCCTTTAATTCTTTTTTCTTATCTTCTAAGCGCTTCTTTTTTTCTTTGTCCATTTCTTCTTTGGTTTTGCGTCCCTTGCCTTCTATTCTTTCCTCCAAGGTCAATTTTATTTTAGAAGTTCTTTTCAGAATGCGACCGGCGCGGCCGAAAGCTTTCGGCATCCAGCGTTTCAACACCGGTCCTTCGCCGACCAAGACATCATATACATAAAGATTGTTCTTGTCCAATCCAAAATTGTTCTCGCCATTGGCCACCGCGCTGTTTAGAAGCTTCGCCATGAAAGAACTGGTTTTTTTCACATTCACATCCAGTTGCCCCAAAGCTTCGGAAACATTCATCCCCTTCACCAATCTGGCGACCAGTCTGGATTTTCGCGGAGCGATTCTTATATTGTTCAGTTGTGCCGTTACCTTCATATCGATATTCGATTAATTTATTTTTTCTTAGCCGGCTCGGAAGTTTTGGCCGCTTTAGCCGCATCCAATTCCCGTTGCTTAGCCGCCGTTTCCATTTCCTTCTGCATCTTACCACCATGTTTGGTGAATTTTCTGGTTGGAGAAAATTCGCCCAACTTGTGTCCCACCATTTCTTCCGCCACCATCACTGAGATAAAATCCTTGCCATTATGCACACCGAAGGTAAACCCGACCATTTCAGGAGAGATAACAGAAGCCCGCGACCATGTTTTGATCGGTGTTCTGTCACCCGGCGCCTTGTTTTGAATTTTTTTGATCAGTCTCTCATCAACATAGAGACCTTTCTTTAAACTTCGTGTCATAATGATTGGTGTTTTACTTTCTCTTAGCTCTGCGCTTAATTATATATTTATTGGTCTCCTTATTCTTCTTGCGAGTTTTCTTGCCGAGAGCCGGCTTGCCCCAAGGAGTTTTCGGATGTTTGAGTCCAATACCTTGGCGACCTTCTCCTCCACCATGTGGATGATCTACCGGATTCATGGCTGAACCACGCACGCCTGGTCTGACTCCCATATGTCTCTTCCTTCCAGCTTTCCCGACATTAATGGAATTATGTTCAAAATTGCTCACTTGTCCAATTGTCGCGAAACAATCACTTTTCACGGCGCGAATTTCTCCCGAAGACATTTTTATCTGAGCATTTTTTTCATCTACTGCAGTTAAAATCACTTTCGCTCCGGCGGTTCTGGCAATTTGCGCTCCCTTGCCGGGGAAAAATTCTACATTGGAAATGATTGTGCCGGCGGGAATATTTTTGATCATGGTGCGATTGCCCAATTCTATCGGCGCATTGTCAGCGGTCAGCACCTTACTGCCTTCTTGGAGGCCATCCGTAGCCAAAACATAGCGCTTTTCTCCATCAGCATAATTGATAAGCGCGATGAAGCCGCTGCGACAAGGATCTCTTTCGATCGAAGCCACCACGCCTGGAATGTTTTTCTTATCTTGCTTGAAATCCACCATACGATAGCGTTGTTTATGTCCACCGCCTTGATGACGCACGGATATTTTTCCATTTGATCGTCCGGCCAAACTTTTTTTCTTCGCCAAAAGGGACTTCTCCGGTTTTTTCTTCGTCAAAAGAGAAGATTTCACGATAGACATGTTTCTTCTCCCTGCATGATTTCTTTTGTAAACTTTAATAGCCATATATTCAGACTTAACAACTTTTCTTATTTATTGCCGAACAGATCAATGCTCTCGCCTGCCTTCACAGTCACAATCGCTTTTTTGTAACTAGCGGTTTTGCCTTCAATCCGGCCGCGCATCCTTTTTTTGCCACCGACATTGATGGTGCGGACTGAGATAACCTTCACTTGATACAACGCTTCAATAGCTTTTTCCACTTGTTTTTTGGTCGCGTCACGAGTCACTCGAAAAATATACTTATTCAGTTCGGCGGCCGCGGTCGAAGCTTCCGTTATCCACGGGGCAACTAGTACTTTAGCGGCGATATTCAAATTGGTAGTTTTTTTATCTGCAGTCATTGCGTTGGTTATTATTTTTTATCTTCGGTGTATTTTTCTTCTAAATATTTCAGCGAATCTTTTGACATGAGCAAATATTTATTATTCAACATATCCACAATATTCAACTGAGCTGTCATGATATTTTCCGCTTTGGCAATGTTGCGGCTGGCTATTCTGGCATCTTTTTCAGCGGCGGCGAAAGCCATCAAAATTCTGGAAGTAATCCCTAAATTTTTCAAAACTGCAGCCACTTCTTTCGTCTTGCCATCCTTAAAATCTATCTTATCAATAATTCGGAGTTCATTATCCTTGAATTTTCCGCTCAAGACCAGCTTAATTGCTTGTGTATTCATCTTTTTGTTGATCTTCTTTTTGAAATTGCGGTCATTTCTCGGCCCGAAAGCCACGCCACCCTTCCTCCAGGTCGGAGTTCGTACCGAACCGACGCGCGCGCGCCCCGTGCCCTTTTGTTTCCAGGGCTTGATGCCGGAACCGGCTCGCTCTCCACGATTTTTGGTGTGAGCCAGAACTTGTCTTTGGTTGGACTGAATGGAAACAAAAACCTGTTGCACCAACTCGTCATTCGGTTTAGCACCAAAAACAGCATCGGAAACTTCGATCTCTTCCACTTCTTTGCCAGCTATATTGTAAACTTTAAGTTTTGCCATTTTTTTATTCGTAGAAACTACGTGCTTTTAATTTCAATAATATTGCCTAAGATTCCCGGCACCGCCCCTTTCACTCCGATAATTTTTTTCACTGGATCCACCAAGACAACCTTAATATTCTTGCCGGTAGCTTGCACTCCGCCCATGCGACCAGCCATGCGCTTGCCTTTCACCACATGCTCCGGAAAACCTGAACCAATGGCGCCTGGTGCGCGCAAGTCATGCTTGTGCCCATGTGTTTTAGGAGAACCGGCAAAGCCATGTCTCTTCACCACTCCTTGGAAGCCTTTCGCTTTGGTGATGCCGCTAACATCCACAATATCTCCGGCTTGGAAAATTGAAACATCGATGATGTCACCTTCTTTCAAATCGGTTTTCTCCACTCTAAATTCTTTTTTGAAAATTCTTTTAGCAGTTTTTTGAATTTCAATCTGCACAGCGCTATATTTATCCTTTTCAACGCTACGAATCAAGCTGACGCGCGAAGCACACTCAACCAAAGTGACATTCTCGGCCCCATTTTCGCTATATATAGTCGTCATTCCTAATTTTTTACCGAGTATGAATTTCATTTGATTAAATTAAACAATTTTTTCTGATAAATAAAAAATGGCTTTGACCAGCCAATGCCCTTCTGCAGGGTCTTTGAGGCTAGTTTAGTATCCCCGCGCGTGGCAGCCAGGACTTTAACTAGATTATATTTTCTTACATTTTTATTTCAATATCCACTCCAGCCGGCAAATCCAGATTAATCAAACTATCGATGGTTTTTGGAGTTGGGTTAGTGATGTCTATGAGCCGCTTATGCGTTCTCATTTCATATTGATCACGTGCATCCTTATGTTTGAAAGTTGACCGGTTGACTGTGTACTTCCTTATTTCAGTCGGCAAAGGAATCGGACCGGAAACCCCGGCACCGGATCTCTCCGCGGTATCAACAATAAGCTTAGCTGACTGATCAATAATTTTATGATCATAAGCCTTAATCTTAATCCTGATTCTTGGTTTTACTTCTTCCACCTGGTTCGACATTACTTTGTATTTATTGAACAAACAACTATTTACTGAGTAAAAATAACTTCACTCTATAAACCAGTCCCGCCCTAGCGGGACTGGTCAAAGAATAACCTTATTTCAATATTTTTGTCGCTACGCCAGCACCCACGGTGCGTCCACCTTCTCGAATGGCAAAGCGCATACCTTCTTCCAAAGCGACCGGAGCTCCCAAAACAACTTTAAAGCTGATTGTGTCTCCCGGCATCACCATTTCAGTTCCTTCCGGTAGTATCACTTCACCAGTCACATCAGTAGTACGGATATAGAATTGCGGTTTGTAACCTTTGAAAAATGGAGTATGTCGTCCGCCTTCTTCTTTGTTCAAGATATAGACTTCACATTCAAATTCAGTGTGAGGAGTGATGGAACCGATTTTGGCCAACACCTGACCTCTTTCCACGTCTTCTTTCTTAGTGCCGCGGAGCAGGATGCCTGCATTGTCTCCAGCTGTACCTTTGTCCAAAGTCTTGTTGAACATTTCAATACCAGTCACAGTAGTCTTAGCCGTTGGGCGCAGTCCCACAATTTCCACTTCACCATTAACATTGATTTCCCCTCTTTCAATTCGGCCAGTGACCACAGTGCCACGACCTTCAATGGAGAAGATATCTTCAATCGGCATAAGGAAAGGTTTCTCAGTTTCTCGCACCGGGTCAGGAATTTTTTCGTCCAAAGCCGCCATCAATTCAAGAATCGGTTTAGCTGCTTCATCCTCAGCTGAGGCAGATTCCAGCGCCTTAAGAGCGGAACCTCGAATCACCTTAGCGTTTTCTCCATCAAATTCATATTTGGTCAAAAGTTCCCGCACTTCCGCTTCCACCAATTCTACGAGCTCAGGATCATCCACCATATCCACCTTATTGAGGAAAACTACGATTTCCGGCACACCCACTTGATGAGCGAGCAAAATGTGTTCACGCGTCTGAGGCATTGGGCCATCAGTCGCGGCCACCACAATGATGGCACCATCCATCTGAGCTGCACCAGTAATCATATTCTTGATATAGTCAGCATGTCCTGGGCAGTCCACATGAGCATAATGTCTCTTATCAGTTTCATATTCACAGTGAGCAGTCGCAATGGTGATGCCACGTTCCTTTTCTTCCGGGGCCTTGTCAATTTCGTCAATGCCCTTTTCTACAGCCTGTCCTTTAAAAGCCAAGACGTGCAAAATAGCCGCTGTCAGAGTGGTTTTGCCATGATCAACGTGTCCGATGGTACCGACGTTAACATGAGGTTTAGTTCTTTCAAATTTTGCTGTTGCCATAGGTTTGTCTTTTTTTTCGCTTCCTTCGCGCGACCTGCCGATGAGGCAGGAAATTCCGGAATAAAACACCGGATTCGCGAAACTTGGCGAATTTTTATTGTTATTAAATTATCACAATTATTACAAAATTCAGTCTACTCTACTTTTTGATATTTAGCAAGATTATCCCCTGTGGATATCTCAAGCAGTCTTTTCGTATCTGATTTCTTCGGTCTTTTCTTGACCCAACTCGGTCAAATCCATGTCGGCCACTTTTTCCTCTTCCTGGAGCACTTTCCAACTGGCAATATCATTGTTAATCTTATCAATCAACTCCTGCTTTGTCAAGCCCTCCACCCCTTCTTTTTTGATTTTCCTAAATTCCTTCAAACTGAGCAAGACAAAATATTGATTTCCGTCTTTCAACACGGCTTTTCCTCCGAGGAGTTCCAGCGCTTCTTTGAGTTTTTCGTCTAGCATGCCAATTTTGTCTGCGAGCGAAGCGAGTAGCTACAAAATTGAGCATCCCGCGCGTATTCGCTCTCAAAACGTTATCTTATTTTCAAACTAAGCCGCAGGCGACCACGCACGAAAAACCAAATACATTATGAAATCATTATTGGAATTTTGTGCAGGATAAAAAAGAAGTTTACTTTTATAATCCGTAAATAGATATTAACTGATTGAGAAAGTTATGTCAAATATTTTTGGTTATTCCTTCCCCGCAGACGTAGAGACGCAGCACTGCTGCGTCTCTACGCTGCGCGAATCTACCACCCAAATAAATTTCTAGTCAACGTCCCGAAATTCCCGGTCGGTAAGATATTTCTCAGTTGTTGCAGTTTAGTGACCGCTTGTTGGGTGAGACTTTTGTAAACTCCATAGGTGGTGTCTTTGATTTTTAAGAGGCCCAGTTTTTGGAGGGCTGTTTGCAAAGCACCTACGTCTTGACCTTGCGAGCCAAGACTGAGATTACGGTTAATAGTGACACTTTGTTTGTGGAACCATTTTTTAGTAGCCGTGATCTTTTGGGTGAATTTCTGTTGGAAAGTTTTGGGCTTAGGTTTCTTATGGTGGGTCTGGTGGTGATGGCTACTACTGGAAGACGTGGTAACAATGGCCGCTTGAGTAATAGTGAAACTGACGGTCGTAGCATTATTGGCGGCGTCAGTCACAATAAGAGTGTAGATGCCAATAGCTGAGATGGCTGTGCCGGAAGTGTAGGGGTCGCCATTCAGGGTAGCGGTGCCTTCGGTGAAGGTGGGGGCTTGGGGAGTGGTGTAGGTTTGGCCGTCAATCACCCTCATTACAACTGGCGGAATGATGTCGATGATGACACTCGCACTAAGGCTGCTTGAAACATTGCCCGCCGCATCTTTGGCCCAAGCGTGGAGGGTTTTGGAACCGGCAGAGGAGAAGTTATAAGAAGAAGGCGCGCTTCCCGTCCATCCAGCGTCCCCAGAAGCAGGGGCAGAAGATGACTCGGTAACCATACAGCCAGCCACCGCAATATCATCAGTAGCGGTAAAGGTGGTTATTGGAACTGTGGGTGAATTGGAAATGGCAGGAATACTGAAAGCAGTGACAGTCGGGGCAGATGAGTCTAGAGATGTCATTGATAAATTTATACTTTTTGTGCTGTCCATAGTTGCTTGGGTTGATGCGTCATTAAAACCCGTTTTCGAAACAGTAATAGTGTGGGGTGTATATTGATTATAATTAGAAGTCGCCGGATATGTGACTCCATATCGCTTGAATTGAGTAAGTGTTAAACGCGCGTTCCCTGAACCGTCGGTCGTTCCGGAAACAGTTTCGGCCGCTCCGCCAGTCGCGTTGACCGTAACAGTTGCGCCAGAAATTGGTAAGCTAGTCGATGAATTTTGGACATTAACGTTCAAATACCATTTGGTGTACAGACTGTAATTTCCCCCGCCAGAACCAGCCAGCGCTAGATCGTCCCCGCTGGCACCATTTTGCCAATTGTTATCAATGAAGTTGTTTTCGGTTGCACTATTCGTCCAATATCCAGCACGAATTGAATTAAATCCATGGGGATTTGTGCCTTTAATGAATGTATTGGAAACTACGTTGAAATTGCTTCCGGCTCCGTCAGGACCGTTAGCGTCTACAATTAGAGAATTGCTTGTGACCGTGTTATTGTGAAAAGTTGAACTGCTGTCAGCGGTACCATCAAGGTATAAACCAGCTGCCGTGAGTGTAGCATCGGTTGTTTCTACTGTCACTGTATTGTTATAGATCTGATTATTAACAGCATATTGTCCGCCGACAACTTTAATGCCCTCAGCAATACAATCATTACCTGTTTGAGTCGGAAATTGCGACGGACAGGCATTTAATCCAGCATGGGCAGTAATCGTATTGCTATAAATCTGCACGTCATGAGCGCCAAACCTTAATTGAATGCCAACGTCTGTTCCCGGCGTTCTCAAATATTCTCCTGAGTCTTCTGCTTCTCGCACATCTATATTATTGTCATGGACTGTCCCCAATCCAGGCCCAGGACTATCTGCATTATAATTGCCTGCAACAAGTATCCCGCGGCCGGAACTTTGGACTATAGTATTATTGGCAATCTCAAAATCTATATTGTCGTTACTTCCACTTCCTATTGAAATGGCATAGCCATCTCTTACCGTAGCCGCCATTTTTATGGTGTTATTGTTAATATGCAAAGTGTCGGTGAGAGCTCCCACGTAACCAAAACCTATGCCTGAACATCCTGTTCCATCAATATCGTTATTGTAAATATCAACATTTCCAGTTGAACTAACTGTGATTGTATTAAAACCACCATAATGAGTTGCGCCATAAGTTACGTTAAGCAGTAGTCCTCCTGCTTCGGCCACACTACAGTTACTAGTTGGCGGAAGGACAGTATAACCACCATTATCATATGGGCTTACACTAGTCACTACTCCGCCGGAACTAACCCCACTAACAGTAAAGACACCAGCCGATGTTCCCGTGCCTCCAACCAAAGTAACGTGCTGTCCTACGCTATAGACACTTCCTCCGTTTGCAATAGTCGCATAAACTGCTCCTGTGGCTCTTTTGGTTCCATTCGGATGAATAACATTGTCATGAATTTGGACGCTTTGGCCTCCCGCGCCGTTGGTATCAATAATCGCCTCGTTATTATCACCCGTATAGCTAATAGACAGATGATCAGCTTCAATATTCACCCCTTGCCTAAAATAAATCGCGATGCTTTGATAACCATTTCCTGCTCCCTGGACAAAACTGCCATTGGTTACTCTGGCTCCGTTCGGATTCCAGGCTGACAAATAGCCATAGACGCTATCACCTGCGGCGGTGTTATATGTAACAGTGTGCCCGTTCAGGTCGAGTATTGTGCCGTTGGCGGACGTAGTGAAACAGGTTCCGGCTGAAGAAACATCATTGTCTAAAATGTAGGTTGTATTGGCCGAACTCAATGTCCCGCAAGCGCTGATATGCGTAATGATCGCTGTAGTAGATAGTGATGAAGATAAAGCGCTGGCAATATCGGTGGGAGCTAAGACACCATCCCCGTTCTTAGCTTGCGTGCTGAAAGTATAGGAAGTACTGGCGCTAAGTCCCGTCACATTAATTGCAATTCCGCTCGGATTCCAGGTTGCCGCAGTTTGCCAGACCGGACTGGTTCCCAAAGAACCATCAGCCTGCGTATATTTAGAGTCAGTTGCATCGTAAATCGCATAAGTCGTATTGGCAGGATTATTATTAGCACTAATGACGACTCCGATTGATGACCAGGAATTCGTGCCGGCAGAAAGCGTCGGGGTGCTTGGAGCGTTCGCCAACGTGGTAAAAGCCTGACAGGAACTGGTTCCAGTACCCTCAGGATTGGTGGCGTAGGCAGTGTAATGGTAGACAGTATTCACAGACATGGCACTACTGTTAGAAAGGGAATAGACACCCGCCCCATAATTTCCATTTTCGTGGGGACTCTGGATTGGAGATCCACTGCAATCGCTGGAAGTATAAATATTGAATCCCCGTTCGGTAGCCTCTTGGCCCTGAACATCGGTGATGTTGCCGTTAAAAGTGGCCGAGCTAGCTGTCACATCGGTAGAATCTGAGCCCGTCAAAATTGGCACAGCTGACAAAGTAGTGAAGCTTTGGCAGGAGCTAGAACCAGAACCTCCACTGTTTATGGCGTAAGAAGTATATGAATATTGGGTTTGAGCGGTTAAACTAGTAATATCCTTACTAAATACACCGGTATTATATGAGCCCCCAGTATCTTTGGGATTTTGGATGGAACCACCCGAACAAGTTCCCCCACTATATAGATTGAATCCCCGTTCAGTAGCGTTTTGGCCGCCGGTATCGCTGATATCCCCGTGGAGCGTGGCAGTTGTTGTAATAATCGGATTAGCTGCCGAAACGGTAACGGTCGGCGCTGACGCCTGCCCGGCAAATGTCTTAAAAACAATGTACTGATAGACCTTAGTGTTCCAGTTCACATTAGAGCTGGCTCCGATTTGAAATCCATCTGCTTCTAATGCTTGGACTAAATCAGCAGCAGGAGGACCACCTAATTGATCTAGCTCAGGCGTCAGATCATCCACCCAACTGCTCGTACGCCAATTAGTATACCCACCCGCGCTCGACGCTCGAACCAATGCAGCATTGGGTTGAAAACCTACACCGATGATTGATCGATTATCGGCGCCGTTACCCGTATACGTTCCCACTTTAATGTAACCAGCGTGGTTTTTAAAAGCTAGATAATAGTAAACAGTAGTGCTTTGATTTACTCCAGCAGCAGTACCTACCGTAAAACCGTCAGTATCAAACGACTGAATTTGATCGGCGGCTTCAGAAGAGCCGTAAGCGAGATTTACGGAAGCATCCCCAACTTCCGTTGACCACCTCGCCACACCACTTGTCCAAGTATTCCCGCCTGCCTTCGTTAATACAAAATCCGGTTGAAAACCAACGCTGGTAATCTGACGATTATCAGAGCCATCTCCAGTATACGTGCCAATGTGAAAATCTCCGCCGCTATTATCTTTCCAGGCGGTCCATTGATAAGTGGCTGTGCTTTTGTTGACTGAAGCATTTGTACCCAAGGTGAAACCATCCGAGTCAAGTGTCTGAATAATATTTGACGCAGAAGGTTGGCCTACAGCAATTGGAATAGAGTAATCGCCCACCATCGCTGAAGACCGAAATTCCGGCATCTGCCCTTCTGAGGTACAAACAATCAAAACCGCACTGGGCTGGAAACCAATCCCGATTATTGGTCGATTATCATTACCATCTCCGGTATAAGTTCCGACAGCCATTTGCATCTGGCCGCTAGCATGAGCGGTTTTCGGATAATTAAAGACAAAAAAACTTCCCAATAAAATTGCGAAGAGAAAAACAAAATTAACAAAAGTTTTTAGCGTCCTATTTCGAGAGAGAGAGAGAGAGTAAATTTTTCATGCATTTTTGTTTTTATTATAAAAAGTTTTATGTGTATTTGTCATACTCGCGTATGCGGGTATCCAGTCGCTAAGTAATAAGTTTCTACACTAGATTCCTGCCCGCTTCGCCATAGCTCCAGCGAGGCGAGCCTGCGCAGGAATGACATATTGACTGTTTTTAGTATATCAAATTTTGGAGTTTTCACAAAATAGCATTGCGTAAAAAATACTTCTTTCATCCTTTGAAACCTATCGGCGACTGCGGCTTGATGTCTTTCTCTTTTGTTTCTATAATAGACTTTATCGCGTCAAAAACTATCTTGAACTTGTTGTCATATTTCTTTTCCATCAACTCGATCTTAGCTTGTAAATCCTTATGGCTAGAGAGTACTTCGCGCAATTTTATGAAAACCCGAACGATTTGAATACTCACTCCAATGGCAATCTCACTCTTTAATACTGCCGATAACATCATCACGCCTTGCTCTGTAAAAACATAAGTCCTATATTTAGAATATTTCCCCATTTCTAAGGTACCAAATTGGTACCTTAGAAATTCTGTTTCTTTTTTATCCAATTGAAACATGAAGTCTTCAGGAAAACGTGATATATTCCTTTTAACAGCTCTATTGAGCGCTTTGGTTTCCACGCCATAAAGCTCCGCTAAATCACGATCAAACATCACCTTTTTGCTACGAATATAATATATTTTCCCCATTATCCTTTCAAATGGAATAGCCGATACTGCTTTTTGTTTTTGTTTCATTGCGCTAAGTTTTATTTTATTACAATGTTATTCTATCACTCTTTTATTTTTCCGCAAGCTGTCCCGGCTGCATGTCCCGTGCTCCAGGCTATCTGCAAATTGTAGCCGCCAGTTGGGCCGTCGAGATCCAAGACTTCGCCAACTAGATACAGGTTGGGCACAATTTTAGAACGCAGCGTTTTCGGCTCGACTTCTTTCAGGTCCACTCCGCCGCGCGTCATCATTGCTTGCTCAAAGCCGGTGTGGCCGATGACCGTCAGGCGCAGATCTTTGAGCAAACTTACAATGCACGCCCGCTCAAGCTTAGTAACGATATTGATTTTTTTCGCTGGCAAAATATCCGCCAGGCGCAAGATAATTTTCGCCAGCTTGGGCGGACATAGTTCAGGCAAGTAATTAAGGATATCTTTATTGGCAAATTTTATGAAATCTTTTTGCAAAAATATATCCAGTGCCTTTCTATCTATTTCCGGTTTTAAATCTATAGAGATGGAAAGTGGCATGTTTTCCGGTGTAAATTCCGTTATCTTCCGACTGAGGTTCAAAACCGCCGGACCACTGAGACCGAAATGGGTGAAGATCGCATCGCCCATTGTAGAGACGAGGCAGTGCCTCGTCTCTACGGGTAATTTACCGCGCACTAAACTAATCTTAACATTTTCCAAACTCACGCCCTGCGCTTCTTTGACCCATTTTTCCTGAATCTTTAGAGGCACCAACGTCGGCATGGGCGTGATAATTTTATGTCCGCAATCGCGCGCCCATGAATATCCGTCCCCCGTCGCACCGGTCGCCGGATAAGACTTTCCACCGCTGGCCAGGATAAACTTTTTGGCATGAATAATTTTATTTTTCAAACGTACCCCTGTGATTCTTTTTTGATTGCCGTCCTCCGAAAACTCAAAGCCTAAAACTGTCGCACCGAACAAAATTTCCACTCCATTTTTTTGCAAATAATTTTTGAGTGCCCGCAAAACATCCGCGGCTTTATCTGACACTGGAAAAACTTTTCCTCCCTTTTCAATCTTAGTCGGCACTTTTCGCTCGGCCAAAAAATCCATCATTTCTTGCGGCCCGAACAGACTAAGCGAGGAAAAAAGAAATTTTCCCTTCTTACCAATTTCTGCCACTAATTTTTTATCGTCAAACTCAGCCTGCGTCACATTGCACCGCCCGCCGCCCGTCATCAAAAGTTTATTCCCCAAGCTTTCATTTTTTTCCACCAAAAGCACCCGCGCGCCCAATTCCGCGGCCCTCCCCGCCGCCATCATCCCAGCTGGCCCGCCGCCGATGACGATGACATCATATTGTTGATTCTTCAATTTTCTCATAAGATTAAATATCCATCTCTAAATACTCGCGTGCACTGAACAATAGATCTAATTTCAAAACATCTTCTTTTTTCATCCAGCGCAATTCTTTTATCTTTGGATCTTGGGTTTTGAGCTCTCCTGATATGGCTTTACACGTATAACAAAAAATCAAAGTATGTTGAAAATATCCAGGCAGCTCCCAATTCTTACAAATACTTTTCGGCAAAAATTCTTTAATTTCTATCTCAAGTCCCGATTCCTCTCTTGTTTCGCGGCGAAGTGTCTCTTCCAGCGACTCGCCCATCTCATTTTTTCCACCGACAAAATCCCACTTAAGATGGGCTTCGGGAAACCTTGGGTCATTGCGAAGTGACACCAGAACCTCGCCTTTTTTATTTTCAATAAGTCCTAAGACTACGACAATTGATTTCTTTTCCATATTTAGATTGTTTCACGAAAGCGCTAGATTGTAAAATTTTATTTCCAATTCAAACAAAAACAGCCCTACATCTCTGCCAGGCTGTTTTTATATATTTGTCATTCCTGCCTACGCAGGAATGACAGTAGAATTTATTTCTTCTCCCCACTCATAATGGCTTCGGCCACGGATTTAGGCACTTCGTTGTAATGAGAAAATTCCATGGCATAACTGGCGCGACCCTGGGTCATAGAACGGAGTTGTGTAGCATAACCGAACATCGCAGCCAAGGGCACTTCAGATTCGATTTCTTTCACAGCCGTATTGCCTTCTCCACGACTGTTCATTTCCTTGATGAGGCCACGTTTAGAATTCAAATCTCCCACCACGTCTCCCATAAATTGCTCTGGGGTGGTGACCACCACTTTCATGATCGGCTCCATAATGATCGGCGTGGAACGTCGACAGGCTTCTTTGAAAGCCATGGAACCGGCGATACGGAAAGCCGCTTCGTTGGAATCCACTTCATGGAAAGATCCGTCATAGACGGTAGCTTTGATATCCACCATCGGGTAACCGGCCAACACTCCATTATCCATGGCGTCTTTGATCCCTTTCCCGATCGGTACGATATATTCTTGCGGAATGACTCCTCCCTTAATTTCATTGACAAACTCAAACCCAGCCCCAGCCTCTTGCGGCTCCACTTTGACCCAACAATGACCATATTGTCCCCGTCCACCGGATTGTTTGATATATTTTCCTTCAGCTTGCGCGCTTCCCTTGATGGTTTCACGATAGGCCACTTGCGGCGCTCCCACATTGGCTTCCACATGAAACTCTCGCTTCATCCGGTCCACAATGATGTCGAGGTGCAATTCACCCATACCGGAAATGATTGTTTGTCCGGTTTCTTCATCGCTATGCACTTTAAAAGTTGGATCTTCTTCGGCCAATTTGCGAAGAGCCATCCCCATCTTTTCTTGGTCAGCCTTGGTTTTCGGCTCCACCGCAATCGAAATGACCGGTTCCGGAAAAGTAATCGATTCGAGAAGGACCGGATGTTCGATATCGCACAAGGTGTCACCGGTCGTAGTGGCTTTCATGCCTACAAGTGCGCCGATGCCACCGGTGTAGATTTCATCGATTTCTTCTCTGTGATTGGAATGCATCTGCAAAATTCGACTCACGCGTTCTTTCTCACCTTTGGAAGAATTCAATATATATGAACCGGCTTTAAGTTTTCCGGAATAGACGCGAAAGAAAGTCACTTGTCCCACGAATGGATCAGTGGCCACTTTGAAAGCCAAAGCGGCAAATGGCGCGTCATCATCAAATTTCACCTCTACCACTTTTTCCGGATCTTTGATGTCCATGCCTTTGATATTGGGCACGTCGATCGGAGAAGGCAGATAGTCCACAACAGCGTCCAACACCAATTGCACGCCCTTATTGCGAAGAGCGGTGCCAGTGAAGACCGGCACCAATTTTGTAGCAATCACACCACGACGGAGGGCCGCTTTCAGCTCAGGAACGCTAATTTCTTCTCCATTCAAATATTTTTCGGTGAGAGCCTCGTCCGTTTCAGAAATTTTTTCCACCATCTTTTCTCTCCATTCTTTAGCTTTATCCAGCAGTTCGGCCGGAATTTCTTTTTCATCCACCACTTCACCCATCGGACCGGAAAAAGTGTAAGCTTTCATCTTCATAAGATCTACTACGCCTTCGAAATCACCGCGTTCGCCAATCGGAATTTGCGCAGCAAAAGCGTTCGGAGTCAGACGATCCCAAATAGTTCGGAGGGCATAATAAAAATCCGCACCTTCTTTGTCGATCTTGTTGATGAAACACATTCTGGGCACGCTATATTTTTCCGCTTGACGCCAGACAGTTTCCGATTGTGGTTCCACGCCTTCCTTCCCGTCAAAAACCACCACACCGCCGTCCAAAACGCGCAGTGACCGTTCCACCTCCACGGTGAAATCCACATGGCCCGGGGTGTCGATGATATTGATCTGATGATCTTTCCAATAACAGGTCGTGGCGGCTGAAGTAATGGTGATGCCACGCTCTCGTTCTTGTTCCATCCAGTCCATCGTCGCTTCACCTTCGTGTACTTCGCCGATCTTATGCGTGATGCCGGTGTAGAACAAAACTCGCTCAGTCGTTGTGGTTTTCCCAGCATCGATGTGAGCGATGATGCCAATATTACGATATCTTTCAATAGGAGTCTGTCTGGCCATATTTTTTTATTTCAATAAAATTATAGACTAATTTTGAATTTTTAATTTCAAATTTCGAAATAATTTTGAATGTGTCAATGTTTAAAACATTTAAAATTAAAACATTATTTCAAAATTCATCATTCGAAATTCAAAATTCCATTTTGCCTTAGGCAAAATGTGCGAAGGCTTTGTTGGCGTCGGCCATGCGATGCACATCGTCTCGTTTTTTGATAGCGGCGCCGGTCTTGTTCGAGGCGTCAATCAGTTCTTCCGCCAATTTAAGGGCCATTTTCTTGCCTTTCTTAGCGGCGCAAGCATTCTTTATCCAACGAATAGCTAGCGTGGTTCGGCGATCGCCGGACACCGGCACAGGCACTTGATAGTTCGCTCCACCCACGCGGCGGCTCTTGAGCTCTACCAAAGGAGACACATTTTTTAAAGCTTGTTCAAAAATATTCAAACCGCCCTTTTTGGTCTGTTCGTGAATAATATCAAAAGCATCATACATGATGACTTCTGCCATGGTCCGCTTACCATCTTTCATGATGTTGGCCATAAACTTGCCCACCAAAACATTGCCGTATTTTGAATCCGGTCTAGAAATTTTCTTATAAATTCTTTTTCTTCTTGGCATAACTTTAAAACTTTATGAACTTTAAAACTTATTTATTCTTTCGCTTTCTCTCTCTTGGCTCCATATTTTGAGCGTCCTTGTTTGCGGTTGGCTGTACCAGCCGTATCCAAAACTCCGCGCACGATATGATATCTCACTCCAGGCAAGTCCTTTACTCGGCCACCGCGAATAGCCACAATGGAATGCTCTTGCAGATTATGTCCGACGCCTGGGATATAGGCGGTCACTTCCATGCCATTGGTCAAGCGCACGCGCGCAATTTTCCGCAAAGCGGAGTTCGGTTTTTTCGGCGTGGTGGTGGAAACTTTCAGACACACTCCGCGCTTAAAAGGGCTGGCCGTGTCGATCGGTTTGTTCTGAAGCGTATTAAAAACATACTTGAAAGCCGGAGTCTTTGATTTGTTAGCTCCGCTGGTTCGAGGTTTTCTTTTGAGTTGATTTATTGTTGGCATGTTCTATCCTTAAAGGGTTAAATAAAAATAAGCCAGTTGCCTAGCAAAATAATCATATAGGATATATCCTAAGCTGTCAATACTATGGCGCCCTCCGCCGCTAAAGCGCAATTCCTAAGAATAGATTCAGCATCGTGTTCAAAAATGTGCCCAAGGGGGCGGAGAAGAAAACGACAAAAAACAAGAGCAAAAAGAAACCAAACTGCTCAAGCATCAGGGCGGTTTCCGCTTTCATATCGAAAATGAAGAAAAGAATCTTAGAACCATCCAATGGAGGGATCGGGATGAGGTTGAAAAAGGCTAAAATCACATTAATGATAACCACGACCACTAGCAATTCGAACAAAATCGAACTACCGCTGCCGGCAATAAGGAGCGCGGCGCCGGAAGGACTAAGAGCACTGGCGATTATTTCTTGCTTGACGGCCAAGGGAATGAAAATCAGCCCGGCTAAAATTGCCGCCACTAAAGCAATGATAATATTAGACAGTGGGCCGGCCAAAGCCACCAAGGCTGGTCCCCATTTTTGATTGCGCAGGTTGTATGGATTATACGGCACCGGCTTGGCCCAGCCGAAAGCGAACCCTACTGACAAAAACATCAAAATGGGCACGACAAACGATCCCCAAAAATCCAGATGCTTCAAGGGGTTCAGGTTCAATCTTTCGGCATACTTAGCCGTGGTGTCCCCAAGCCAAAGAGCCATGACACCATGCGACACTTCATGGATGATAACACTGTAAAGCAGGATAACTATATAGAAGGCGATAAGCACAATTTCATTTAACATAATTGATACTCTTGCTATTATTACTTTCTTATGCTAACTTATATTCTGTAATAAATCAACAGCAAAACTATGGCACGAGTATGTGATATCTGCGGACGCGGGTCCCAAGTAGGTAACCAAGTTAGTCATTCCCAGGTCAAAACCCTCAGAAAATTTCAAATCAATCTTCAAGTCAAAAAAGTAGAGGGCGTGAGCAAAAAGGTTTGTACTAAATGTATCAAGACCATGTCCAAGACAAAATAGAAAATTAGTGCGAGCCAAAAAAGGCTCGTCTTTTTTTGTACAAAAAAAATCCCCGCCAAAAGCGAGGATTTTTTAGTCAACTAAAAATATTTTTATTCCAAGATGCCGTCCAAGTTCACGTCATAGAGAATTTCGTCTTGCACTAAGCGATAGTCGATGATTTCTTCAGCCCTAAACCAATGCGCGATTTCCATCTCCGCTTCTTCAGTTGAGCCGGAAGCATGGATTAAATTGCGCACCGAGCGATCATCCATGTCGGACATCTGATAGGAATCCAAAACATAATCCCCTCGAATCGTGCCCGGATCAGAGGTAAGCGGTTCAGTACCGCCTGTGATTTTTCTAATGATTTTGACGGCGTGCGCTCCTTGCCAAATCATGGCAATGACCGGACCACTGGTCATATATTTTTTCAAATTAGCCAAAATTTTCGCAGTAATGACCAATGGATCTTCCGAAGGAGGCGTCAGCCCTTTTTTCTTATAACTTTCAATAGTCTTTTCTCCGGTAATGCGGCGCCACTCCGGATCCAGCGTATAATGCTTTTCGATAAAATCCGTGTCCGTCACTAACATTTTCATGGCGACGAGTTTCAAGCCTAATCTTTCATAACGATTGATTATTTCTCCGACCAACGTTCTTTGCAGACCGTCCGGCTTGACCACAACCAGTGTTCTTTCTTTGGATGGATGCTTTTCCATAATTTCTTTCTTTAATTTAATTTATTAAACATACTTTAAGATTGTACAGTCCTCAGGAGGATTAGTCAAAAATCAGAATTTTCCTATTCCTCTTCCTTCTCTTTCTCCTTGATCTTTTTGTAGATCTCCTTGGAAATTTCTTTCATAAGTTTTGGGTCGGCTTTCAAGAAGGCTTTGGCCACTTCGCGGCCGACGCCCAATTTCACTTCGCCGAAAGAATAGGAATTGCCTTTCTTGTCGATCACTTCATATTTCACGCCCGCGTCCAAAGTGTCGCCGGAGGCGCTGATGCCTTCGTTGTACATAATGTCGAATTCACAAGTTTTGAAAGGCGGGGCGACTTTATTTTTCACAATCTTAACTTTCGTGCGATTGCCCACGATGTCTTCGCCTTTTTTGATTTGAGCGCTTCTTCGCACTTCAATGCGTACCGAAGCATAGAATTTGAGAGCATTGCCGCCGGTGGTAGTTTCCGGATTGCCGAACATCACCCCGATTTTCATGCGGATCTGATTGATGAAAATGACGGTGCAATTAGAACGGGAAATGATGGCCGTCAGTTTGCGCAAGGCTTGCGACATCAAGCGCGCCTGGCGACCCATGTGAGAGTCCCCCATGTCGCCTTCAATTTCCGCTTTCGGCACTAAAGCCGCCACCGAGTCAATGACGATTACACTAATCTCGCCTGAACTGACCAAAGTTTCTACAATATCAAGTGCTTGCTCGCCATTGTCCGGTTGAGAAATCAAAAGATCATTAATGTTCACGCCGATGCGTTTGGCATATTCCGGGTCCAAGGCATGTTCAGCGTCAATGAAAGCCGCAGTGCCACCCAACTTTTGCGAGTTAGCAATGATATGTAAAGTCAAAGTCGTTTTGCCGGAAGATTCCGGCCCATAAATTTCCACCACGCGACCACGCGGAATGCCACCGATGCCGAGCGCAATGTCCAAGGAAACCGAACCGGTCGGAATGGATTCCACATCCACTCTTTTAATGTCCCCCAATTTCATAATTACTCCCTCGCCGAATTTCTCTCTGATCTGTTCGACGACATCCGTAATCCCCTTTTTTTCTTCTTTCATATTTTTGTCATTTAAACATTTTAGCATGCTAGCATATTAGCACACCCATTCATTAAATTTATTTTTTGTTAAAATGTTAACATGTTTCTATGCTAAAATGCTAACTAGTGATATTTTATCATGCGCGCAATATTCGCGCAAGGGCTCTGGCTCCAAAAATTCCTAATTCCCGTTTTTCTTTTCGATTTTAGTGTCCTTGGTGAAAGTCACGCTGCGCGCCGCCGCCGCGTCTTGGGTTAACGTGCCCATATCTTGACCATTCAGCTTAATGAACGTGGCGTTCCCCTTGCCTGAGCTGATAACGATTTTTTCCTGAGCCTTGAACGTTTGCACCGCCCCGCTCAGCATCGTCCCATTGAACGCCAGCGTGCCATCCGTCTCCACCGACAACCAGACCGGACCGGGATCGACTCGCAGATCTATTTGCACTCCTTGCGCCTGCGAAACATCTTGCGTATCAGACGCCGTTGCATTTGGATCAGTGGGAGCAGCCGGCACAGCGTCTGGTTGATTAGACTTCACCACGATATTTTTCGACACTTCTTTTTTAAACTTATTGACGGATTTTACACTAATATTATTCAGGCCGGACTGCAAAGTCAAATTCTCTCCGAAACGTCCATCATCCCCCACCAAAATCGGTTGACCATTGATGAAGAGGGCCGCGTCTTTCTCCGTCACGCCTTTAACATACACCTCATTACCATCCACTTCACTATTATTATTCGGACTCAAAATCACCAGACTCGGAGCATTCGCAAAAGAATTCGCTTCCCGATACAGGAAAAACAAGCCTGTCAGCACCAGTATAATGATGGCGGAAACGATGATTTTTTGCGGAGTAAAAACGAAAGAGGAAATATCGATTGGTTTCCTTTTTTTCACTTGGGATTTTTTCTCCTTATCCATATTCTTCTTGATCCCCTTTTCCTTGTCATATAGCCGGATGAGGATGCGCTCATCCACTCCCAAAAAATCAGCATAGCTTCGCAAAAATCCCCGGACATAGACATCCGCCGGCAGGCCGTCATAGTCGCCCTCTTCTAAGCATTCCAAATAAGCCGCCTGAATCTTGGTGGCCCGGGCAACTTCCCCCAAAGAAATGCGCTTGTCGGCGCGCAGTTTTTTCAATTTTTCTCCAAGTGTCAAAGTACCGACACTTTTTTTAGTAAAACCATTCATAAATTTCTAAAGACTACGCCTATAGCTCCCACTTATCCCGCTTGTCCTGATCACCTATTTTATCCTCATAATTAATGTCCCGCTTTTCATCGGCCAAATAGACTTCCCGCGGCTTAGCGCCATCAGCTGGACCAACGATACCTTGCTCTTCTAGAATGTCCAGTAGTCGGGCAGCGCGAGCATAGCCGATGCGCAGCCTGCGTTGCAAAAATGAAGCACTGGCTTTTTGCGACTTTTTGATCTCTTCTTTAGCCGCCGCCACTAGTGCATCGTCGCCGTCATCTCCACTGCCACCCTTGAATTCCAAAATTTCTTTTTTGGCTTCTTCCGTTATTTTCACGCCGTCCTCTTCATCATCTTTTTGCCGCTGTTCACTGACAAATTTCACCACTCTTTTCACTTCCGATTCTCCGATGAAAACACCTTGAATTCTCCTAGGTTTCGGCGAACTGGCCGAAAGGTAGAGCATATCACCTTTACCGAGTAGCTTTTCCGCTCCGCCCATGTCCAAAATAGTGCGGGAATCAATTTGACTGCCCACTTGAAAAGCAATCCGAGTTGTAATGTTCGCTTTAATGAGCCCCGTAATCACCTCCACTGATGGCCGTTGCGTAGAAATAATTAAATGAATTCCCACGGCCCGCGCCATCTGCGCCAAGCGTACGATTGCGCCTTCCACTTCCTTGCCATGCGTGCCCATCAAGTCTGCCAACTCGTCAATCAAAATCACGATGTAGGGCAAATTTTTCAATTTCTCCTGGGTGGTTTCGTTTGTTTCCGGATCAACTCGCTTAATCGTTTCTCCAGCCTTCATCTTTTCCCGATATGATCCGATGTCACGTGAACCGGTGTCTTGCAGCAACCGATAGCGGCGCTCCATTTCACTCACCGCCCACTTGAGCGTATTGATTACTTTGGAATTCTCCACGATCACATCCGTCAAAAGATGCGGGATGCCATTATATAAAGATAGCTCCACACGTTTGGGATCTACCATGATAAACTTCAGATCTTCCGGCGAATTTTGATAGAGCAAAGTGGTAATGATCGTGTTGATGCAAACAGATTTTCCCGTCCCGGTCGCGCCGGCAATCATCAGATGCGGCATCTTAGCCAGATCCGCCAAGATACTTTCGCCGCTCACATCTTCTCCTAACGCTAAGGCCAAATTATTCGCTCTTCTTTTGAACAACGGATCCTCCACCATATTCCTGAGCCGCACCACCATTGAATCTTTGTTGGGAATTTCAATCCCGATCAGCGATTGGCCCGGAATGGGCGCTTCAATGCGGATTGGATGCGCCGCCAAAGCTAGGGCTAAATCATTTTGCAAAGAAAGGATTTTGGAAATTTTCACGCCCACGGCCGGACGAAAACTATATTGCGTGACAGACGGTCCGGTCTTAGCCGTGCCGCGCTCCACCTGGATGCCAAAATCCTTGAGCGTTTTTTCAATCACGGCAAAATTCTTTTCAATGTCTCCGCCTTGTGCCACTCCGAAAGTTTTTTCCAAAAGATCAGCGGGCGGCAAAACCCAGCGCGAGCTTTTCGTAGTCTTCGCTGCGGACGCGCCGGCCGAAGGATTTTCCATATCCAAAGATTTTTTCTTATGCATCCGCTCCCCCAGGGCCTGCGTCGATGCTTCCGATGAGGCCATGATTTCCGGTTCCACAAAATGATCTCGCCCTTCGATAAATTCAATATGAGCGATATTTTTATCCGCCTCTATTTCTTCCATGGTTTTTTCTTCAATCATCGGCACGCTGTTTTCCACCAACATATTTTCCGGCGGAAAACTATCCAAGCCTGCCGCGGGAGTTTCCAGCTCTTCTCCGCCTTCCTCAGCTTCTTCCTTGCTGTTCCTCTTCTCTTTCAATTTAATGAAAAAATGTGCGATGGAAAAATCAAACATCAAAATGATGCCTAAAAACAAAACAGCCATGATCACCACCAGACTACCGGCGCTGCCCAAATATTTTGCCAAAATATAATCCAAGGCGTAGCCCAGATAGCCGCCGCCGCGTCCAGCTGCCGCCGCTGAGCGCATTTGCGAGGCTGCAAAAAACCAGTGACAAAAACCGACTACACTGACCAGTGCGAACAGAAGTCCAGTGACCTTGGTCACATAAAAAAATGTTTCTTTGCGAAAGAGCAGAATCATGCCGCATCCGGCCAGGAAAATCGGCAGGATAAATTTCACTAGGCCCACCAGTTGTCCCGCGCCTTCGTTCAGCGACTGACCGAAGCTACCGGCACTGCCAAAAAAACTGAGAGTTAGAAGGACGGCCAACATAAAAAAAATCACCGCTACGATACTGCGCTTCACATCCCCGGCCAAACTACGCTTCGGCGCGACTTCCTGTTCTTGCTCATCCTCTCCTTCCGGCTCGCGCTTGCTTCTTTTTTTTGTATATTTTTTTCTTGCCATATGAAACTATCTTATCATAAATCCCCAATTCCTTCAAAATACCAATTCGCCGATGAGGCGAATCAAAAAGAGACCCCCAAGGATCCCTTTTTTGTTTTTATATCAAATTGTAACCTTTTCAACTATATTGGTTTATAAAAGTCCAATATGTCCGAAAAGTGTGAGAGTCATGATGGGCACCAGTGCGATGAGCACTGCCAGTCCGAAAGCTTCAGACTCTTCATGTTCCTCCGCCCGTCTTTGACATTCCGGGCATTTGCATTCGTCCTTTTCCAAAGACATTTGCTTTACCATTTTGTTTTTGTCGGTTCCCTCCTTGGCGCATAAAGCGCAAGAAAGTCCGAATTTTTAATTAATTATTAGCTTAAAAATACAAAAAACGGGCGAATCACCCGTTTCTTTATAATATAAGTATAGCGCATATTGAGAGAAAAGTCAAGGGAAGTTTTCTTGACAATAACTCATGTTTAGTGTTATAAACACTACAGTGTGCAATGTCACAAGAACCTTTTAAATTAAATCCAGGAGAAGAAAAGCAATGCAGAGAAAACAGCAGAAACCACCTATGGGCATGTTTGCAATAGAACCATGTCCAGTCAGCGAAAAAGTTTGTACAATAAGTCTTCGCGGAATTGAGAAAAAAGACACTACTGTGTTGCGCGCGATTCTGACGGATTACCGATTACTTTTTCGCGCGAAAATAGAAAAAAATGAAGACGTCATCATTTATCTCCCGCTGAAAATATGCGAAAAAACAGCGAGAAGTAGCGATAAGATGAAGCAAGCACAGGTCGCTATTTTTTACGGATGTGATGATGATTCATGTGCTAATTCGTATTTAGAAATTTATCCAGCTGTAAGTGGTGAGCGATATCATAATGGTGGCGGTTTAGTCGAAATAAATCGCAATGGTTGCCCCATATACATCGCCTTCCTTCCAATAGGAAGTAAATCGCTAAGTACTTACGGCGGCATCCCATTTGCTAAGGTGCTTTACTGCGATCGCAACTGATTTACCCGTCCCATCTCCAGATTTCCAGCTCTGGGCACTAACTTTGTGCCCAGAGCTGCTTTTTTTAAATTTCACCTCTTGCCTTTTTCTGTATCTTTGCTATAATCAATTTGTTTTGTATACTATAAATAGTCCTACCAGGGGCTATTTAAAAAACTGCAAATTAACAATAGAATATTATTCCGCGGTAGCTCAATGGTAGAGCAGTTGACTGTTAATCAATTGGTTATAGGTTCGAGTCCTATCCGCGGAGCAAATTAAAAAATGGCTTACTATAGCCATTTTTTGTTTAAGTCTAAATTTAATTGTTGCATTAAATGTAACAAAATGTTACAATTAGAGTAAACTAATGTAACAATTAAAGTAACCTTGTGAAAAAATTAACTCCTCGTCAGAATTCAATACTGGAATTTATACAAAATCAAGAGCAAGCCAGCACCAAGGAAATTAAAGAATATCAGGAGTTAAAAACAGGGACATTGAATAGAATTACAATCATAAGAGATATCGATGTCTTAATAACAAAAAAACTAATTAAGAAAACAGGGAAAGGAAGGGGCGTTTCCTATAGCGTACTAATCGAAAATCCCCTAATGCTTTTTTATGATATTGATAAATATTTTGAGCAATCTATGGAAGAAAGAAATTCTCAAAAAAACTTTAACTTTGATATTTTTAAAAATTTCAATAATTCAATATTTTTGAAAGAAGAATTGACTGATCTTGATAGACTGAACAACAATTATCGAAAAAGAGTTGCAAAACTTTCTCCGACTATTCTGAGAAAAGAATTTGAAAGATTGACTATAGAATTGAGCTGGAAGTCATCCCAGATAGAAGGAAACACCTATTCCTTGATAGAAACAGAAATTTTGATAAAGGAAAATCAAGAGGCTTCCGGTCACACAAAATCAGAAACGCAAATGATCCTAAATCACAAAAAAGCTTTGGATTACATTATTAATAATCCTAAAATTTTTAAAGAACTGACTCTTTCTAAAATTGAAGACTTGCATCAGTTGCTCACTTTCAATCTTGGAGTTGAAAAAAATGTTAGAAAAACATTGGTTGGAATAACGGGGACTGACTATAAGCCATTGGATAATCAATTCCAAATAAAAGAGGCTCTGCATGAAACATTCTTGATTATCAACAATATAGATTTACATCCTCTATTAAAAGCACTTTCCGCAATTGCCTTAATTTCCTATATTCAACCCTTTGAAGATGGAAATAAGAGAACTGCCAGAATTTTAGGGAATGCCATTTTATTAGCTTGTGAGTATTGTCCGTTATCCTACAGAAGTGTTAATAAGAATGACTACAAAAAAGCGACTTTACTTTTTTACGAACAAAGCAATCTTCGTCCTCTAAAAGAAATGTTTGTTCAACAATTTGAAGTTGCAGTGGAAAATTATTTTGGATAGATAAATGCGATTCGGACTTCTTCTAGGCTTCGGAGCAATATATAACAAGAGCGGCGGAAACGTTGCTTTTTGTTTTGTTTAAAGGTTAGCTGCACTTCAGATTAGAATTCGAGGCCAATTGATTGACACCGTCTTTGAAATATGCTTAAATAGATATTCCGAAGAGGAAATAAACCCAGTTTTTTACCAAATAAATCAAACACCAGAAGGAAACGAAAATGAGCAGAACGAAAAAAGCATGCATACTGTGTAATCCAGAATTTTTAAAGAATAACCACTACGTCGAGTGTGAGTCGGAGTTGATAAGATTGATTAAGGAGATACTCTCTAAAACATCAGTCAAAAATCTGGAGTCTAAAAAAATAAAAGTTATAGATTTCACTGAGAGCAGCAAGAAAGCTGACCGAACCGACATCAAGGTTAGTCTCGATAAGAACAGCAAATTAACCACTATATTGATATTGCTAAGAAGCTATAGTGAGTTTTGGGAAATAACTATCAACCCAAATAAATATATCTGGGAAAATACGGATATCTTCTTTAGCGAGATAAAAGAGGCTGCTGACGCTATCTGCAAAGAGGAAAACGAAAACCTACCATTGCCAGGCGATGAGAAAAAGATTCCCACTCCTCCACCAGATACGAATGCAGGAAGGGAAGACTCCGGTCCAGCGGCGGTTAATAGCAGCATTAAACCGAGAAAAAAAAGAATTGTAACTTCCTCAATTATCACCGACGAAGAGATTCTGAAGATATTTCTAAGTTGGATGAAACACACAGGGGGCGTGCAGAGAATATCCCAGAGAGAGTTCAGGGAGGTGATTTCAAAATTAGGCATTACTATCGCCGTTCAGATGCTCGTAAACTTTCTTTTTAAGAAAGGTCTAGTGAGCGTGATTTCTGCGAATAGGAAACCAATAATTGAGATCGCTTCAGCTGGAATTGATATTCTAAAAGAGCACGAAAGAAAGCTCGAGCTCGAGAGGCAAAAAGAGGAGGATGCCAGGCTTCTGCAAGAGAAGCTCGACTTCGCGAAAGACTCTTTATCGGTGCTACGTGTAGTAGAAAATCAGCAGACTATAAGTGCGCGACTTAAAGAGTTGCGAATCGCAGAAAAAACAATAATTCAAAAACTCACTGCTCTTCAAAAAGAATTAGCCGAACAGACAGAGAGACTTTCTACAGTCAGAGAAGCAAGACTTACCTATCTAGAAAAACTGGAAAATTCAACTTCCCCAGTAGACTGGAACGAGGTAAAAAGACTGACTAGAATAGCCGAAAATTAACGCTAAAACAGCGTATGCAGCCTGCCAAGGAAACTTGGATAGGCTGCTTTTTTATTTTCAAAAAATATATCCATATTACGTAATTTTTCTGTTTGGCGTGTGTAATAAAATATATAACTTAAGAGTTAAAACAATACTATGGAAAATCAGCTGATTTTAGAGCGCACAGTCAGTGCGTCGCGGGAAAAGGTCTGGCAGGCTTGGACTGATCCGGCAATGTTAGAGCGGTGGTGGGGGCCGGATAATGTCACAATTCCAGAATGTGAAGTTGATCTCAGGGTCGGCGGTAAATTTTATATCGTCATGGAGGCCGGAGAAGCGATGGGTCAGTTCAAGGGGACAAAGTGGCCGATGCTGGCGAAGTTCACTGCTGTTGAACCGAATGCGAAGCTGGCTTATATTGCCCAGGCTTGGACCGAAGGCGCAAAAGAGCAAACCTTGATCGACCAAGCCACGGAAATTACTTTAACTGAAAAAGATGGGGAAACTAAATTAAAAATTGTGGCAAACATCATCAAGGCCGGACTCGGAGCCAAGCTGGCCGTCCAGGGCATGCAAGCCGGTTTTACCCAGCAACTGGACAAGCTGGACAAATTCTTGGCCGCTACAAGATAGGTAATCAATAAAAAATACTAATATGCGAAAAATAATAACTACAACTTTCCTGTCGCTGGACGGCGTGATGCAGGCGCCGGGCGGACCAGAAGAAGACACTGTAGGAGGTTTTAAGTACGGGGGTTGGACATTCAGTTATTGGGACGAAATGATGGGCGGCGTCATGGGCGGCTTCATCGATCTCCCCTTCGAGCTGCTACTAGGAAGAAAGACCTATGATATTTTCGCGGGCTATTGGCCGGACGCGAAGGACGATTTTCAAATTAAGGAAAAATTTAACGCCAACAAGAAATATGTTGTCTCTCACAATAAACTTGAGCTTGCTTGGAACAACTCGGAACTGATTACAGGCGACGTGGTGAAAAAAATTCAAGATTTAAAAAGTCAGGATGGTCCTGATTTGTGGGTGCATGGCAGTGGCAACCTCATTCAGACTCTTCTAGCCGAGCAGCTCATTGACCGCATGCACGTATGGCTTTTCCCAGTGACCATTGGCCAAGGCAAAAGACTTTTTGCAGAAGGCACACTGGCGCAAGGGCTAAAGTTAGTGGAAACCAAAACTGCTTCCACCGGGGTAATCATTGCGACCTACGAGCCAGCCGGCGAACTCAAAACCGGCACGATAGGGAGTTAGGGGTGAAGTCGAAGACGATCATCGACTTGCTATTTAGGACCATTGCGTGAGTCAAAAAAATTACGTAATTAATTACGTAATTTTTTCGTTTGGCGCGTGTATGCAAGAATGCGTAACTTATTTTTCTTAGAATGGTTTAGAATCCGGCAGGTACTTGGGTAACATTGCCTTGGCTATCGACAACGACAGCTGTATCGTCACCGATGTTCGACTCTGTGTTGCCTTGATCATCTCCCAAAAATTTGTCGATGAAATAAAGCTGCTCTCCAGACTTGAGTGTGTAGGACTGGTCGTGGTACTTCGCTTCCTCCGCCTTCAAGTTAATTTGCACCGTGCCGTCCGGCAAGACCTTTTTTTCCATCTTGAATCCAGCCAGCGCAGCAGTGGCATCAGCGCTTAAGGTGTCTCCGGATATTAGATAGGCATTTTTGAAATAGGACTGGTCAGAAAACTTCACCATTGTAGATGATGCCGATAATTGAGATGACGTTTTTGTGGGGGTGGGATTATTGCTGGCTGTTTGACCACAACCTGACAGCACTAGCGCCACAACCGGCACAATGATCCAAAGTAATTTTTTCATAGTGATTATACGTTTAAATATTAGACAGCGTCTTATTGCTGTATATTACATTACTAGCTAAGGATTATTCTGTTATATTCGCCAATATTTTTCTAGTCTTGATACTCCTCTTTTTTTGGCTCGAAGTGATTAATGGCCGCGCCGACCAGTGAGAGCACCAAGCTGAAAATCAGGGCCCACCCGAAACTTTTCACATAGAAACCGTGCACCAAGCTACTGGCGAGCATAACGAGCGCGGCATTGATGACCAAGGTGAAAAGGCCAAGGGTCAAAAGTTGTATCGGTAAAGTTAGGATAATCAGGATCGGTCTGATGATGCTATTTAGAAATCCTAGAACGACCGCTACTACCAGCGCCGTAAAAAAGCTTTGTACGAAAATCGCTTCAGTAGGCAATAGATAGGCCGTAATAATGATGGCCAAGGCATAGAGCAGCCAACGCATGATAATTCTCATAGTTTTTTTATTATATTTATATCCCGAGTATAATACATAATCGCCTCAAACACAAAAAATCGGTCAGAGAATCCTCGCTGGGAAGCCCTGACCATTTACAACGTCTTGGATTAGAACCTTCGCCTTGGAGAGTTGAAGCGTGAAGAGGAAAATCTTGACGGCCCATCAAAATCTGACCGATGACCAAAGTCCCCTTCTCTACCCATGCGATCGAAATCCATTCTCCCGTGACCAAAGTCCATTCTCCTGCCGTCAAATCTCCCTCGATCAAAGCCCCCTTGTCTATGACCAAAGTTCATTGGCCTATCATGGCTAAAGTTTCTGCCTCCTTGTTGAAAGGTTTGACTGCGCATATTATTCATGCCACCACTATGCATACCGCCACCATGGCCGCCGCCATAGGCTAGCGCCGACCCCGCTCCAGCTATGAACATAACTAAAAAGAACATGATAATTTTTTTCATACTCTCCCTCCCGCGTTATTTTTCGTTTGACCATTCCTCTATTACGCCGTGCCTCCTTAGGCACTCAAATTGATTTGTGCTAAATTGGTCAACCAAATAGCACTCCTCGTCACATAATACAACAGCCGCACTTGAATATTCTAAAAAACCGCTTATCATGGCGTCCGTTTGACAAGAGCTCGGATGCGCGTTAAGATTGGCTACTTACTTGAGCTCTGCAAAATAAAAATAATTTCGACCTAACACAGTAGTAATAAACATGAAAACAGTCACCCGAAAAATCAGTTCCATCCTTAAATTAATCCTAAGAGAAGTCCTATTGATTTCTGCCTACGTTTTTGTGATGCTCATTCTCATAGCCGGCGGCGTGTTCACCTATCTCATGATCAGGACCCCGCTCGGTGGCAACCTCTACACTAGAAATATCGCCCAAACCAGCTTTATCTATGACCGCACCGGTACGCATATTTTGTACGAGATGCACGGCGAGGAGAATCGGACTATCGTGACGCACAGTGAAATTCCGGACACTATGCGGATTGCCACCGTAGCCACCGAGGACGAAAATTTTTACCAACATCCGGGCGTCGATCCGACCGCCATTCTCCGCGCGTTGAAAGTCGACTTTGAGAGCGGCACTTCGTCCCAAGGCGCTTCCACCATCACCCAGCAATTGGCCCGGAACGCATTCCTCAGCCGCGACAAAACCATCCAACGAAAAATTATGGAAGCCGTCTATGCGGTTAAGATTGAACGCAAATATAGTAAAGATGAAATTCTGGACGCCTATCTTAATCAAGTGCCATATGGTTCTAATGCTTATGGCATCGAGGCGGCGGCGGAAACTTATTTTGGAAAACCGGCTAAAAATTTAACCTTGGACGAAGCAGCCCTCATCGCCGCCCTAACGAAAGCACCCACTTTTTATTCGCCATACGGCGAGCATAAAGCGGCACTTCTCGCGCGGCAAAAACAGATTCTCATAAAGATTGCCACTTTGAAATTAGCTAGTCAAGCTTCAGTGACAGTAGCAGCCTCACAAAATACTTTGCAAAAAATTATCCCCTTTACCCAACAAATCACGGCGCCGCATTTCGTTTTCTATGTCAAAGACCAATTGGAAAAGCAGTACGGCCAAAAAATCATGCAACAAGGCGGCCTTAAGATCTACACCACACTGGATTATGACAAACAAAAACTGGCTGAACAAATCTTACAAGGCAGTGATGCGACACTGAAGCAATATGGCGCCGGGAATGCCGCGCTGGTAGCGATTGATCCGAAAAACGGCCAGATTTTGGCGATGGTTGGCAGCAAAAATTATTTTGATTCGGGAATAGATGGCCAGGTGAATGTCGCCACCAGTCCACGCCAACCAGGCTCCTCTTTTAAGCCCTTCGTTTATGCTAAAGCCTTTGAAGATGGCTACCAACCGGAAACTTTAGTGCTGGATGCTCCCACTGATTTCGGACCGGATGGTTCAGGCAAAGATTATGTCCCCCACAATTATGACAGTAAGTTCCATGGCGTGGTTTCAATGCGCCAAGCGCTGGCGATGTCCCTCAATGTCCCAGCGATAAAAACCCTCCGCCAAGTCGGGGTGGACGCAGCTTTGGAAATGGCGCATCGCCTCGGCATCACCACTCTCAATGATCGCAACCGCTATGGATTGTCACTGGTCATTGGTGGCGGCGAAGTGACCCTCCTAGACGAGACTTCCGGCTTTTCCGTCTTTGCCAATGACGGAAAAAGAAATCCGGTCGATCCCATCTTGAAAATTGTCGATAACTTTGGCCGTGTTATCCGAACTAACCAAGCCCCTAACCTGCCGGTACTCGACCCGCAAATCGCCCGGAAGATTGATTCCATTTTGTCTGACAACGCTGCGCGAGTGCCAATTTTCGGACCGAATAATAAACTGTTCATTCCCGGCCGAACGGTGGCCGCCAAAACTGGTACCACGCAAGAATTTCATGACGCTTGGACAGTCGGCTTCACCCCTGACATCGCCGTGGGCGTGTGGGCCGGCAATAATGATAATTCTCCCATGCGAGCCGGCGCCGATGGATCTTTTGTCGCGGCGCCGATTTGGAACAAATTCATGTCACAAGTCCTAGGAAATTATCCCAATGAAGATTTTATCGCCTATACTAAATCCGCCACCGATCTATCATCCACCTCGCAGCAGCTAGCTGATGCTTCGCAGCAGCAAGTCAAAATTACTTATTTTAAAATTGCCAGCGGCAAAAAAATTTCTGCCGAAAAAGCTAGCAAGCTCGATGCCGATAAGGTGAGAAAACAAATAGAGTTCGTCACTGCTGATGGCAGCACTACTCCTGTTGATCTTTCCAATACCGATTCTGGCGCAGTTTATAGCTCGGGCGTCCCTGTTTTCTAAATTCTAGCTCCAGACATATCTTTGCTTATATAGCCACTTGAAAAATAGGCTCTCTCTGGTATACTATATCAAAAGCAACATAGCCTGATCCATATGGGCAAAAGCACAAAAAAAACTCTCCCTTCTGTCAGCAAACAATTAGCTTCTTTCTCCAGGCTCAAACCAAACCCAGCCATCAAGCTTGACCGATCTGGCCAGATTATCTTTGACAATGCAACCTTTGAGAAATCCAGACAATATTTATCAGCGACCAACAGACTGCTCCGCCTATCCCAGCAGTCAGATTCAAAAAAAGAATACCTTAATAATGTAACGATCTATATCAAAAAAATCAGCCGGTGTAACCATATCGGCATCCGCGTCCGCAGCGAAGATGGCGCTATCCCCTACAACTCAACTATCGGATTCAGCTATGATTTTCATCGATCAGAGAATGAGCTTGTCTTGGCCAAAGACAACTGCATCTGCATCCGAGTCATTGCCGGCAAACATGAACCACAAGACAAAGCCGCCATGACTCGCTTCGGCTCATTTTACACCGGCGACAGCTTGAACTATATTTCCAATCTTAAAGACCACGAACAAAAAAGGTTCCGCGGGAAATGCATTCGTTGCGGCTTAACCTCTCTCGCTGTCATCCCCATCCGCATGAAGAAGAAAATCATCGGCGCTATCCATCTAGCCGACGAAAAACCTGATCTTCTCACGTTGGAAAAAATTGAATTTATCGAATCCCTGACATCTGTGATTGGCGAAGGCATTGAGAAGTTCACGGCGTCTGATGGTCTCAGGGAAAGTGAAATGAAATATCGAGAATTGGTCGAAAATGCCAATAGTATTATCTTGCGCCTGGATACTGCCGGAAACATCGTTTTCTTCAATGAATTTGCGGAAAGATTTTTCGGATACAAAAAAGAAGAAATCATCGGCCGCAACTCCATAGGCACGATTATCCCCAAAAAGGAATCCTCGGGCCGTGACCTCGGAAACATGATTAAAAGCCTCCTAAAAAATCCACTGAAGTATGCCCGCAATGAAAATGAAAATATCAAAAAGAACGGCGAACGAGCCTGGATAATCTGGCGCAATAAGGCCCTCTACGACAAGGAAGGTCGCATAGAAGGCATTCTCTCGGTCGGCAATGATAATACAGAAAGAAAAGTTCGCGAGGAACAGCTACTCGAATCGTACAAGCACCTAGGGACCATCAATCGCAAAATATCTTTCCTGGCAGAACTGAACCAGTTGACCATAAAACATAAACACAACAAGAAAGTCGTTTCAGAAAGGATGCTGCGTCCCCTGCTCAATTTCACCGGTGCGAGCTTTGGAGCGCTTTTCAAGTATGATGAAGAAAAAACTAAAACTTTTAGAGTGTTAGCCAGCGTCAATGCGGAACATTATACCGCACCCTCCAATATTGAAATAACCGCCAAAGACACGCGCAAGATTATGAAAATGTTTACCTGCCATAAATATTGTCTGCGGGAACATTGCCGCAATCTGCCACTCGGGAAACTCAGTCTTCAAAAAAAATTGAACTACTGCATGATGATACCCTTTAATTGGGAGAATAAACTTAAGGCTTTTATCTTTTTGGGCTTTGAAAGCAAAAAGGATTTTTCCAGCCAAGACATCGAATTTTTGAATATTTTTTCCACTTATTCCGCGGCCCTGCTTATCAACACCAAGGTCTTCAAATAAAAACTCACACAACGGACGTTGCATAATTCTTTACCGGCGGCGGAAATAAAGTTTCCCGCGATGGAGCAAAAGAAGCACGAAAATGGCCCCTGTAACGCCATAAAGCCAAAGCATAAAAACGCTTCTTGAGTCCGTACCGATAAAAAAGCCATGCGCTATGGCTAAGACGAATAACGGATATACCAAAAAATGCAGCGTGCGCCACCAAGCTGAACGCTGCCAGCGGCCAACAAGAGAGCTCACCATTACAATCAGGACCAGATACATTCCTACCGTGCCGAAGGCGGCGAAGAATGGTTGGTAACTGGTATGGAATGGGATCAACACATCCGCCAGACTGAATGGTAAAAGATTATCAAATAGCAGTGACCCGATGTGCGTAAGTAGCGCCACAGCGAAAGAAATCCCCAAATATTTATGCACCAACCACGCGCGTGGCGGGGTAATAAATTTATAAGCCACACCGCTGGCCATGCTTTCGCCCATAACAATCTGCAGAAACAGCAGGATATAGGCCGTAATCGCCGCGGCGCGGGTGATGTACCAAGGCAAATTGTTGATAATAGTATCTGACATAAATTATTTCAAAAATATTTATAACCATCTTCCGACATTTTTCCTCCCCTTAAATTCTAGCACAGAAATCAGGATGTTCTGGTTTTTCTCACCGGCAAGGCAACTGTGGCCGGAACTTGTGCGGCGCTGGGCGCAGAAACAGTCACGGGTGAAATCTCTCCTACGGGCGCAGCAGCCGAAGAATTTAAATCGGCCGTTGGAACATTGCTATCGACCACTGTTGCACTCTTTGCCGCTTGCTGGATAAAATAGAACGGCACCAGAAAAACTAGCGCCGCAAACCCGACCGCATAAATAGTATTGCGTAATTTCGCGTACCAACCATCATCCGGTATCATAGAGAATGCTTCCATTTCAATCTGGGAAGCCTGCACACCAATACTCTGCAAATTTTCCGTCATCGCGCGGATAAAGTTCGGCGGGCCACAGATGAAAAAAGTTTTTCCATAAACGTGGCCGATAAAATTTTGGATAACCTCAGGGTCCAAGCGCCGGTTCAACACTCCGGCCGTTTCATAGGGCAACTTTTCATCCGTTATATTGAAAAGGGTGCGAATATTTTTGTTTTCTTTCTCCAATTCCAGAAGTTCTTCTAAAAATAACGCCGAGCGAAGCGTACGATTACTGTATAGTAGCGTAAGATGATTGGACAGGCGCTGCGCCGTGGCGTAACGCAAAGCGCTGATAAAAGGCGTGATGCCTACGCCGCCAGCCAAAAAAACCAAGTCTGTATGCTTCTCTTTTTTAAAAGTGAACTTACCATAAGGCCCCTCCACAAAAATTTCTGTTCCAACTGACAACTGCGCCAGCCCGGTTGTGAAAGCGCCGCCCAATCTGATGCCTAGGCGGATAGAGCCGTTTTCCGTAGGCGAACTGGCGATGGAAAAAGTGTGTCTTTGCGTAAGGTTACCATTTGCGTCTTTGTAGCAAATCATTGCGTATTGTCCCGGAACGAAATCAAAAACTGGGATTCCGCGCACATCCCCCAGTTCTAAAATTATCGTATCTTCCTCATTTTTCGTGATTTTTTTGATATAATACCTGTATTCGTGCATAATGTTTACTCTCAGAATAGCTTAATTATTCTCCTAGTACAAGAGACCCGGCGGAATTATTCAGTCCGTCTTTCGACCTATCTGACACCGAAATATTTTTATGTTTATGCTATACTAAGGCATATGAAAAAAAGCTTGCTTATTATTTTGACGGTAGTTTTACTTTTGACCTTTTTCTGGTGGTCGAAAAATAAACCGGCCAAAAATGTTTCGCCGGCAGCACCTATTCCCGCCCAGACCACCCAGGAAGCTCTTCCGACGGAAAAAATAGCGCCGGAAAATTTACGCGCTAAACTCCAGACTGAATTTCAGCATGCGACGCCCAAAGTCTGGAGTGAACAAGCACCAGGCGTCGAAACTAAATTACCAACCCAAAACAAAGTACTAGCTCTCACTTTTGACGCTTGTGGTGGCACAGGCAGCGACGGCTATGACGCCAAATTGATTGATTTCCTGACTGAAGAAAAAATTCCCGCCACCCTTTTCATTAACGGCCAGTGGCTGGCGACTAATGCCGATAATTTTCAAAAAATAGCCGCCGATCCCCTCTTTGAAATTGAGAATCACGGCACCAACCATATCCCCTGTTCAGCCAACGGACATTCAGCCTACAACATTACCGGCACAAAAAATATTAGCGCGATGATTGATGAAATGGATTTGAACGCCCAAAAAATCGAAAGTCTGACGGGTAAGAAGCCACTTTTCTACCGCAGTGCCACCGCATTCACCGATGAAATTTGTCCGCAAGTCGCGCATCAGTTGGGCTATACTGTCGTGAGCTTCAATGTTCTAGGCGATGCAGGCGCCACCTATTCCGCTGCCCAAATTGAAAAAGTCCTCCTGGCCGCCCCGCCCGGCGCCATCATCATCTTGCACATGAACCACCCGGAAAAAGACACGGCCGAAGGCGTGATGCAAGTTGTGCCAAAATTGCAAAAAGCTGGTTTTAAATTTGTGAAACTGGAAGATTATCGATAACTTCAACCTAAAGCTCGGCTTTAGGAATTTCCTAAAGCCGAGCTTTAGGTTTAGCGGAGCCCCCTTCCCTTTTTCTGTCAAATGCGCTAGAATAAAAACTCAGTGCATTTTTTCATAAAAATTTATCTCTAAAATAATGGCCACTAATGACGTTGCAGTAAGATTTAATACCGTTTCTTTCGAATATCGGAAAGACAAACCCATCCTGGATGAAGTGTCTTTTGCGCTCCGCCAAGGCTCCAAATTCACCATTATGGGCCAGAACGGGGCGGGTAAAAGTACGATTTTAAACTTGATTACCGGGTCACTTAAGCCGAACGAAGGCTCTATCTTTGTCGAGCCGTCGCTCGTCATCGCCTATGCCAAGCAAGTCATTCCCAGAGAAGATATGGAGCTGACCACGCGCGAATTTTTTGAAAAATGTTTTACCGGCGCCGCGCTTTTGAAAGCCTCGAACGGCAAAGGGAAGATTTATGACATCGATCGCCGCATAGATGCTGTCCTGGAAATCGTAAACCTGAAAGGAGATCACGAAAAAAAGATCCAAAAATATTCCGGCGGCCAACAAGCCCGCTTGCTCCTGGCTTCGGCCCTTATCCAAGACCCGGATCTTTTGATTTTGGATGAACCGACCAATAATCTGGATCAAGAAGGCATCGGCCACTTGATCACCTACCTGATGGGGTATGAAAAAACTTGCATCGTCATTTCCCATGACGCTAACTTCTTGAACTGCTTCACGGACGGTGTACTTTATTTAGACGTCTTCACCAAAAAAATCCACCAACACATCGGCGACTATTTCACTGTGATGGAAGAAATTGCTGAACAGATCAAAAAAGAAGAGCGCAAGAACGCGCAGTATGAAAAAGAAATCATCGCCAACAAAGAAAAGGCTAACTTTTTTGCCAACAAGGGTGGCAAGATGCGTTTGGTCGCCCGAAAAATGCGCAATAAAGCCGAAGAAATGGAGGAATCCAAAGTGGCTGTGCGCAAAGAAGACAAAGCCATCCGCCATTTTGAAATTCCCGCCCAAGAGGGACTTAGCGGTGAAATAATTAATATTTCTTCGCTCACTGTCATGAAAAATTATGAACCGACCGAGAAAAAAGTAAAAGTCTCACTCAAAAAGAATCAGCATCTTTTGCTTTCCGGTCCGAACGGCATCGGCAAAACTACCCTCCTGGAATCCTTGGCCGAAGGCACAGCCATCGGAGCCCACATTGCCGAAGGCGTGAAAGTCGGCTACTACCGTCAAGACTTTTCCAACCTTGATTTTGAAAAAACCGTTTTCGAAACTTTGTCCTCTGTTATGAAAGGCGAAGACGAAGAACTCCTCCGCTCGACCGCCGCCGGCTTTCTGCTCACCAAAGAAACCGTCTACGCCAAAATCGGCTCGCTCTCGGAAGGTCAAAAAGGTCTCGTAGCTTTCGCCCGCCTCATGCTCGAAGAACCAGGACTCTTGATTCTGGACGAACCCACCAACCACATCAACTTCCGCCACCTCCCCATCATCGCCAAAGCGCTGGATAATTACCAAGGCGCCATGATCCTAGTGAGCCACGTCCCGGAATTTGTGGAGCAGATTAGGATGGATGAGAGGTTGGATTTGGAGGGGTAACGTTATTTTTCCATTTCCATCATTAGTTCTGGACATACTTATAAAAACATGCTACTGTAGAACATTGCTCTTTAAATATCATACTACATAAATCATTCCTACCGGGATGATTATACTCAGTCATTTCAATCGGAGCAGTTCAGTTTACAACTCAAAGTAGCAAACTATCAACAATAAGAAGGAGAGTGCTATGTCGAAATATACATCTATGGTTATTAAAATACCATCAAGAAACGTATGTAATCACTGTAGAGAGATTAACTCCGGAGTAGATCTTTTGTGGAAATCCATCGTGACCGACTCCGACTCCTTCAATGATGAAGCCGCGGTCAGACATGAGATTGAAAGTATTGAAAAAAGTCAACCCAGAGGTACCTATTATATAGTTAAAGTACTAGAGGTATATCACAAAAATACGGACGAGGACTATGAATCTCGAAAAAAAGATGATTCGTAAGTTAATCAGCAACCCTTTGCAGGTTCAGGCGTACTCGCCTGAACCTTTTTATTTCTGGCAAAACCAAATATTATCTGTCATTGCGAGGGAGCGTAGCGGACGAAGCAATCTCGTAATCTATTTCACCTGGCTAAACATTAAGATTAGCGAATTGAAGCACGAGATTGCCAGTTATAATAACTTTTTGGATAATGATAATTTCCACATTTGGAAATATTTTCTAGTTACGTCCAATTCATCATTTGTAGCAGGCAACTCTTTTTCTGACACTAATGGTAGATTTTCTGGTACACGCTCTACCTCAAAACCCCTATCTTCCCATTCTTGTTTCATTTTTTCTTGCGTTATTGCGTTCATTTCACGTTGGCTTACTTGCGATAATCTTGCTAGAAATGTTTTAAAATTGGGATTATTTAATTCCGGATGATAGCGCATCGAGTCTTCAAACAAAAAATATCCGCCATGCTTCTCAAGAATCGACTTTATATATTTTGCCAATTGATCTCTTTCTGCTTCGGTAGTGTATAATATAAATCCCTCAGTAAAGATAGCAACCGGCCCCTCATTTAGCTTATCTTCAATTCTTACCCAAGTCTCTTCTTCAAAGATATTGCCAGGAACAAAGTCTATCGGCAATTCGGGAAATAATTTTTTCATTATCGCCTGTTTCTTATTCGCGTTAATAGGAAAATCAGACTCTATGTATTTATTCAATATCCCCGCATTTTTAACTAATTCTAAAGCATGCGGCGTAAATCCAGAGGCAATTTCAACGGCCTGCTTAACGCCATCCGTTTCTGCTGATTCTTTTATGACCTTTTCTGACATTTTATAACGCAATTCCAATAAATGAGGTTTGCCAGCAACCTTTTGTGAAAAACCCTCATCCGCTAAGTGTTCCCAAATTTCTTTTGCGCCTGGTATTTTGGCATATAACGCCAAATCCATAATAGTGCCCATGGCAGTTTTATAAATTTCCTCAGCTTCCTTTTTTTCTGCCTCGTCGTATTGCTCCTTAGTAAATGATCCTTTTTTTTCAGGGTATTGCTGTTTCAAGCTATCAGTTATTGATTCAGCCTCTGTTTCAGCTTGTTTTAGAGTGTACCTTTCCATAATATTGAGATTCATTTAAATATTATTTAGAGTGTCTACCAACAATTTTGGATGCGAAAACATAATTTCATGATCAGATTCTAACTCAAGTGTTTTTATTGTGTTTAGCAGCTTTAATGACATTTTTTCAAAAGACTCCCTTGGTAAAGATATGTCATTTTTCAAAAAAATATAAAACATGGGAATATTAACATCCTTGATATTATTCAAATAGATTTTTTCTTGATATGGCATCAATGGCTGCGGTGTTAATTTTTCGAAAATTTTAGAAAATTCTTCAATATCCTTTATATCGTTAAAAAATCTTTCTCTCAGTGAGTCATAGTTAGGGAGAACTGATCCCAAGCCATTTTCATTAGCTTGATTGGTGTATTTTTCCTTAACTGCCTCCGGCAAAAAGTCAAAAAACATCTCGCCATTATCCAAAATAATGGCACTAATGAACACTATTTTAGCAATGCGTTCCGGTATTTTTTCCATAACCTTCGTAATAACAACTCCGGCAAAACTGTGACCGACAAGAACTAAATCAGTCAAATTATTATCGATAACAAAGTTATATACATTAGCAACATATTGCTCTATGCCAACCTTATTTCTATCCGTTTTATCTAATCCATGACCAGGCAGATCTAAGGTATATACGGTATCTCCGCCATCTTCAAGATACTCCTTAACCTTTTCCCAACACCAAGCTCCATGATATGCGCCATGTATAAGTAAATATTTTTTGTTCATAGAAATATTTTAGCTAATTAAATTATCAATACTTATTTCGAGACCGGAAGCTATTTTCTGTACAGTCTGAATCGACGGCTTTGTAATAACATTGGACTAAATTTTGGTCAGAGTAGCGTAGGGTATCTCGGCCTTAACTGCTAGTTTTTCTTGAGTAAATCCTAGCTTATTACGCGCTTTTTGGATTTTATTGCCAATAGTTTCACTATTGCTTTTACTTTTCTTATTTTCCATAGTATGATAGTAGAGTTAGGAAAGTATGTTTAGGTAGGTAATAAGCACATATTACCATAATCCGAATTATTATTAAAGGGTTAAAGATAAAGTTTGATTTTGGACAAAACAAAGTTCGAGCCGATTTTTTTAATCCAGTTATTTGGCGGTTTTGATCTTTCGCAGGTTCAGGCGTCCTCGCCTGAACCTTTTTATTTCTGGCAAAACCAAATATTACCTGTCATTGCGAGGGAGTTTTGTACTCGAAACGACCGTGGCAATCTTGTGCTTTAGTTTGCCAATCTTAATTTTTAGTCTAGTGAAATAAATTACGAGATTGCCACGCTCCACTGCGTTACGCTCGCAATGACAATTCGTAGGACTTGCACATATTTAATTATGATGATACAATATCATTGTAACAAGTTAGCACAAAAATATGCAAAACAAAAAAGCATTGCAGAAAGTAATTATTTACCAAGCCAAAACTGGCGCCATTGAGTTTTCAGTTGATGCTGGTAAGGAAACTATTTGGGCAAATCTTAATCAGATAGCCAGTCTTTTCGGTGTACAAAAAGCAGCTATTTCAAAACATTTCAAAAATATTTTTGAATCCGGCGAGCTCATCGAAAAAGCAACTGTTTCCAAAATGGAAACAGTTCAAATTGAAGGCGGGAGGAAAATTCAGCGCTCTATTGAGATGTATAACTTAGATGCTATTATTTCTGTCGGCTATCGGGTCAACAGTAAAAAAGCAACACTTTTCCGCCAGTGGGCCACCAAGACTCTGCGCAGTTATATTGTGGATGGTTTTGCTGTAAACAAAAATCGCATTGCCAAAAATTATGCACAGTTTTTACGCGTGGTTGAGGATATGAAAAAATTACTGCCCCAAGATACTGCCATAGATTCCAAAGATGTTATTGGGCTGATAGCTCTGTTTGCTGACACTTGGCTTTCCTTGGATGCCTATGACAAGGACGCATTACCCAAGGGAAAATTAACAAAGAAAAAAGTAGGACTGACGGCAGAGAAGATTGCTGCCAGCCTAATTGAATTGAAAACCGAGTTGATCAATAAAAAATCCGCCACGGAAATTTTCGGCCAAGAAAGAACGCACGGCGCGGTAGCCGGCATTGTTGGCAACGTGATGCAATCTTTCGGCGGCCAAGAAGTTTATGCCAGTGCCGAAGAAAAAGCGGCTCATCTCTTGTATTTCATGGTCAAAAATCATCCGTTCGTGGACGGCAATAAACGCAGCGGGGCCTTTGCCTTTGTGTGGTTCTTGCGCGCAGCTAGCATCTTGGATGTTGCCAAACTGACACCGCCGGCCCTCACTGCTCTCACAATCTTGGTCGCCAGTAGTAGCCCGAGAGACAAAGAAAAAGTAGTGGCATTGATCTTGAATGTTATTGCTAAAAAATAATTCTCGCAAGGAAAAATAGACATAAAAAGAACGAGCTCGCGCTCGTTCTTTTTATCATTACGTAATTAATTACGTAATTCTTTCTTACGCTTTTTCCTACTCAATGAAAGTCAAAGCTGTGCCAGTCTTATCCGCGCGGCCGGTGCGGCCGATGCGGTGAATGTAGTCGGCGTAGGTCGCCGGGATGTCGAAGTTGATGACATGACTAACGTTCGGAATGTCGAGGCCTCGCGCGGCCACGTCCGTCGCCACCAAAATTTCCACTACATTATCTTTGAAAAGCTGCAAAGCTTTTTGCCGTTTGTTATGCGGCTTGTCACCATGGATAGATTCCGCTTTGAAACCGCGATGACAGAGACTGGTTGAAAGTCGGTCGGCGCCGTGCTTAGTGCGGGAAAAAATCAGCACTTTTTCAAATTCCGCTTTGTTGAGCAAATCATGCAAAACATCTGTTTTGTCGATTCCTTTGGCCACCCGCACAATATCTTGGTCAATCTGCTTGGAAGTCTCCTTGGTCGCAATGGCAATTTTCACCGGATCAACCAAAAATGTCTTGACTAAATTTTCAATTTCCATTGAAAAAGTGGCTGAAAACAACATAATCTGTCTTTTCAAGGCGACCAGTGACAATATCCATTTCACATCATTGATGAAGCCCATGTCGAGCATGCGATCAGCTTCGTCCAAAACGACATTGCTGAATTGCGAGAGATTGATAACATGGCGATCAACCAAATCTTTCAAGCGTCCCGGCGTGCCAATGACCATGCTATGTCGGCGGCGCAGTTGCGTGATCTGGCGGCCGATGTTCGCGCCACCCACCACTACTACTGCGTATAAGCGCAAAGGTTGGGCAAAAGCGAAAAATTCTTCTTCAATCTGAATGGCCAACTCGCGGGTCGGCACGACTACCAGGACTTTCTCTTCCGGATTGGTGAGAATCTTGTGAATCATCGGAATGAGAAAAGCCGCAGTTTTGCCAGTGCCGGTGTTGGCCAGGCCAATAACATCGCGTCCTGAAAGCACGGCCGGAATGGCTTTTTCCTGAATGGGCGTCGGGTCAGAATAACCGCGGCGTAAAATTGCCCGCTTCAAATTATCATTGATCGGCAACTCGGAAAACAAATATTCCGACTTGAAAACGTCCGCCGCTTCTTGCGGTTGAGCCTTACTGATAAAGCGATTGATATCAATCTTATCGCCGGTAAAGCGAGAGCGACCTCCTCCTCCACCACGTCTACCACTGCTTGGGCCGGAACTTTTCCAACCCGAAGCCTTACGCGCGTCGCGCGCGTTGTTCCTTCTGTACATATGTATTAATACATAAAAAATTAAATATTTTATGTTTAGATACTTATGTCAGCTATAACGAGAAGTATTAACATAAAAAGCAATCATACCACCTGCAAATGGATCTGTCAAGCTCCAAGAGTTTCATTCTCCCCTGTACCCAGGGGAGATGTCTCGTACTCGAGACAGAGGGGTTGCGACCTGTTTGTTCTTTGCTTGACACCAGCCCTCGCCTGCGATACTATTCTAATATATATTAGAATAGTTTTGTTTATGGAGTTCCATTGCTGTGCCAAAAGTTCACAAGAGAGCCGAGAAATTGGGAAAACCTATGCTTTTTTGCGCGCCATTTCCGACCCTAATCGGCTGAAAATTCTCTGCGTTTTAAAAAACAGCCCGCACTGCGTCTGTGAACTCGTGCCGATAATCAGCATCTCAAATAAGTTAGTTTCACATCATCTGAAGCAGTTGAAAAAAATTGAGTTAGTGGATGAGAAACGCGCAGGCAATTTCATTCGTTATTCACTCAATAAAAAAACTCTCAAAGAATATAAGCAGATATTTAATCACATAATAAAATAACAATCATGTTCTATCCCCTACAACTTTTGGCCGACTGGCTGACTTATTCGGTTTTTGGAATAGTCCCCAAAACCCTACTGGCCAGTGCAGTCAATTTTTTCATTTTTGATACCATCAAGATTATCTTGCTTTTATTTGTCATAATTTTCGCAGTGTCGATTATCCGCTCCTTTTTGCCGCCGGAAAAAATCAGGACGATTCTTTCGCACGAAAAAAAATATATCGGCAATATCTTAGCCTCACTTCTTGGCATCATTACGCCCTTTTGTTCTTGCTCGGCCGTACCGCTTTTTCTCGGCTTTGTGCAAGCCGGCGTCCCACTGGGCACGACTTTTTCTTTCCTGGTAGCCGCGCCGATGATCAATGAAGTAGCACTAGTGCTTCTTCTTGGAATGTTTGGCTGGAAAATCGCATTGATTTACATTATCAGCGGCCTTTTGATTGCCATCTTTTCCGGCATAATCATTGAAAAAATGGATGTGCGATTACTCTTAGAAGAATTAGCATTAAACGGAACTGGAAAAAATTTACATCTTCCGGAATTAAATTGGGAACAAAGAATCAAGTATGCCAAAAAATACACATTAAATATTGTAGGAAAAGTTTGGCTTTACATTATTATTGGCGTCGGACTCGGAGCGTTTATTCACGGCTATGTCCCAGCCGATTTTTTGGCGCAATATGCCGGCCGAGATAAATGGTACGCCGTGCCGCTGGCGGTTATCATCGGCATTCCGCTCTATTCCAACGCCGCCGGCGTGATTCCCTTGGTCGGAGCACTCACCGAAAAAGGCGTGGCCATGGGGACATCCCTGGCTTTCATGATGGCCGTCACCGCCCTCTCGCTCCCGGAATTCATGATTTTGAAAAAAGTAATGAAGCCAAAACTCATCCTCATCTTCGCGGGAGTTGTCGGCGCCGGCATCATTTTCACCGGCTATCTTTTTAATATACTATTAGGCTGATCAATTCGCCTTGCTACATTCTAGCCTGAACTGCAATTTTACCTTCCACAAAAATCTCGTAAGGGGTTAAATAGGCATGTCTTTTTCTCGGTCGCTCATTGATGAGCTTTGCCTTCTCATCTACATCTCTTTGTTCCAGTGTAGCAAACATAC
>CAIKZD010000015.1 GCA_903831805.1 uncultured bacterium
CAAAGATCAGATTTACCAATGAACTGGATATGGAAATTACCAAAGAGATAGTTTTGGCCTCTGGTGGCAGCATTTCTAAGTTTAATAAATGGAAAAGTTCCCACTATACTTAGTTGAAAACGAGGTTTCGGACAGCTGTGGCACGGTCCTCGACCAGGCCCAGTTTCCCGTATCAAGACAGAGTTAGGATTGTGGTATAATAATGGAAAGATAATTGATTTGAATAAAGTATGATTTCCATAAAACAATATCAGAGAAAGATATTATTGTTCGAATATTTTACAATCGCTTGGAACATTGTAGAAGGGATTGTTTCAATTACCATCGGGATTATCTCGGGGTCCATTTCCTTATTGGCTTTTGGACTGGAATCGAATATTGAAGTTTTTTCTTCGGTGGTTACGGTTTGGGAACTCAAGGGAATCGGCAACAGAAGAAGAAAGGCTGCGCTGAAAATGATCAGCTGGGCGCTTATCGCTGTCGCAATTTTCATCGCCTTTGATGCCGGGAAGAGTTTTTATGATGGCAATCGACCGAGCCCGACCATGAGCGGCATGATTTTCATGTCTTTGGTTACCTTGGTAATGTTCACTGTTGGATCATTGAAAAGGAATTTGGGGCAAAAAATGAAAAACCCGGTTATTCTGGCGGAATCTAATTTCACACTGATGGATTCAGGACTTTCCGGCTCCATATTGTGCGGCTTGATACTAAACGCTATTTTTGGCTGGTGGTGGGTTGATCAAATTTTAGCCCTAGCCATAGCGGTCAATGCATTCAGGCAAGGCGTGAAAGGCATCCATATTGGTTTTCGATTGAGACCGCCTCTTTTTGTAAATAGCCGAGAGGAATTAAATTGAGGTAATACACCCCCGATTGTGTTATATTGCACATATATTTTATGAACAAAAAAGTTGTAGTGATTTTTTTTATCTGGCTGGGGCTGCTTTTGGCGGTCGGTTTTTCGAGCGTGCATTTCTCGACGTATAAAGGGGGGACATGCCTTACAAAAAAGCAACTGCCCTATTATCGCTGGGATTCATTTTGGTACACTTCCATTGCGCGCCACGGCTACACTTTTTCTGAAGCAAAAAATTCCAGTATCGCTTTTTTTCCGCTCTATCCACTGGTGATCAAGGCGGTCTATTCCGTGAGCCACCTGCGCGAAGATCGGCTAAGCTTCGGTTTGAATATCTTTTTTTCCTTCTTGGCAGTTTTGTTTTTGTACCGGCTGGCGAAAATCGATTACCCGGAAAAAACCAGTCTGGTTGTGGCGCTAGTATTCTTATTTTTTCCACCGGCCTACTTTTTCCTCTCCGGCTATCCGGACGTGCTTTTCGCACTGCTCGCCATCCTGAGTTTGTATTTTGCCAGAAAAAAAGAGTGGGGGAAGACCGGCGCGGCGGCGGGACTGTTGGCCATCACTAAACCGTATGGAATTTTTATGCTGCCGGTCATCTTGATCGAATATGCCTGGAGCCACAATTGGGAGATGAAGATATTTTTCAAAAAATTGGACTGGTGGCCGCTCCTTCTGCCTCTCTTTTCTTTTGGCGGATTCATGTTTTTCAATTATTGGCAGTTCGGCACGCCAATCGCTTTCTTGACAGCGCAACAGACTTGGGGCCGATCATTGGCCGATCCGGCTCTGGCCCTTTTGGCAGAAGCTAAACATTATTTATTTACGGGAAATATTCTAACCGGCAGTAATTTTCCGTATGTCATCTATCTGGCCAGTTTTGTTTTTTCCATCGTCGCCGGCGTCCTGAGTTGGAGCCGCGTGAGAAAGACCTATCTGCTTTTCTCGGTGCTGCTTTTGCTCTCGGCCTTGCTTACCGGCACCTTGACCAGCTGGGGCCGCTATATGCTCTTGGGCTTCCCGGTCTTAATCGGTCCGGCGGTCTATCTGTCAGAAAGAAAGAAATTATTTTGGGTCTATTTGGCGCTGTCGGTTTTAACGATGCTTTTTTGCGCCAGTTTTTTCGTGAGATGTTTTCCTTTCGAATAGGGCGGCTTATCAGGCGGCATGCTTAATTTCCAATTCTTGGATCCTCTTTTTCAGTTCGATCATTTTCATCTCGCGGCTGACGGTTAGAGCGTTGAATTTTTCCAGGTCGGCAATCCTTTTCTCCAACTCTTCCTTAGTTTTTTCTAATTCATGAGATTTGGTTTTGATGTCCGTAATTTGTCTTTGATAGAGATCGATGACATTTAAGATGTCCAGTGTTCTTTGCATGGCGGCGTCCATATCCGCTTCTTGTAACGTTTTATTCTTTGTCGGGATGGCGACGTGCAGATAGCCGACACAGTTGTCGTCTTGCATGATGCGCGCGGCGGCCACATTCACAAAAAATTCTTTGTTGTTTTTGTCGAGATGAGTGTGGACTTCCACTGTCGGCTGGTTGGTTTCGAGCAGCCGCATGATGGGGCAAGGATCTTTGGGCGGCGCACATTTACTGGTGCGATTATGGGTCACTTTATAGCAAAATTCCCCCAGGACAGCTTCTTTGGTGCTGCCGATTTCCTGCAGAAAAGTGGCATTGGCGTAGAGCACTTTGAAATCCTTAGAGATGACCAGAATTTCCTGGTCCAGACAATCCAGGACCAATTCCGCTTCTATCTTCAAACCTTGTTCGGCGCGGACACCGATGGAATCATTCTGGATCTGTTTAGAGTCATGCATATTTTTGTGTTTTTTTAGGCGGATTAAATCCACTTGAATTATAGCATACAAATTAAATCGAAAAAGGTGTATAATGTAAGCAATTACATTGGCAACAAAATGCTAAAAACAAAATCAGAAAAAAATAAAACTCATACGCTTATCATTTCCGATTTGCACCTAGGCTCAAAAGTCAGCCAGCCGGAGAAAGTTTTGGAGTTTCTCAAAAGTTTTTCTTTTCGGAAGCTCATTCTGCTCGGGGATGTTTTTGACAGCTTGGATTTCCGTCATTTATCTCCCGAAAGTTGGGAGCTCCTCAATTACATTGGGAAGATTTCGCCCGAAAAAAAAGTGCGCTGGGTGAAAGGCAATCATGATGATGGGTTGTCGGATGTGTTTGGCTCGCTCATGAACGCTCAAATATATGAAACTTACATCTGGCAATTCAAGCAGGAAAAATATCTGGCCATGCATGGCCATCAATTCGACCGCTTCTTGGTGGACAATGTTTTTTTGAGCTATGTGGGCACCGCCGCGTATGATTTCATCCAGCGGATCGATTTTTCCGACAAACGCCTCAGTCATTTTGTCAAAAGAAAAAGCAAAGGCTGGCTCAGGCTTTCGCAAAAGGTGGCGGAAGGGGCGATTGCGGAAGCGCGCCATCGACATGCGCGGTATGTTTTCTGCGGTCACACCCATAAAGCCATGCAGAAAGTGAACGGCCACCATGTTAAATATTACAACTCCGGCTGCTGGACCGACGCGCCTTGCACGTTTATTACTATTGACGAAGAAGATATCCGGATCGGGGAATATTAGAAAAATTAGTTTTTTTTGCTCAGCTATTGACAAAGTTTCATATATTTGCTACGGTGACATATCAGTTTAAAAAGTAATATATAAAACTATGTCCATGCCAGTAATCAAGGGAAGTAAGCAGGTCAAAATTTATGCTATTTCAGCCATTTTTGTGGCTTTTATGGCAGTGCCTTTTTTCGCCTTTTCCAGCCGTCACGGCGAGTTGTTTGTCAACACTAAGGCCAGCGGTTTCCAAGACGGTTCCCGAGAGCACCCTTTTGAAAAGATTGGGTCAGCGGTGGATAAAGCCAATAGCAATACGGAAATCCATATCGCTAAAGGGGAATATGAAGAAAATCTTACCTTAAAAAAAGGTATCAAACTTTTCGGCGAGGACGCGGACAATACCATTATCAAGGCTAAGAAAGATAAATGGGCGACCATTTTCATGAAAGACAATTCGGAAATCGATGACCTGACCATTAAAGGCGGCAAGAGTGGCGTCTTTATCGAAAGTCACGCACAAGTCGACATTATCAGTTGCGTCGTTAAATATAATAATGGTGATGGCATCATCATCGAAGGCGGCGACACGAAGAAAGCCAATCAGGTGTATATCGGCAAATCGGAAATCCGCAATAACGATCGCGCCGGAATTTTTGTTTCCGGTCAGCGTCGCGTCGTCGTCATGGACAGTGACATTTTTGATAACGGCACGGACGGTGTGGATATGGCCCGTGGTACGGCTTCCTATTTCGCCGGCAATTCAGTCAAGAACAATGGCGGCAGTGGCCTCCGCGCGGTCATTGACGATTCCGATATCTGGACGAAGAACAACAGTTTCCGTGAAAATGGGCGCGAAGGAATGGAAGTGGCTTCTTTCGGCGGAGCGGGACGCATCAATGTAGCCAAAGCCAAATTTGTGAGTAATGGTCGCTACGGCGTAGCGCGTTTGCAAAAGGCCGGCGCTATCAGCTCAGCCGCTTGGGACAAATATCTGACTTTCGACCAAAACGCTTATTTTGCTTCCAATGGTTTGGGCAATATTTCTCGCATTTTGCGAGCCAATTAAAAACTTTTCCGAATAGTGAGGATTGTGAAGATGGAAGGTATAAAAAGTAAAGATGTCTCCGTGAATGTACATGAAGAAGATGTGTACAGGAAAGAAAAAGAAGTAGAAAGGTTGCTTAAAATAAGGCATGTCAAGCAATTGCTTGAGGAAGTATTGCTTGAATTGGATAACATTTTCCCGGATGAAGGTTAATAATTTTCTTTCGGAGCTGCTGAGATATGGCCGTTCGTCAAGATTATGACGAACGGTTCTTTATTTCCTTGACTATCCTGCAAAACATTGCTAAAATCCTATAGCTAGTAAAGGTAATTATTTAAACGCTTGAGAGGCCTAAGTTACACATATAACTGGGTAGGTAGAGCGAAATATATGGAAAAAGTGAAATTGGCAGCGAAGATGCGCGAGGTGTTCGGACGGAAAACTAATCAGGGTCGCAAAGATGGTTTGGTGCCGGCGGTTGTCTATGGCCATGGCATAGATAATGAAAGTATTTGGGTGAACGCCTTGGAATTTTCCAGGTTGCTCAAAAAGTCCGGGGAAAGCACTATCATTGATTTGAATGTCGGCGAAGACAAAACCCGTAATGTCTTAGTCTACGAAACACAAAAAGATCCAATCAGTGGCAAATATATCCATGTTGATTTTTTCCATGTCAGAATGGATGAAGAGATTGAGAAGGAAGTGGAATTGGTCTTTATTGGGGAAGCGCCAGCGGTGAAAGCTTTGGGCGGCAACTTAGTGAAGAGCGTGGACGAAGTGACGGTCAAATGTTTGCCGGCTGATTTGCCAGCTTCAATCGAAGTGGATATTAGTAGTCTTGAAACTTTTGAAGATCATATCTGTATCAAGGACTTGAAGATTTCCGATAAGGTCAAGATTGACATTGATCCGGAAACTGTGATCGCTTCTGTGGCACCGCCGCGCAGTGAAGCGGAAATGGAAGGCTTGGAAACGAAAGTGGTGGCGGACGTGACCAAAGTGGAAGGCGTCGTCAAGGAAGCTCCAGTCGCTGAAGAAAAAAAGGAAAAAGGCGGCAAATAGGAACTGGATTTTTTCTTTAGTATCAGCGTAAAAACGGTCCTGCTCTGGCAGGGCCGTTTTCTTTTTTTCTAAAATTTGGTATAATACAGAGTATGAAAAAAAGTGGAAAAATATTTTTGGTTTTCTTGTTGATGCTTCTCTTCGCAGCTGGCATGTTTGGTTTTTCCAGTCACGCCGTGCAGGCGGATACGATGAGTAATATTCAGGATGATATTAATAAATATAATAACAAACTGAAAGATGCTCAGGCAGAATTGACCGCCGAGCAAGGACAGTTGTACAAAAATCAATCCAAGATTGCGGCCACCAAAAAACTGATCACGCAGATCACTTCTGACATTTCGCAGAAGGAAGCGCAATTGAAGGATCTGACCAATCAAGCAGATGCGAATAAAAATATTTTGACGGAATATATCCGGCAGATATATTATGTCGATCAAGAAGATCTCCTAGTGTCGCTGCCCGTGTCGGATAACAAGCTGAATGACCTGTCGGCCAACTTTGACGGGATGTTGGGGGTGAAAGCTAAGATTATCGCGTCCTTGGAAACAATCAACAACACCAAGAGCCAGGTGGAGCAAGTCCGGTCCAGTTTGGCTGATCTGCAAAAGAACAATGCCCAAGCGCTAGCGGCGCAACAGGCACAGCAAGCGTCCATTGCCAGTGATGTGCAAGATACGCAATCATCCATTCAGGATTTGCAAAAAAAACTCTCTTCTTTGCAAGGAGATTTGAATGCCTTGCTCGGCCAGTCTTACAGTACGGATGATATCTGGAAAGCGGTCAAATTCGCTAGCGACAAAACTAATGTGCCACGCGGCTTTTTGATGGGCGTTCTGCAGGTGGAATCTCACCTGGGGGCCAATATCGGCAAGGGAACATACAAAACAGACATGAATCCCAATCAACAAGGAACTTTTAAGGCGATCTGTAAATCACTGGGGATCAATCCTGACAAGCAACCGGTGTCGCGCCGCGTTTGTTATAATCCGAAAGCGGCCGATCATTGTGGTGGCTGGGGCGGGGCGATGGGAGCGGAACAATTCATACCGACCACCTGGATGGCCTACAGCAATAGCGTCTCAGCGGTGACTGGCAATAGTCCGGCCAGCCCATGGAATCTGTATGATGGCATCACGGCTATGGCTATAAAATTGGCCAGAACGCCGGGCGTTACCAGTGGCAAGACCAGTGCGCTGAAGCAAGCGACGTGCAGCTATTTGGGTACGTGTAGCCAGTCGTATATGAGCGGGGTTTTGTATTGGGCGGATAATTACAAACAACTACTCAATTAGTCTACGCATATTAGATGGGATTGTCTCTAAGACGTCAAGATTGATTTTATCGGCCGCATATAGTATAGTCTATATGCGGATTTAATTTAATCTTAAGCCCAATTCTATGGAATATTTTGAAATAAATGGCGGAAAAAAACTGGCTGGGACCATTGATGTGCGAGGCTCAAAAAATGCCACCACGCCGATTTTGGCAGCGACCCTTCTTACTAAAGAAGAATGTATCCTGAGCAATATCCCACTCATCGAAGATGTTTTTCGCATGCTGGAAATTTTGGAGAGTATGGGCGTGGCCGTGAAATATCTCAGTGAACGGCGTATCAGTGTACGAGCGGACAAAGTTGACCCGAAAAAAATTGATGTGGAAAAAATCAAAAAACTGCGTTCGTCCATTCTGCTGTTGGGCGCTCTAAGTGCGCGCTTTGATAATTTCAAATTGTATCATCCGGGTGGGTGTGTGATCGGGGCGCGACCAGTCGGCACGCATTTTGATGCGCTGGCCAAAATGGGCATTGATATCCGGCAAGAAGACAGTGTCTACAATATCAACGCCAAAAAAAGAAAAGCCGGAAAAGTGGTGTTGCGCGAGATGTCTGTGACGGCCACGGAAAATGCCATGATGCTGGCCGCAACTCTGCCAGGGAAAACGACGATAAAAATTTGCGCGGCCGAACCGCACGTTTCCGACCTGGGAAAATTTTTAGTGGCCATGGGTGCGCGCATCAAAGGCCTGGGCACGCATACTTTGGAAATCACTGGCAGTCGCAAATTGCACGGCTGCTCGCATACGATCATTGCGGATGCCAATGAAGCCGCCACTTTTCTCATTATGGGAGTGGCCACCGGCAGTCCGATTATGGTCAAAAATGCCAAAGAAGATCATTTGGACCTAGTGTTGGAAAAACTGCGTGAGTTCGGGGCGGATTTCAAAATTTCGACCTCGGGCATCCAAGTTATTCCCGCCAAAAAACTGAAGAGCATTGCGAAATTGGATATGCGCACTTATCCTGGCATCCCGTCGGACGTACAAGCGCCTTTTGGCGTTCTAGCGACACAGGCCGCCGGTTACACGCTCATTTTTGATACTATTTTTGAAGGGCGTTTCAATTATCTGAGTGAGCTGGAAAAAATGCGTGCCAAAGTCAAATTGCTCAATCCTCATCAGGCTGTTTTGTCCGGACCGACTGTTTTGCGCGGCAGTGAAATCAAAAGTTTTGACTTGCGCGCCGGGGCTTCGCTCATCATCGCCGCTCTTTGCGCTAAAGGCAAAACAACTATCGAAGACATCTATCAAGTGGATCGCGGCTATGAAAAAATTGAAGAGCGCTTGCAAAAAATCGGCGCTAGTATAAAAAGAATTTCGGATCCCATAAAATTGAAATAGGGGATAGCTATCCCGCAGCAAATTCCAATAACGATTGAAGAGGGTGGTTGGATTTGTGCGATGTCGTCGCCTAACGGCTTAATTGTGTTATATAATAAAATTTTGAGAGCGAATGGCGCGGGATGCTGATTTTTGCAGCTGCTCGCTATCGCTCCAGGCAAAAATCGCATGTTTATCAAAAAAATCGGAATTGATCTGGGGACGGCCAATGTTTTGGTGTTTGTGCCGGGGAAGGGCATCGTGTCCAATGAACCATCGGTCGTGGCGGTGTCCATTTTTGAGAATAAAGTTTTGGCGGTGGGCAACGATGCCAAGGAAATGTTGGGGCGCACGCCGGACACCATCCAGGCTTCGCGGCCGATGAAAGACGGCGTGATTGCTGATTACAAAATCACGGAAGCTATGCTGAAATATTTCATCAATAAGGTCAGTGGTCGCTTCCGTTTGTTCCGCCCAGAGGTGATGATTTCCATTCCGGTGGGCGTCACGTCCACTGAACGCCGGGCGGTGATTGACGCGGCGGTGCGGGCTGGTGCCAAAGCGGCTTATGTGGTCAAAGAACCGATGTTGGCAGCCATTGGGGCAGGCATTCCGATTGCCAACGCTTCCGGCAATATGATCATCAACATCGGCGGCGGCACGTCGGAAATCGCAGTCATATCTCTCGGCGGGATTGTGGCGGCTACGAGCGCGCGAGTGGGTGGTAATAAGATTGATCAAGCCATCGCGGACTACATTAAGAGAAAATATAGTTTGGCCATCGGGGAAAGAACGGCGGAAGACGTGAAGATCAAAATCAGTTCGGCTTTGCCGCAAGTCAAAGAAGAATATATGGATGTGCGCGGCCGCGACTTGACCGGAGGCTTGCCGAGAACGGTGCGCATTTCTTCGAACGAAGTGACCGAAGCCATCCAGGACGAACTCAGGGAAATAATTAATGCCATCAAAAAAGTGTTGCAAGAAACGCCGCCGGAATTGGCCAGCGATATCATGGACAAGGGCATGGTGCTGTCGGGTGGTGGATCGCTCATCAAAAACTTGGATCAGCTCATCACTAAAACCATCGGCGTGCCGTGTTATGTGGCGGATGACCCACTATTTTGTGTAATTAAGGGTATTGGGATCGCGCTTGAAAATCTGGAGCTGTATAAGCGGACGATAATGCTTGGCAAATAATTTATGGTTATCGGGATTGATGCCTCGCGTGCTTTTTTGCAAACACGGACAGGCATTGAAGAATATTCATATCAAGTCATCAAAAACCTGAGGGGAAAATTGGAAAACCATCAGGTTGTTTTGTATTTGAGAAAAGAGCAAATGATTGATTTTGGCTTGCCCGAAAACTGGCGGATAAAATCCATAAACTGGCCGTATTTCTGGACCCAAATCGGAATTTCTTTGGAGATGATTCTGCATCCGGTAGATGTGCTTTTTGTGCCATCGCATGTCATTCCTTTCATCCATCCGAAGAAAACTATCGTGACCGTGCATGGCTTGGAATATGAGGTTATGCCGGAAGCCTATTCAGCCTGGGAGCGGCTTTATATGCGGCTGTCAATCAAAAAATCTTGCCGCTGGGCGGCGCGCATCATTACTGTCAGTGAAAATACCAAGAAAGATTTAATGCGGATCTATGCAGTGCCGGTGGATAAAATTGAAGTTATATACGAAGGCGTGGATGACAAATTTCAAATAAAATCTAAAATCAAAATTTTAAATGATAAATATATTTTATTCATTGGACGCCTAGAGGAGCGGAAAAATATTACTGGTATCGTTCGCGCTTTTGAAATTTTGAAAGAGCGCTATGAAATTTCACATAAGCTGGTTTTGGCGGGCAAGTTTGGTTATGGAGGAGAAATAATTTGTCAGGAGATAAAAGTCGGGGACTCTGCAGGCGACATTAGTTGTGTTGGGTTTGTGAGTGAAGAAGAAAAGCGGGCGCTGCTTAAAAATGCTGAAGTTTTTTTGTTTCCGAGTTTCTATGAAGGTTTCGGGCTGCCGGTGCTTGAGGCGCAAATGGCTGGCGTCCCGGTGGTCACTTCTAATGTTTCTTCTCTGCCGGAAGTGGGTGGCGAAGCAGCGGTCTATTGCGACCCGGCCGAGCCGGTGTCTATCGCTGAAGCGGTCTATTCAGTCATTAGCGACCCAGTGCGAAAAAAGGAGCTAATAGAAAAGGGTCGTGAGAACGTGAAAAGATTTAGTTGGGACAAATGTGCGGAAGAAATTGTGGAGGTGTTGGTGGGGGAATGAAGGGGATGAGAAAATCAAAAAGATACCCAATATTGTGATTTGGGCGAATAATAGGTATACTTTAGTTAGGTTTCCATAATATGCAACAACTGACTGGTTGTTGGTTTGAGCTTATGAAAAAAGAATTAAAAGTTGCTTTGGTGCATGATTTTTTGAACCAGTATGGCGGAGCGGAGCGCGTCTTGGAAGTTTTGGCGGAAATGTTCCCCGAGGCACCGATCTATACGCTGCTGTATGACCAGGAAAAGATGGGCACCAAATTTAAGGGGCGTCAGATCCGCACTTCATATCTCCAAAAATTTCCGGGATTTTTGCGGCGCAATCCGAAATGGCTGTTGCCATTTTTTCCGGTGGCGCCGGAAACATTCGACCTGCGCGACTTTGATCTGGTGATCTCTTCTTCCGGGGCTTGGGTCAAAGGGATTGTCACGCGCCTCGACACTCTGCATGTTGCCTATATCCATTCGCCGATGCGGTTCGTCTGGGATTATAACGAAAAATATTTGCGCGATGAGCGGCACGGCCTGTTGAGTTTTTTCATCCGGCCGTTTTTGAGTTATCTGCGCTTATGGGATAAATTGGCGGCTGATCGGCCGGATTATCTGATTGCTAATTCTAAATATACAGCATCGCGGATCAAAAAATATTATCGGCGAGAAAGCGTGGTGATCTATCCGCCGGTTACGAAATTACAAATTACAAATTACAAATTACAAATAAATTCCAAATTACAAAATCTAAATTCAAAACAGGATGCCAAATATTTTCTGATTGTTTCACGATTGAGTCCGTATAAAAAAATTGATAAAGCTATTTTGGCTTTTAATAAATCAAGCTTGCCGCTCGTCGTGGTGGGCGTGGGCAAGCAAGAAAAATATCTTAAATCCATTGCTAAAGATAATGTTAAGTTTTTAGGTTGGGTGCCGGATGAAAAGATGGCGGAGATATATGAAAACACCCGCGCGTTCATCTTTCCGGGCGTGGATGATTTCGGTATTGCGCCGGCTGAAGCTCAGCGGCATGGCGTGCCGGTCATCGCCGTGCGACGCGGCGGGGTGAAAGAAATTGTGGAAGAAGGGCGTACCGGTGAATTTTTTGACGCCGCCACTCCGGAGATGATTGATGAGGCTGTGCGTCGCTTTATGGAGAAAGAAGATAGTTATGACAAGGAATATATTAAACAAAATGCGGAGAAGTTTTCGAAAGAAAGGTTTAAGAAAGAAATGGAAGAATATATAGAAAATATTTTAAATAATCAATAATCAATGATCAATTTTCAATAAATTTTCAATCTCTAAATTTTCAATTAAAAATTAAAACATTGAAAATTATAAAATTGATTGTAAATTGAAAATTGTAAATTGAAAATTTTAGGATGCCAATTATCGGTCATAGTAAGGTTATTAATTTTTTAAATAAATCTATAGAGCGCAATAGTACCTCCGGCGCTTATCTTTTTTGTGGCGTGGAACACTTAGGTAAATTTACAGTGGCCTTGGATTTTGCGGAGAAAATTACGAATGGAGCTGGGCAAAGTATCAATCCGGACATCATCATTATCCGTCCGGTAGTGGAAGAAAAAAAAGGTGTAATTAAGAAGAAAGACATTAAGGTGGAACAGGTGCGGGAGTTGCAAAAGAGTCTGGCACGGACACCCTATTTCGGCCAGATGAAAGTGGCTATTGTGGACGACGCTGAGCGTCTGACCATGGCTGCACAAAACGCCCTTTTGAAAACCCTGGAAGAGCCGGATGCTAAATCCGTTTTGATTCTGGTCTGTCATAATCAAGAAAAAATATTGGCCACCATCAAATCGCGGTGCATCATTAGGAATTTCACGGCGGTTAGTGATAGGGAAATTGAGACGATAACACCGGATGGAATGCTGTCGGCAGCAGCAGTTTTTTGGGCGTTGGGGCGACCAGGCTTGGCTGTGGAGTTCTTCCATCAGCCAGAGAAACTGCAGGTGTTAGAAAAATCTCGCGCGGAATTGATAAATCTTTTTCAAAGCAATTTGAGTGATAAATTTTCCTTGGCGGAAGAGTTGGGTAAAAACACTCAGAAGTTAAAAGAGACATTGCAAACATGGACAATCTTACTGCGTCAAAATCTGATTGTGCCGGGAAATTTTTTAGGTGTGACGCAAGGGAAATCTTTGGAAATATTGGAAAAAATTTCCGAGAGCCTGGCACTTATTCAAGAAACCAATTCCAACCCCAGAGTAGTGTTGGAAAATCTGTTGTTAAACTTCTAAATCCAATGATTTATAAAAGAAACAAACATTTTATCGCCCCTCGAAACCGCCACCGCGGACTCGCGCGCTTTTTTTTCTGGTTCACGCTGGTGGTTTTTTTGGGTGCAATTATCTATGTCCTTTTCTTTTCTTCTTTTTTGACTATTACGAATTTGAAAATCAGTGGCGAAAAAGATGTGAGCGAACAAACCATATCGGATTGCATCCAGCCGACTATCTCCGGCAAAATTTGGGCAGCGGTGAATAAGGACAATTTGCTCTTAGCCAAAAAAACGATTATGCAAAAAAATATTTTAGAAAAGTTCCGCCAAGTCCGGAGTGTGGAAGTGAGGAAAAAATTTCCGCACGAGTTGGATGTTCAGATTGTTGAGCGGGTGCCAACTATAATTTTCCAAGGGGCGAACGGCAATTTTATCCTGGACGAAAATGCGGTGGCTTATGATACGGTTGATCCCGCCGCGTCAGATTTTCACTGGACTGATTTGCCGCGCCTTACGGACGCCGATGGCAAGAATGTGACTTTGGGTGACACAGTTTTAAGCGGAGATTACGCCGCCTATGTACTGGGGATATCAGTCAAGATGAAAAGTGACACGGAAATTGAAATGGAAAAAGATTTCCAGACGCCCAGCCTCATTTCCGAAGATGTGCGTGTCAAAACCAAGGAAGGGTGGGGGATATATTTTAACGAAAATATCAAGTTGGACAAAGAAATTGAAATGCTAAACGTCGTTTTGAATCGCCAGATCGATAAGATGCAGCGCCCGGATTTGGATTACATTGATCTGCGAATTGATAATAAAGTCTACTATAAATTCCGGGATGGCACACCGGAAGAAACGGCGCGCTTGGCGGCGACCGCCGCGGAGCAAGCGGTGCAAGATGCGACTGCTATTTCTACCAATGCTTCGTCTGATAATACTGATAAAAAGAAAAAGAAGTAGGGATAAGAATTATGTCATTCTGAGCGGAGCCCGTACTCGGGCGAAGTCGAAGAATCTGCTTTGTGTGACCATTGGCGCTGCTATAAATCACAAAACAAGGGGTATAGCATGGCAGATCCTTCGACTGCGTTCGTCGCCTCGCTGGCGACTCACTCCGCTCAGGATGACAAATAAATAATTTTGAGACATGGATGAGCTAAGAAGAGCATGTTACAAACCTGATCTTCTTCTAATAACACGTAATTTATTTTCATTCAGTGTAATCAGGAAAACCACGTGCGAACCAGCCTGCCCGCTTCGCCTGAGCTCCAGTGAGGCGAGCCGGCGAGGCACGGTCAGTGGTTCAGACTATTCGCTTCTTCCGGCGTGAGATAATACACGAAGATCGACGTGCCGATTTGGGCGACGGGTTTTAAGTCTTTAGTCCAACGATAGGACGCGTCGTCGGGGCGGGTGGTGTCGTAGATGCTGCCCATGAGGAAGTTGGTGGAGAGGGCGTACCAACCCGGAACAATCGGACGCTTGGAATCCCACCAATCCGTGTAGACGTCTCCCATATAGTAGGCCACGTCTCCGCCGCCGAAATAGTTAACATTGATTTTCTTAATTGGCCCAACTTGGAAGGCAGCCGGATAGAGGGGGCGATTATCTCGCATGCAACACTGGCTGCAAGTCTCGATATTTTCGGCGCAGTTGTTGTAGTCGGCTACCCAAATTTTGAGGCGCTTTAGGTCTTGTCCCCAGTCGGCATTGGAATCGGTGACATAGTGGAAGCCGTTTTTCGGGCCGCCGGCCAGCTGGTTGAAATAGGACATATAACTTGGATAGGCTGCTACGGTGCCGCCCACTAAGAGTAGTGTGAGCAATAAGATAATCACATACCAAATGAGGCGGAAGTGGTGATGGAGTCTTTTTAGGAAGCCAAAGATGGCTTTGGCCGTGAGGATATAGATAAAGGGCAGAATAGGGAAGAGGTGGCGGAACCCGATGTTTAAGTTGCTAGTGATGCTGATGTAGGCATAGAGAATAATAAAGAAGAAGAGTGAGAGACTGACGATATTGTGGCGAATGTAATCACTGAAGGTCGTTTTTTCATCGGCAGAGTCTTCTTGAGAGAATTTTTTAGCTAAAGTCCTAAGGCAGTGTCCAATGGTTATTATTAATGCCAAAAGCATGAAAGCTAGTGAGGGGAGAGGTTCTTTTATGATGAAAACTGTTGGGAAATAGGCGCGAAAACCGGAAGAAGAAACTTGTCCCATGAAATATGCGCCGTTGCCGCCGGCCACGCGGCGGAAAACATACCCGATACCTTCGCCGTAAGTGACCAAGGGGCGAGTGACGGCATTTTTGTTAAGGGAGAGATAGATTTTTCTGGCAGTTGCTTCTTTGATGCTTTGCGTCGGGCTGGCGGGAAAATTGAAGTCGATCGAACGGGCCGTCGTTTCTCGTGACATCCGAAAAGTATTAGCGGCATAGACAACCCAAACAACCACGAGAGAGATTGCCAGAAGTGAAGCGCCTTTCAAAATATATTCACCCAATTTTTTTGCACGATATCGCCACAGATTTTCTTTTTCCGGGTCGCGCATTTTTTTGGTCAGCGGATAGATCAAAGTGGCTAGCGCCAAAATGGGCAGTCCGACGATGAAAGAAAATTTAGTGAGCTGCAAGAGGCCGAGAAAAAATCCGGCCAGGGCCACATTTTTCCAAGTCGGATCTTTCACGAATTTCAGATAGAAATAGAAAGCAAAAGTGAAAAAAGCTGCGATGCCAAGATCGGTGGTGACAAAGTGATTGTGGCCTAGGATGTTGGGGTCAAAGGCATAGAGTGTGAGCGCGAATAGCCCGGCCAGGGTGCCGGCCAAGCGGCGCACCCAGAAAAAAATGAACCAGCCGAAAATGAGCGAGAGGATGACGATTGGTAGTCGCGCAAAAAACAGGATTTTGTCAGCGTTGTTACCGGCCCCGTAGAGCAGATACCGTCCGGCCGCCCATTGACCCTCGTCCCATTTGCCTGGCAGAGTGCCGTCCCAAAATTGCTGTCCGGCCACGTCGAAGGTCGGATTGACAAACAGCCGCATGGACAGGCCAGCCAGGTCTTTGAGGAGCGGCGGATGTTCCGGATTGAGGCGGATTTCGTGTTGCGTCACGTAGGAATAGCTGGCGCCTATATGGGCCGTTTCATCGAAAATAGCCGAGTCGTTCCAGGCGTTAGCCAGCGAAACAATCGCCATAAAAAGAATAATACCGGCGACTATTTTTTTGTAGTGTCTTTCCAAGAACGTTTTCATAGCATTGGTCGTCATCCTGAGCGAAGTTCCGATGTACTCATCGGGACGCAGTCGAAGGATCTGCTTTGTGTTGCCACAAATTTTACAATTATTGTTTGACTTGTGGTTACGCAGAATAGATTCTTCGACTACGCTACGCTTCGCTCAGAATGACAATTTTTTTGTTTATTTTTATTTAATTTAAATTATTTCATGATATAAAATTTCATGCCGGCCCGGTCTGTTCTTTCTTCTAATTGTAGATTGGGAAATCTAGTGGTCAGGTTGGTCACGATTTCATCTTTTTGATAATCCGTGAGGATGACTGTGAAATTTTTGACATCGCGCGGCTGCAGTGTGTCCATTTCGGCCGGATGCATTTCGTGAAAATTTGGATTGCCGGAATTGAACAGGCGTAGCGGGACGCGTTGCATATTGCCGGACACAAAAAATATTTCTTTGCCTGGTGCGATGGTGCGAATATAATTCTCCGCGTCAGCCAGGTTGGCTTCAAAAGCGGGGGCGGTTTTGGGATTATGCGCCCAAAAAACAAAATATTTTATCGGATTGAAAAGTCCGATAGAGAGCAACATTACGAACGCCAAACCAGTGATCAACTTCTTGTGCATATAGGTTTTGTTCTGGGCCTTGCCGAGGAAATAGTGGAAGGTGAGGGCGGCCAAGATGAAAACGAACGGCATGGTGCCGATTGAGCGGAGAGCGTGCGGGTTGCCTTCTTCGCCCATCACTTCCGGCAAAAGCATCAGAAAAAAACCGGCCAAAAGAAAGGTGTAGACGGCCCATTTTTCATCGCGGATGCCGTGCTTCACGCGGATGAAGAGCAGGTGAAAAAATTTAAGGATAGCATAAAGAAAACCGAACAGAAAAGCGATGCCGGTGAGCGGATCCAAAATGGCGTAGGGAGGATAGTTCTGGCGCCAATTCTGGTCGCCCCAAAAATTATATTTCGCCATGGCCAGGCCGAAAGTTTTGCCGAAAGCGGTGAGGAGATGGCCATGATTCACTTCCGGGTTCATGATGGAAATTTCCGAAGTGCGCGACTTCCAATATTCCGGATGGGCGACAAAAAATGTATAGAGCATGGGGGAAGCGCTGAGGAAAGCGAAAAAGACAAAGATTATAATAGAGCGCCAATAATTTTTCAAGAATTTTTCATAACTGAGCATAAGGATCGGCAGGACTGCGACGAGGATGAGTGGGGCAATGCGAAAAGCGATGTAGGTGTGGAGCCCTAGCCCGAAAAACAAACCGCCGATGGCGAAGTCGTACCATTTGCGGGTGCGGAGGCCGCGGAACAGGAAATAGAAAGAAAAGGCCAAAACAGCTGGGGTCATATTGGCCCGAAAAGAAATGCGCGAAAAATTGATAGACCAAAAAGACACGGCGGTGAGGAAAGCCCCGATGAGGCCGACTTGCCGACTACGGAAAAGTTCCGCTCCCAAGAGATAGATGCCCCAAATGGCCAGGGAACCAAAAATAATGGACGGCAGTTTCAGGGTGAGGACTGAGATGCCGAACAATTTGAAGCAAATCGCAATCAGATTCATGAATAAGCCTTCGCGACCATTGTTGGCCGGATAGAACCATTGCCATTGCCCGTGCATGGCACTTATCGCATCGAGACCGTTCACCGCTTCATCTGGATAGACGCCCGGCGGCGCACTTTCAATATGGTAGACGCGCAGAAATATTCCCAGCAGAATGATTGCGGCGAGGAGGATATAACTTTTTGTTTTTGTCAGCATAGTTTTTTTATTTTTTTTATTTAAGTTTAAGTTGAGGTTTTTATCAATTTAATTATATCACACCTTTCGCGCGAAAGCATTGACAGTAAAATTGAAAAACTTATCCACACATCACGGTAGGTGGAAATGGTTTTTTATTGTATAATTTAAAGGTAAAAAAACTTTTGAAAAAAAATGGGAAAAAGCAAAGGGCCAGAATTTGAAAATGAACAAAATGACTCAGTGTCGATTGAAAACAAGGACGGTTGGGCGGAACAATATATTGGTAAAGATCTATGTAACAAGCAAGGTACCTGTATCCATATATTTGGAATAGAGAATGGAAACATAAAATTTTCTTATCGGAGAAAAGGTATGCCGGTCGGAGATGAAAAAGTAAGGCGTGTGGCCTCTCAGGTGGAATTTATGGGTTTAGTTGGAAACTATACTGAATATAAGGCAGAAGATGGGGAAAAAACAGAAACATTAAAAGGCGCAATACCCGAAGACTTAAAATTATCTTATTTAGATGCGATTTCAGACAAGAAATCAGGCGAGAAGCAGCTTGAAAAATGGAGGATTTGCATTGAAGCAATGATTAACAAAAAGGGAGTTGTGGATGAAGATGCAGTCAGAATTTTAACGTTAAGTTATCTTGCCGAGAGAAAAGGGCCTATGCGTCAAATTGCCACGAGATTCTTAGTTGCTGAAATTCAGAACAAGTTTGGAGAATATTTCGGCAAGGATCTATATAATAAAAGCGGCGGCATTATGCGTATACTAGAGATAGAAAATAGGAGAATAAAAATTTTTTATAAGAAAGATGCTGCGAAAGACAAAACCGGAAAATTTAAGATTATCAGTCCTGAAAAATTGAATTCTTTGATGAGTGAATATTCAGAAGAAAAGCCTGGGGCAGATCCAGAAGAAAAGCAAGGGGAGATACCTAAAATAGTCGTGGCACCCCCTGAAGAAGAAAAGAGTATAAAGAAAGAGCCGCTAGAGGAGCTGGATTCACAAGGTGAGGCGATGGAAGTGTTTATTGAAAGTAATACAGATAAAAAAGGGACGAAAAAAAAGAGTGTTGTGGCGGAAGAATTGGATCCGCAGGGTCAGGCGATGGAGGCCTTTATCAATGGGAACACTAAGGGTGGTTATATCGAAGGCAGCGAGGACAAAGCTGAGGAGTTGGCGGAAAATATGCCGGGAGATAAAATAATGAGCGATGAAGAAATAGAGCAGAAAGAAGCTGACAAGTTGAAAGAATTGCAGGAAACGGTGGCGCAAGCGCGGATGGATTATTCTAAAAAGAATTATGAATTGACCAGCGTTTTTACGCGCCTGAAGCAATTTTTTGGAAAAAATCTGACTTCAGAACATAATAATATACATGAAGAAAATCAGCTCCTCGGTGAATATAAAAAGGCGTTGAATGATCTTTTGGCATATGAAGTGGAAGGACTGAAAGATCGCAATTTGTCGCCAGAGGAACTGAATTCTGAGATGGAAAAATTGACCAGATATTATAATCAAGATGAAAAAGTCAATTTGTATGAATCCAGGACGGAAGCGCGGGCGCAAGTCATAGAAAAAAAATTAGGCCGCGCAGGCCGGCCCGTCGGTTGGGTGATGAGCGGCGCCAAGAAATTTTTTCATTGGTATGAAAAGTCAGAAGGCCAGGGCGTTAAGGGTTTTTCGAAAGGTATAATGAAGCGAGGTTCTTTCAACGCGGCTCTGACTGCTGCCGGATTAGGTATATCAGCCATTACACTGCCAGCAGCAGCAGTCGGTGTAACTTTGGCGCAACGCGCGTTGGGTGCGACCGTGGCGGGCGTCGGTGCGACGCGCTTTTTAGAAGGCCGATACAGAAAAGGAGAAAATAAAAAAATGGCAGAGGAAAGAAAAGGTATAATGGCTGAAATAGGCCAAGAAACTGATCCGGAAAAGAAATTGGCCAAATTGTTGGAGAAGATGAATTTAGAAACAGATGGATACGACAACGATCTTCGCAGGGAACTCAAAAACGCTGCTCGCCGAAAAATGGCGGGGGTGGGCGTCGGTGTTGTTTCGGCGGTCACTATTGGTATGCTTTCTGAGCATTTCGGGCATTGGATTCATGATAAATTTGCCGGGCATAATGTTCCGTCTGTGCCCAAAGGTTTAGCCCCACAGCAACCGACGACTGGAGTGCCCGTTGCTGGTGGAGGAACAGATATTATTCATCCTGCTAATAATGTAGTGCCTCAGCCGAAGGTCCTATCCGGAGGTTCGTCAATGGGTGAAGTTCCTAAAATGCCGAATATTACGCCTACAGATGTGCCGAATGTTCCTTCTGCAGTCGTGCCAAATATTCCTCACACAACTATACCGAATATTCCTTCTGCCATTTTGCCTGTCGACGCCGTAGAAATCGCCAGTAAGGCCCATAATAGTGTTTGGAAGATGGCCGCCGAACAACTGGAAAGACATTTTGGAGCGAATGTGCCCGGACTGGACCCGGAACATGCCAAGATGTTCGCAAATTTTAGTCCGGAGCAAAAAACTTATCTAATCGATGCTATACAAGATCGCGTGGCCAGTCATCATACTGAGTTGAGGATAGACAACATCGACAAGATAAAATTGGGGCAACATATAGATTTTTCAAAAATATTTGCAAATAATGCAGATATCAGTAGCGTGTTTGAGCATGCCAAAAATCTGACAGCCGATCAGTTGAATAATATCCATCACAACAATGCAAACATTATGCATTGGGTGGAGACGCATCATGGCCAAGCCCTGACTTCTCCAAAGGTGGAAGAAATTTTGGCGCATGCACAAAATCATCCAGGCGTGACATTGGATCACCCGACTGCAACTCCTGCTCCTGCTCATACGCCCGCCCCTACTCCCCAATTGGAGGCTATCCGAACGGCTTTGGAACAGGAGAAACTAGCGACTGCTTTGCCAGTTGACAGTCATATCGCGCCGCCGATTCATGGGTCTAGTCCTGTTCCCAATACATTCGATCATCTGCCTGGCACGGAAACTATTGTGGCGGACAAAGTCAATAATGTGAATATGGCGCCGCTAGCTATGGCCGGGGCTGGGATTGGTGGAATAAAGATTATGAATAAAAAATTGGCGGACAAAAATAATGTGGTGAAATTTCCAGACGCGGAAAAAAGAGCGGCGATGAGATTAGAAAAAGAGGCGTTATCGGCCCAGAAAGAATTTGAGAATATGGAAAGTGAATACAAACTTACTTTTGGAGAGAAATGGCCAGAAAGGGCTACTAAATTAATTAGAAAAATAACTCTTAGTAGTGGAGAGAATTGGGAATTGATGAAGGTTATCAAGTTTTCCGAGTGGAAAAAGGGCTCTCCTATCAAGATTATCACTGAACCAGGGAAAGAACCTGGCCCTAAGCTGACAAGAAATGTTAAAAAGTTAGTGGACAGTATGGTCAAATATTCGGGCGGAAAAGCGGGGCCCAAACAAAATGAAACTCTTATAAAATGGGTGGCTAGAGTGGCCGAGGATTCTACAAAAGCAGAAAGAATGGAAGACTGGGAAGCTTTGAAACAAGCCGCTTAAAAAGAACCAATCCTTGGACGTTTGCATTTTAAATAATTTAACTTTACTATTACCTTAGGTAAACAAAAAATATGACTAATCAAATTCAAAAAACACTCATTGATGATTTGGGCCTGGCTGATTTGCCGGCTGACAAAAAAGACCAACTGCTGATGAAAATGACAGAAGTGGTTTTGAAGCGGATCTTTCTGGAGACGATGGAAAAATTGACGGATAAGGATCAAGATGAATATGCCAAAATGATTGATGAAAATGCAGAGCCGGCGCAGCTGGAAGGATTTTTGCAAAGCAAGATTGCCGGCTATGAGGAGATGGTCGCCAAGATTGTGGCGGATTTTTTGACGGAAATGAAAGCGGTCAACTAGACCGGTAATTATTAATATTTTTTTATGGTGGACGAAATAAAATCCAATTTGGAACCGCTGGAAGAGAATGATCTTAATTTGAAAGAAAAATTTTCCGGAGCGGAAAAGGCTGACGGCGCGAATCTTGAAACAAAAAAGGAAGCTGTCCATTCAATTGAAGGCAGTGTGGAAAGAAAAGAAGGCGCGGTGGAAAAAGAGTCGACCTATTCTAAGATTCTTTCCAAGATGAGTGCGCAAACCCCGGTTGTTTTGACCAGTGACACGGACGTGGCCAATGACGCCGCTGCGACTAATGCTGGGCTGGACGCGGAGAGCAAGATTACCAATCTCGTTGCGCTGGCTGAAACGAAAGGCATTCCGCACGCGGTGAAGGTGGCGCGCCATATGGAAGATAACTATACCTTGGACGAATTTCATGACCGGCTCTTGGGCGAAGAATTGCACAATGCTTTGGTGCAAAAAGGCTTGATAAGAGAAATGTAATAAAAATCAGAACCACTGATTAGCACCTGATTATCCTGATTGCACGTGAATTTTTAAATCAGTGAAATCACGTGGAAATCAGTGAAAATCTGTGGTTCAGACATTATGCTCGATCTAAATTCCCTTTTAATCTATCTGATCTATATTTCCGCGCTAGTGAGCGTTATCAGTGGAGCGCTTTTGGTGGTGCGCAGCTATTATGGTTTTCGGGCGCACATCAATCAATCGATGAATTTGGATCTGGAAATCATTCGCGTTTCCAAGGCGGAGAAACAGGACGGATCGGATGGGCGGAAATCCAATGAGATGTGGAAAGAAGAAATCGGTTCGATGGAGCAACTCTTGACGGCGCTGTCCGGCATAAAAGACGCGCGCAGTTTTTTGACACGCTTCATTTATGGTTCTCCCGGCATCACTTTTGAAATTGCCAACTCGGCCAAGAGCGAAGAAATAGTTTTCTATATCTCTATCCCGAAAAAATTTCGCGATTCAGTGGAAAAACAGATCCATAGTTTTTTCCCTAACGCCGTTTTGGAAAAAGCTCAGGACTACAACATCTTTTTCCCGGGCAGCTTCACCGAGAGTTCAATTATAAAATTGAAAAAAAGATTTACGCTGCCGGTCAGGACTTATGAAACGATGGAAGTGGATCCGTTGAATGCTATCACGAATGCCCTCTCGAAATTGGAAACGGTCAGTGAAGGTGCGGCGATTCAATTGGTTTTGAAAGCGGCCGGGACCGAGTGGCGCACGCATGGGCGGCGCATCGCGCATGAAATGCAGCAAGGCAAGCGGTTGGCGGATGTGGATCAGTCGATGGCGCTTAAAATCGGTCTTGGGGTGATGAACGCGGCGTCGAGTGCGATGGCGAGTGATAAAAAACCAGGAGATCCTTTTTCCAATGAACCGAAACCGGTGCAATTGACGCCGGAGGAGCAAGAATTGGTAAAAAGCATCGAAAATAAGGCGTCCAAGACCGGCTATCATGTGAACATCCGTTTGGTGGCTTCGGCCGCCACTAAAGAACGCTCGCAGATGATTTTGGCTCAGATGGAAAACGCTTTTGCTCAATATGAGAACGGAGACACTAATTGTTTCCAGGTCCACCGGATCAACAAAAAAGACATCGCTTACAATTTCATTTTCCGCAATTTTATCGAAGAAGAGTCGGTCATTTTGAATAATGAAGAGATTGCCAGCGTTTTTCATTTGCCTATTTCCACCACGGAAACGCCCAAAATTAAATGGCTCAAATCCAATGCTGCGCCTCCACCATTGGATATTCCTTCGGAAGGTACACCGGGCGCGATTCTTTTGGGCTATAATGACTATCGCGGAGCCAAAACTCCGATCAGAATTTCCGGTAATGATCGCCGCCGCCATCTCTATACCATCGGTCAGACCGGGGCCGGTAAATCCAATTTCTTGCAAGAGCTGGCCAAACAAGACGCTCGCGATGGACATGGTTTTTGCTTCATTGACCCGCATGGCGATGCCATTGAAGATATTTTGACGGCTATCCCCAAAGAGCGGGCGGAAGATGTGATTGTTTTCGATCCGGCTGACACGGAACGGCCGTTTGGCCTCAACATGATGGAATATGACCCAGCGCGGCCCGAGCAAAAGACTTTTGTCATCAATGAACTCATCGGTATTTTTGATCAGTTGTATGACTTGAAAAGTACCGGTGGTCCGATGTTTGAACAATATATGCGCAACGCCATGCTGCTCGTTATGGATGATCCGGACTCGGGCAACACTTTGATGGAAATCCCGAAAGTTTTGTCAGATGAAGAATTCCGCAAGATGAAAATCAGCAAATGTCAGAATCCGACCGTGGTGGACTTTTGGACTAAGGAAGCCGAAAAAGCCGGCGGGGAAGCGGCCTTGGCCAATATGGTGCCGTACATTACGTCCAAGTTGACGACCTTTCTGTCCAATGACCTGATGCGCCCGATCATTTCACAGCAAAAATCGACCATCAATTTTCGCGAAGTGATGGACAACAAAAAAATTCTACTCATCAATCTTTCCAAAGGAAAAATCGGTGAAATCAACGCGCGCTTGCTTGGGATGGTGGTGGTGGGTAAGATGCTAATGGCGGCCCTGTCGCGCGTAGACACGCCGGAAGATGAACGCCAAGATTTCTATCTCTATCTGGATGAGTTCCAAAATGTGACTACTGATTCAATTGCGCAGATCCTTTCGGAAGCGCGGAAATATCGTTTGTGTTTGGTGTTGGCGCATCAATTCATTGCCCAACTCAAAGAAGATATTTCCAAAGCGGTTTTCGGCAATATCGGTTCGATGATGATTTTCCGGGTCGGTCCGGAAGACGCCGAATTTTTAGAGAAACAATTGGCCCCCGTTTTTTCCAAGCAAGATTTGCTTAACGTGGACAACTTCAATGCTTTCGCTCGAGTTTTGGTCAATAATGTCCTGACCAAGCCGTTCAACATCAAAACTTATCCGCCGACCAAAGGCGATCAAGAAGTGGCCAATGCTCTAAAAGATTTGTCGCGCTTCAAATATGGTCGTGACCGAAACATCGTCAATCGAGAAATCATGGACCGCGCACGCGGGAAAATCGCCCGCTAAAATAGCTTTGTCTGTTTTAAAATAGAAGCCCCCAGGAAGGCTTCTATTTTTTTAAGCTGTTTCATTTCCCTTCCAACTTCACCATCATGAGGCTCGCGAGAATGGTGAGGAGGGTGCCAAAGCCGGCGAGAGAAAGAATAAAGAGGATGGGCCAAGCGGCGGGGAGGAGGAAATATAAATAGCCAAGGGTGAGCGCCACCCAGGCGCCGGTGCACCACGGACAATCCAGAAGGTCGTGCATGGACAACTTTAGGCCGCGATCATTGGCGGAAAAAAAGTCGCGGATAAAGTCTGAAACCAGATCATGCACTAAAAGACGGGTGACGCGAAACGTGGCGAGAACAAGCATGAAAAAATCAAATAAGGGCACACTGCGTGGCACTTTGCCATGGCGGGCTAGGATGGCGATGAGCAGAACGCTCAAAAGGCCGAAAGTGGCAGCGGTCACAAAATGCCAGAAATGTTGGTCTTTCTTGATGTCAGTGTTCATAATTTTGAAGAATAATTGTTTATCGTTACCACTAATACGCTTATTCGCGGCAAATATTGCAAGAAAAGAATAGTGCGTCGCTCTTGCAATCTAAGGCTGACTATGCCATGATTAGCGCAAGAAAAAATAGGTCAGGAAAAATCAAATTCAGGGAGGGGATATGATTAGAAGAAAGTGGCGAATTGGCAGTCTGCTTTCTAAGAATGGACCAGGCACGGAAGCGATTATAGCTGCTTGCGAGAGAGGTGTTACCAACGGAGAAGTGGTGCTGGTTGTTTCTGATAGGATGGAGGCCCTTGGATTAGAACGAGCCAGAGTGCGCAATATTCCAACGCTCGTGGTGAGTGAGGGGGAGATTGCTCGAGAGACAAAGTTGTTGGCTAATGATTTTTCAGAGCACCTGTTCAGTCCAAAACAACTGGGAGCGTTGGTTGGCAGAAGCGCCGGTATTATTCCATCCTCCATTACGGATGTGAACGAACGGGTGGCTTGGATCATCAAGCGCTTCTTGGCAGAAAATTTTCTGCTGGATATGCTGATTAGATCAAAAATTGATTTCTTGCTATTGGATGAGTTCGCCTGGGAACTATCGGCTTTTTTCATGGAACAGCTAGAAACGCGCATCGGCGATAACTGTCTCGTAAACATTTCTTAGGCGCCTTGCTAGTCAACAACTAGTAAGGCGCTTTTTTTGGATTTGTAAAAGTTATCCACAGGAGCTTGGTTGATTGAAGGGGTGCTAAGTGATATAATAACATTATAAGCAATGTTAAAAATAAAAACATGGAAAAGTCCATTATCACAAAATTGCACCATAATTTTGAGGACTCAGTGCATGAAAAAGATGGCACTGAATTTTGGTACGCCAGAGAATTGCAAAAACTTTTGGGTTATGACCGTTGGGAAAATTTTGAAAATGCTATAATTAAGGCTAGGATTGCCTGTGAAAACGTTAAGCAAGATGTTTATGATCATTTTCGTGATGTCACGAAAATGATAAACATCGGAAAGGGTGGTCAGCGAGAAGTTCAGGATATTATGCTTACGCGCTACGCTTGTTATCTGATTGCGCAAAACGGCGATCCAAGAAAAGATGAAATTGCATTTGCGATGACCTATTTCGCCGTGCAGACCAGAAAACAGGAAATGGTCGAAGAACGCTTGGCGCAGTGGGAGCGGTTGCGGGCTCGAGAAAAATTATCCTTATCCGAAAAAAAACTTTCCGGAATTTTGTTTGAACGCGGAGTGGATGGGCAGGGCTTCGCGCGCATCCGCAGCAAGGGTGACGCTGCGTTGTTCGGCGGATATACGACCAACGATATGAAAAGTCGGCTAGGCGTGCCTGACAAAAGACCGCTGGCTGATTTTTTGCCAGCCGTCACCATCAAGGCCAAGGATTTGGCCAATGAGATTACTAACCATAATGTCAAAAGAGATCAGTCGTTTCAAAGAGAAGTTATCATTACTGGCGAACATGTGAAAAATAATCAAAACATTCGTGAAGTGTTGCAAAAAAGCGGCATCCAGCCGGAAAATTTACCAGCAGAAGAAGATATTAAAAAACTAGGGAGAAAACTAAAGACAGAAGATAAAAAATTTTCAAAAGTGGTAAGAAAGTTGAAAAAATAAACCGCCATTCTTGCAATCCACCTTGAGATATGCGATGATTAGGGCGATAAAAGGTGAAAAATAAATTATTGAAAAATTTTATGTCAAACGAAAACAGGCCGAAAGTCGGGTTGGGAGTGCTCATTATGAGGGATGGGAAAGTGCTTTTGGGCAAACGGAAAAATACGCACGGGGACGGGGATTGGTGTTTTCCGGGTGGACATCTTGAAGCTGGCGAATCTTGGGAAGATTGTGCGCGGCGGGAAACGGCCGAAGAAGCGGGCATTGGAATAAAAAATTTGCGCTTCGGCACGGCTACCAATGACATTTTTGAAAAAGAAGGTAAACACTATGTCACCATCATCATGCTGGCGGATTATGACTCAGGGGAAGTGACATTGTGCGAGCCGGAAAAATGTGAAAAGTGGGAATGGTTCGACTGGGACGCTTTGCCCACGCCACTTTTCGTGCCACAAAAAAACCTCTTGAAACAAAACTTCAATCCCTTTGCATAAAAATATTTAGGTCTTTCTCCGTAGGGGCAGGTTGTGACCTGTCCCTACGATAATTTTTCTACTCCATTGGTTTCCAGTCGGTCGGTTGCATGAGGCCGAAGCGGTTGCCTTCGGTGTCGCGCGCGCCCGCGAACCAGCCTACGCCCTTAATCTCATCTTTCTCTTTAGTGATGGTGCCGCCAGCCGCTTTCACATCAGCGACGGCTTGGTCGAGATCTTCGACCATGACAGTACAATCATAGGTGCGATATTGGTCGGCCATTTCCACCGGGCGTTGGTAGATGCCGCCGTTGATGCCGGGACCTGTGCCGGTTTCAATCATCCAATAATCCATCCCACTCTCTTCCTTTTTCATGGCTTGTGAAATTTTCCAGCCTAAAGCTTCTTCATAGAATTTTTTGGCGCGCGCCACGTCGTCCGCCTGGACTTCGAAGTGTATAACTCGATTGTTCTTCATATTGTTGCGTTTCCTTTTCCGGCGGCAAAGCACGCCGAAAAGAAAAAGTTAATTGTTTATACTTTTTATACAAACTAAAAAGCCCCAGACTTTCAAAAGTCCGGGGCTTTTAGGAAGATTTTCTAATTCATCTGAAACATGCTGGCGCCGCTAGCAGTGGAAACATAAGCGTTGTTGTTTTTTTCATCCAGCGCAAAATCGGTGGCGTTTTTGATTTCGGTGTTGTAATATTGCGTGATGATTTGGCCGTTCAAATCAGCCTTAATAATGCGGGCGTTAGTTTTGTCTAGGATATACAAGAATTGAGCGTCGCGCTTGGTGTAGAGCATATCGACGACAATTGGGGTGGCACTTTTTTCCAGGGTGAAGTCTTGTTTTTTGCCTTGGAAAAATTTTGTCACGGCGTCACCGGTGCCTAGATAAAGATTTTCTCCGATGGCCATATTTTTGATTTGGGATAAATCATTGGTCCCTTTCAGCCAATCGGTTTTTGCTCCGAAGCCGCCGGTGTCGCGCGGATAACGATAGATTTGACTGCCGGCACTGTCGAGGATGTAGAGATAGGTGAGATAGGTTCCGATGGAGGCGATTTTGGTGCCCGCTGGGATGTCGATGGCATTGTCTTGGAATTTTTTGGAGACCGGGCTCCAAGCGATGACGCGATTGTCTTGGCCTAGGATGAAGAGGAAATTGATGTCGTCCATGCCGGTGGCTCGGACCGGGACAAAATTGTCCGGGAAAGGATAGTTGGCCTGGCCGGCCACATCCACAATACCTTTAGCACTGACGCCGAAAATCGCATCGTTCAAATTTATAATATTAGTGAGGGCTTCTCCGGCATAGACAGAATTGATTTTTTCCACGCGGGTGACGGATTTATCTTGGGCCAATGCGAGCGGGGCGACTGTTTCCGCAACGGGAACGGTTTTTGGCGTGGGTTTCGCGCCGATCTTGGCCAGGAAATAGGGGATGACGAACAGGCAGACAATGGCTAGAGCGGTGTAGATCCTTTGCGAATAATCCATTCTAGCCACGAGGTTTTTCAGCCGTGTTATATTTGGCATGATGGCGGTCAGCCGATTTTTTGCTGTTTGGAATGTGTGCTTTGAAATTCCGGCCTCGGTGCTAGTTTCTTTTTGGTAGCGTTTTTCCAACCAAGTGGCTGGGGCAACTGATGTCGCCGGAGATGTGGCAGTGTCCAACTCTTGAATCGGTGTGCTCGCTGGATAATTTTCCGTTTCATCCGGCTGTTCGCGTTTATCAATTTTATCATCCCGGCGCAATTTGCGTTGGTGTTGTTTGGCTAAATAGAATAAATAGATGTTTAGGCAGAGGCGGCGCGTATTCCGCAAAATGTTTTTGGCTTGGCGGCCGAGCCAAGATATGATGGCCAAGAGAACAAGTTTCACTTTTGGAAAATTTTCTCGGCTATAGGAGAGAAGATGATTTTTTATCTCACTCGCTTTCGCGCTAAGGGATATTTTTTTCGACGGCATGGTTCTTGCCGGTTCTTGCCGTGGGTCATTTTCGAATGACGGATTTTTTGCCTTTAATCCAGTGAAATCGGACGCAGATGGGATTTTTATGCGGCGACTTTTGGCCGGCAAGGTCTTGAGGAATTTCAAGGAAGCGGAAGAGTAGGCATCCAGCTTGTCTTGCCAGAGGCTCAGTGTTTCCAGAAAATTGGGAGATTCGGCCGGCGCCGCGGAATTGCCTTTGATGTAGATATGTCCGGTTTTTTTGTCAACGAACTCGCCGTTGTCCTTGGCTAGTTCTTCCTTAATATCATTGACCAACATTTCTCTTTCGGCAGTGCTGACAGCAGAAGGATTTTTTTCTTCGGCGAGCGCGCTACCGGCAAAAGTTTCGGCAGAAATCCCCAAGGGAATTTTGGCGGGAGATTTTTTGGAGAAAGCGGATTGGCTGAAAGCATTAAAGTCGTCCTGGTTTTTCAGGGCGACGGGTGCATTTTGGAGTTTGGTTTCTTTCCTGATTTCAATGACGAGGGCGGCGGCGCGTTCGGCTTCATTGATGAGAGCGGTTTTCAAAAATTGGATGAATTCCGGCGAAGAAAATTTAAGCGCGCTTCGCTTGATCTCTTCCAGGGAAAAAAGATCAAACATTGATTCAGTGGTGACAATCAACTTGTCATTTTCTTCCAAGCGGCCGCTGACGATGTCGGTGAAAGTTTTGATCGGATTGGGCGAACTAAGCGAAGTCGGATCTTCGCTGATGTCCGTCAAAGTTTTTCCGCGCAGAAGCAGGGCGCGCGCGCTGCCGGATTGCGACAGATGCAAATTGTTCTTATCAATCACCAGAAGAATAGCATTGGTGTGTCCGATCCAAGCAATGTTTTCATGCTCGGCCAGTTTGGCCAGCGCCAGGTTGGCTTTTTTGAGGGCTGATTCAAAACTTTCAATCACGCCGCGTTTGGGCTTGGCATAATATTCTTTTTTGATGACAGAGATGAGATAGTTGACGATGTAGGAAGAATCTTCCGAGGAATCAGTGATCTCCAAAATACCCGCCAAAATACCCAAATTTTGCTGGGTGATGTTTTCCGGATCTTCGACAAAAACCTCGATGAACGGTTTAGCATCGTTACGCTGACAAATCAAGATATTGTTAAATGAAGCGGAAAAACATTCAATTTTTTTGTCCGATTTTTTCTTGACCATAAGCACTTATTTTTCTACATTATAACAGCAAATCTAGAAATGGCCTAGAGTGCCTCCTCGAATTCTAATCTGAAGTGCAATTGCCTTTTAAACAAAAGACATCCCGTTTCTGGGTTAAGATAGTTGTATCGAGCAACTTAATCATTAACTCAAACGAGATGTCCTACCAACAGCTTACCCTAAGACAGCGTTTTCA
>CAIKZD010000016.1 GCA_903831805.1 uncultured bacterium
ATACGACAAATTCATTAGATGGATTTTTTGGAAAAACAAAAACGCTCCTGCGAGTCCACAGAGGACTGACGCAAGAGCGCAGATACAAACTAATTCAAGAAATTTTGGAAAAATAGCCTCCCGATTGTTTAATTAACCCAAAATTGACAAAAATACAAAAACCAGCTAGAGTTCAAGCAATAAGCAATGTTAATTAATAACTAAATAAAGCCTTGCTTGAGCGTTGAGTAAGCTCAAATATTAGAGAATATAAGAATAATTTTATTTTCTAATTTTTGAATTTACTTTTAAGCGCGGAGGCAAGTCTTTACATAAGCATGCAAGAAAGTAAGAAATGGTCTCTCCAAATTGGAGGACGCATCCTGGAAGTGGAAACGGGCCTTTTGGCTGCGCAGGCTAACGGCGCTGTCACAGTGCGCTATGGCGATACGGTGGTTTTGGCGACCGCGGTAATGAGCAAAAATGCTTCTCGCATCAGTGGTTATTTCCCTTTGATGGTAGATTTTGAAGAAAGATATTATGCTGCGGGAAAAATCAAAGGTTCTCGTTTTGTTAAGCGGGAAGGGCGCCCGAGCGATGATGCGATTCTTTCCGGCCGAGCCGTGGACCGGACTATCCGTCCGCTTTTCAATCACCGCATGAGAAACGATGTGCAAGTGATTCTGACTGTCCTTTCCTATGACGGGGAGAATGATCCGGATACCTTGGCCATTATTGCTGCTTCAGCTGCTCTTTCCATTTCCAATATTCCTTGGGGCGGACCGGTGGCAGCGGTGCGCGTGGGCAGATTGAAAGGTGACTTGATTCTCAATCCGGTCAATGGAGAATTGACTGAGGGCGACCTGGATCTGTTGCTCAGTGGATCGGAAGACAAAATTAACATGGTTGAGTGCGGCTCCAAGGAAGTCTCCGAAGAAGATATGGCTAAAGCTTTTGCCTTTGGACAAGAAGCCATCAAAAAAATCGCTGGTTTCATAGCGGAAATTCAAAAGGAGATTGGAAAAGAAAAAATGGCACCGGCGCTTGTGCAAGGAAGTAACGAATTTGAAGCTAAGATAAAAGAAATTATGTTGGCGGAAGGTTTGGCGGAAGCGCTGTATGACAAAGACAAGAAAGTCATCGAAGAAAAAACGGCCGCGATCTTGGAAAAGGTGAATGAATATATTAAAGAAACTTTTCCGGCAGAAGTTGACAAACTCAAAGAAGTGGCGGGGATCGTGTTTGAAGAAGTATCTGATGGAATTGTGCACACTAATGTTTTGGAAAAAGAACAACGCCCGGATGGCCGCAAATTGAATGAAATCCGCCACATTGATTGTCGAGTGGGCATTTTGCCAAGAACGCATGGGACGGGACTATTTACGCGCGGAGAAACTCAAGCCCTGACTGTCACTACACTCGGCTCACCTGGGGACGAACAAGTCATTGATACTATGGAAGTGGATATGAAAAAAAGATATATCCATCTGTACAATTTTCCGCCTTTTTCCGTGGGCGAAGTGCGTCCGATGCGAGGTCCGGGCCGCCGCGAAGTGGGTCATGGGGCTCTGGCAGAAAAAGCGCTTATCCCAGTCTTGCCTTCCAAGGAAGAATTTCCTTATACGATTCTTTTAGTCAGTGAAGTGTTGGCTTCTAATGGTTCTTCTTCTATGGCTTCCACTTGCGGCTCGACGCTTTCACTTATGGATGCCGGTGTGCCAATCAAACGGCCTGTTTCCGGGATTGCTATGGGCATTATCGTGGGAAAAGATGATAAATTTAAAGTGTTGACCGATATCCAGGGATTGGAAGATCATTATGGCGATATGGACTTCAAGGTAGCCGGCACGGAAAAAGGTATCACAGCCCTGCAAATGGATGTGAAAGTGGACGGCGTGACCGTGGAGATGCTGGCTGCTGTTTTGGCTCAATCTCATGACAATCGCATGCAAATCTTGAAAAGCATCACTGATGTGATTCCGACCCATCGAGCTGAGATGAGCGAATATGCTCCACGTATCATCGTGATGCACATCAATCCAGAAAAAATCAGGAATGTTATCGGTACTGGTGGAAAAATCATCAACGAAATCATTGATGAGACCGGAGTGCAGATTGACATTGAAGATGATGGTTCCATTTTCATCACTTCCACTGACAAACAGTCTGCGCAAAAAGCACAAGAGTGGATTGAGAATCTGACCCATGAAGTCAAGGCGGGCGAAATTTTCAATGCTCGTGTCACGAAAATCATGGCCTTCGGAGCGTTTGCTGAAATTTTGCCGGGACAGGAAGGTTTGATCCATATTTCAGAAATTGCTGAACGGCGCATTGAAAAAGTCGAAGACGTTTTGAAGGTGGGCGATATTATTCCGGTCAAAGTGAAAGAAATTGACTCGCAAGGCAGGGTCAATTTGTCCGCCAAAGCGGCTGCTAAGGATGCTTAGGATTTATCCTATAGCCAAAAATTGAATTTCATTGTAAAATAGAAGTATCAGTCATTGATACTTCTATTTTTTTAAAGAATAAAAAAATGCTTATAAAACAAAAAGAAAATCCTGAACTGCCAATTGTTTCAGATCCGGCGCAGGCCAAGCTGGCATTGGATAAAACGGGAACAAATATAGATATGACTAATTTTCCTGTTCATACTATGCGGGATGACCTTAAGAACCTTGATTTAGGCGGCCAAGAGAAGGTTCCTGCTCCTGCTCCTGTTTTCATGCCCACGCCCACGCCCACGCCCACGCCCATCTCCACTCCCACTTCGTCGCAAGGCTCATCCTTCCAACAATCTATTGTAATGGAAAAGAAAAAAGAAAGTTCCGCAGGCGGGAAAGGAGTTTTTATCCTGGCGCTGATACTGGTGCTTGTTATGTTGGCCGGGGGAGGATATTATTTTTGGATGACGCGTTTAAAAAACACGTCAGATGATACTGTGGCCATAGAAACTACCAGTCCTGCCGACCAAAATCCTATCAGAACTTCACAAACAGGCGCTGGAGGTGCTGATAACGCTACTCTGCCCGCCTTTTCAGAAAGTCAAGCTAACTATTTGAGCATTGATATGCAAAACACAGACGCGCTTGGCTTGCAAGCAACTTTGAAAAAAACTGCCGACAGTGTTGTCCAGCTAAACGCGACCGGACCGATAGAATTTATTCTGACGGACAAAAACAATAATCCAATTTCTTTTCAGGACTTTGCGCAAAAAATTAGTTTGACCCTACCAGAAAATGTTCTGACACAACTAAATCCAACTTTCAGTCTCTATATATACGCCAATAATGCTCAGCCGCGCCTCGGTCTTGCTCTGGCTGAAAAAAACAATGCCAGTCTTAAGGCGGCCATGACCCAAGAAGAAAAAAAATTGACGCATGATTTCGCCGCGCTTTTTCTAGATCCTGCTTATCAACTAGACAATACCACTGTTCTTAAGTCTTCTGTATATAATAGTAATCAGATCCGCTATGTGAACATTCCCGGTGCGACCAATCTTTCTCTTGACTACACTTTTACTAACAATCAACAACTCATTATTGGTACTAGCAGAATGACTACCCGAGCTATCTTGGATTATATCGACAAAACCGTCACGCAAAGTGCTAAATAATTTTGATAAACTGTGGATAACTCGGAGAAAAATGGGTTCAAGAGGGCTTTATTGAGAAAGAAAATTACTTTTTGTTTTTCTCTCTAAAAAGTAATTTCAATCTTTTTTCGTAACTAATGTCAAAAAGAGATTTTTGCTAAGGAATAGTAGCCGGAATAAAACTAAAATTGACTTTTGTCTAATTTCTTGCTATAATTGAATTACTAAGAACATTAAAAACTTTTCATACCACGGCAGAATAATTTTCAATCGCAATTTCCCCCTATTTGCGATTGAAAATTATTCTGCTGTCCAAGTATTATTGCCAACGTGCAATAGTCGCCTTCGATTTCTGACCGAAGGACCTCAAAATAAAAACAAAAATGGGATATTCAAAAAATTTGAGTAAACCCAAAAAACTTTTTTAAACAAAAACAAAAAATAAAAAAGTAAGTTCTTTAAATTTAAAAGGCTAATATGCCAGAGGATGGTAGAAGAAACGACGCTTAAATAAAGTCAGAATAAGCATCAAACACAAAAGTCGTACATAAAATACACTGGATCTATAATTGTTGAAATAGTATATCCGATAGAGAAAATAATCTTGAAACATTGTTTTTTCCATCGGATATACATAACCGCCTCTCACCCGGGCTAGGCAATTTCCGACCACAGCGTTAGTATGACAAAACGCCGTGGGCGTTCCGCCTATAATTTTTCTTTATCGGGCGCTTGAACGCCCATGGTTTCCAACCTGAAATTTATTTTAGAATGGCCATGGAGGCTGTTTTTTGTTACCTTTACGAATTACGAATTTTGTACGAATATAATAATGCATATCAAATGAGATAGTGCTAGCAAACATTGGAGACTAAGCCTCCAAAAGGGAGGCTTAGTCTCTTGAAGTCGGAACTAATTTAGTTAATTTAGTGTGATTATGTTTTCTGGAATTAGTATATTAGTATTTAATTAGTAATTAGTAAAGAATTTATGGTTACACTTAAACGAAACTTTGGCGATCTGGGAGAAAAATTGGCCGTCAAATATCTTACCAATAAAAGTTATCAGATTCTGGACACGAATTTTCAGAACGCGCTCGGCCGGCGATTGGGAGAAATTGATATTATCGCGCGCGATAGAGAGGAACTGGTTTTTGTGGAGGTGAAGACGCGCGAGATGAAAAAATATGCCGAAACTTTGCCGGAAGAAAACATCACTCCCATGAAACTCCGGCGGATGGCCAAAATCGCCGAGGCTTATATACGCCTCAATCACTTGGATCACTTGGATTATCGTTTTGACGCCATCTCGGTCTGGCTTGACTACGAGTCAAAAAAGGCTAAAATAAAACACATAAAGAGCTTATAAATGGCTGATAGACAATGCACCATTTGTTTGCTAAGATTGTAGTATAAGTTGGAAAATTATTAAGCTTTGGAAAAAATATGGCTATCGACAAAAAAATCATGGAAGAGCTGAAAGCCGAGCTGCTTAAGGAAAAGGCGGAATTGGAAAGCAATCTGGGAAAAATTGCGCGCCCAATTGATAAGCAAGAAGGCGATTACGAAACTTCCTTTGAAGAGCTTGGCACGGATAAGGATGACAACGCCACGGAAGTGGATCAATACACTCAGAATCTATCAGTGGAAAATACACTGGAAAAGAAATTGCAGGTCATTTTGGAAGCGCTCGAAAAAATGGAGAAGGGGACTTATGGATTTTGTGAAAATTGTCAGAAGGAAATCCCACTTGATCGCTTGCGCGCCAATCCAAGTGCCAAAACTTGCATCACTTGCTAGGGTCTCTACAAATTACGAATTTATACAAATATACGAATGTACGAATCAAGCTCAAAAAGCAAAAGATTTTATTTCTTCGTGATTGGGACATTGCTTATCTTCCTTGACCAGTTTATAAAATATAAAATCCGCACCATGGGCGGATTTTATATTTGCAATCATAATATTGCATTTAGTTTAAGTGTTTATCCTTGGTTGTTTTGGATAATTTGGCTTATTATGATCGGTCTCGTGGTTATTTTTTTGTATAAAAAAGCTCATAACCGATATGCTTTTTGGTTGACACTTATTTTAGCCGGCGCCGTAGCCAATGTTTTGGACAGGATTTTTTTAGGCTGTGTTATAGATTTCATCGATTTAAAATTCTGGCCGGTCTTCAATTTAGCCGATATTTATATTACAATAGGAGTATCAGTCATTATGGTAAACATGTTACGTAGCAATAAGTTATAATAATTTTCAATTTTCAAACCTTCAATTTTCAACCAATGATAAATTTTCAATTTTAAAATTATTTAATTGAAAATTTATTGAAAATTGATTATTGATTATTGAAAATTCTACCCCTTTGTCTTCTAAAGTTTTTTCTGCTACTACCTTTGGCCTAAAAAGCGAGTTGGTTGAAGTGGAAGCGGATACGGTTAGCGCCGGACTGCATCATTTTAATATTGTGGGGTTGCCTGATATGGCGGTTAAGGAATCCAAGGACCGCGTGGGCGCGGCGATTCGTAATTCCGGCTTCAAACCGCCGCATCGGGCTGGGCGTGTGACGGTGAATTTGGCACCAGCGGATCTCAAAAAAGAAGGTCCGATTTATGACTTACCAATTGCCTTGGGCTTTCTTTTGACTACTAAGCAAATATCCTTTAATTTCGAAGGTAAGATGTTTTTAGGCGAGTTGTCATTGGACGGCCAAGTAAGAAGTGTGAAAGGGGTGTTACCGATGGCCATCTTGGCTAAGGAAAAAGGTATTGGCGAACTATATGTGCCAGCAGACAATGTGGCGGAAGCGGCCGTTATTGAGCATATTCAAGTTTTTCCGGTTAAGACGCTGGCGGAAGTCATTGGACACTTGAGTGGAGACAATCAGATTCCAGCGGCGGAAAAAATCGATTTGGAAAAACTTTTTGCTTATGATGATTATGTGACCGATATGGCGTATGTCAAAGGACAAGAGCACGCTAAGCGCGCCCTGGAAATTGCAGCCGCTGGCGGACACAATGTTATTTTGAATGGCCCGCCTGGCAGTGGGAAAACGTTGCTCGCCAAAGCCATGACTTCTATTTTGCCTCGCCTCACGATTGCGGAAGCCTTGGAAGTGACTAAGATTTTTTCCATTGCCGGACAATTGCCCAGAAATGCTTCGCTCATCACTAAGCGCCAGTTTCGTTCGCCTCATCACAGTGCGTCAGCGGTCTCTTTGGTCGGGGGCGGAACCTATCCACGTCCCGGGGAAATCAGTTTGTCGCATCGGGGGGTTCTTTTTCTGGATGAATTTCCGGAATTTTCCCGAGCCGTCCTGGAAAATCTGCGCCAACCCTTGGAAGATGGCGTTATTACCATCTCACGCGCACAAGGCACCTTGGAGTTTCCGGCACGCTTTACCCTGGTAGCTGCGATGAATCCATGTCCTTGCGGCAATGCCACTGATCCGGAAAGGACTTGCACTTGCTCTCCGGCCGGGATCATAAAATATCAACAAAGAATTTCCGGGCCGATTTTGGACCGCATCGATCTGCATGTGGAAGTGCCGCGCATCAAATTTGAAAAACTTTCCCAAGAATCCGCTTCCGAAAAATCGGCGGATATTCGTGAGCGCGTTGAAAAAGCACGACACATTCAACGTGAAAGATTTTCCAATACGACCACCATTTCCAACAGCGAAATGGAAAGTGAACAAATCAAAAGTTTTTGTGCGCTTGACCAGGGCTCTACTGATTTGATGCGCAGCGCTGTTTCCAATTTCCATCTTTCCGGCCGCGCCTATTTCCGCATCATTAAGGTAGCGCGCACCATCGCTGATTTGGCGGGAGCTACCAATATTACGCCAGCGCATATCGCCGAAGCGGTGCAATATCGTTTTAAAGCGGAGTAATACAAAAAATTATCAATATTCAATTTTCAATCAATGATCAATAACTAAATGTTCAATTGATTATTATAACATTGAAAATTCATTGAATATTGTAAATTGGTTATTGAAAATTTTAAATGATCCTACTCAAAAAAGACAAGCTCTATTATACGCTTTTTATCATAATCGGACTCACTCTCTGTTCTTTTAAGGTTTTGGCTTTTTTTTCCGATCCGGTAAAAAATATAAATTTTGAAAATGTCGCTAAATCCATTACGCTTAATGATGATGGGTTTAATTTTAGAATTTCTACCACCGCCAACACTGTTTCCGATTTAATCAAAGAACAAAAAATAAATTTAAACGAGCACGATAGGATCACGCCGGATATGGAGAGTAGAATTTATGCCGGTGCTCACATTGAAATTCAAAGAGCCACCAAAATTAAAATCACAGCAGACGGTCACACCGGTGAAAGTTATGTTTTGGGAAAAACCGTACGCGACGCCCTGCATGAAAATCAAATCACCCTTTCGCGGCTGGATAAAACCGTTCCGGCTAGTGATACTCTCGTGCAAAATGATTTGCTTATCACTGTGACCAGGATAAACGTGGAAGAGGTGACCGCCAAAGAGTCGGTGTCCTTCAAGACAACTGTTAAAAACGATGCTAAGTTGGGCTGGCAAGAGAAAAAAATAGAAACACCCGGGCAGCCGGGTGAAAAAGAGGTTCGCTATAGAATAACTTACAAAAATGGCCAGGAAATTACCCGGATCACACTAAATTCAGCAATAACTCAAGCGCCGGCGGCTCAAGTAGAAGTGCATGGAACCTACATGCAACTTGGGAAAGCCAATGCCGGCCAGGGCACTTGGTATTCCTATCAAGGCGGCCTATTTGCAGCCAGTACTACTATTCCGAAAGGCGCTTACGCTAAAGTGACCAACACCGCCAGTGGAAAATCAGTGGTGGTTCAGATCAATGATTATGGGCCGCAAGGCAAGGGCCGTGTCATTGATTTGGATAAGGTGGCCTTTACCAAGATTGCTCCTTTGGGCGCCGGCGTAATCGGCGTCAAAGTGGAGCCGATTCTGAATTAATCTAGGACTTACGCGCTTGCCTCAAATTCTTATAAATCGTCTACCCTGAATCGGTTAGTCGACTGCCGGTCTACGCAGGCCTTATCTTGCTAAATAAGATGACCGTAAATAATTTTTCGGCAAGCGCGTAAGCCCTGATTAGTATAAATTTTTTTAACACTAACATAATTTTATGCAACCAAAAAAATCCTTAGGTCAAAATTTTTTGCGAGATGAAAAAGTTTTGGACGAGATAATTGCAGCCGCTGACCTAACTGTGGACGATTTAGTTTTGGAGATTGGACCAGGGGAAGGAGTTTTAACAAAAGAACTATTGAAACTTGCAGGGAAAATAATTGCGATAGAAAAAGATGATAATTTAGTTTTGCGATTGGAGGCACTCTTTCGCGGGAACGAAAAACTTGAAATTATTCATGCTGATATTATGGAAATAAATTTACCGGAGATCCTTCGACTACGTCCGGGTACGGACTTCGCTCAGGATGACGAATTTAAATATAAACTTATTGCGAACATTCCGTATTATATCACTTCGCCAATTATTAGGCTTTTTCTGGAAACGAAATATCCTCCGCGGACAATGATTCTGATGGTACAAAAAGAAGTGGCGGAACGGATTTGTGCGAGCGCGGGGCAAATGAGCATTCTGGCGGTCAGCGTGCAATACTATGCTACGGCCAAAATATTATTCGAGGTAGATAGAAAATCTTTTTGGCCGGTGCCGGAAGTGGATAGTGCCATCATTAGAATAGTGCCTACGCGAAAAAATATTTTCAAAGAAGAAAGGAAAAACTTTTTCCGCCTAGTTAAGGCGGGCTTTAGCGCGAAAAGGAAAACCTTGTCCAATAATCTAGCTACTAGTTTGCAATTAGACAAAAAAATAGTAGAAGAAAAACTTGCGCAAGCCGGTTTGCTTCCATCAGTAAGAGCGCAAGAATTGAGTGTGGAGAACTGGGAAAAACTGAGAAAGCTTTTTGAGCTTTAGGATTTTAGGACTTACACGTTTGTCTCAAATTCTTATAGCTCGTACATTGAGCGAACGGTCCGCTGATTACAGCGAACAGTCCGCTTTTTGCAAATAACTCGCGACTAGATTCCTGCTGGAGTTTATCCTCGTGTATACGGGGGCAGGAATGGCAATGATAGCACACTGATCGAAACAGTCCGCTTTTCTGAGACGCAGCAGTGCTGCGTCTCTACAGTTTAGCTATAAGAAAGCTATCCAGACTAGGATAAAAAAGTAAATAGAAACTAATCCAAGCACCCGGGCCGGCAAGTCTCGGGGTTTTATTTTTTGATTGTTTATCACGGCGAAAGTGGCCGCGCCGAAAAGCATGGCCCAAAAAAATAGCTTCATTTCATTCAAGAAAAAAACAGATAAGGCGTAAGAAATAAATACGCTCGTGGCTACAATCAAGCGGCCTTTTTTCTCGCCGAAGATAACTGGGATGGTCCAGATACCGTCTTCTTTGTCGCCTGCGATATCCTTAAAATCCTTAATGGGTAAAGAAATTGTGTAAGCAATCAAAAGAAGCAGGATGATCCGCCAAGACAAGCCGGAGAGCGTTTGATTGTTTGATACCAAGATATAGCCGAGAAAAAGAATGACTAAAGAAGCGACTGCGCTGATGAGCGTGGCCAGGACGGGGAATTTTTTGATCCGATAGGGTGGGGCGGAATAAAACCAGGCCAAGATTTGATAAACCACGATTAGCATGGCGAAAGACAAACCGATAGTGAGTCCTCCCAAGAAGGCCAAAAAGAAACAGGCGGCGCCAAATTGAAAATATTCCGGCACTGTAAAAACATTTTGCGTGAGTGGCCGGTCCGGGTTGGAAATCCGGTCAATCTTAAAATCATGGATGTCATTTATGACCACGGAAGCCATCCAGGAAAAAATAATACTGAGAAGTAGGATTATGATTGCTAGGAAAGTGAACAGGCTGAGATGAAAATTATCCCGATATTGCAAGAAACCCAGACCGAGGCCGATGAAAAACATACCACCGTGGTAGACGATTTGCGGTAGGCGTAAATTTTTGAGGACGGCCATGAATTTTTCCCGGCTAATGAACCGGAATAAAACCATCAAGGTAAAAACAAGGACAATAAAATAAATATAGTTCAATTTATACGCCAGCGTGTATTGAAAGCTGGGAAAAATTACACCAAGAATTTTCTCCGGCGAACCGAAGAAACCGGCGATATCAAAGCCATGTATTTCAGATATTTTTTTCGTGGGGGTGAAAAATGTGTACGCGTAGTAGAAGAGCGAAGGAAAAGCTCCCATAAAAAAGAGCACGGAGTAGGTGGCTAGCGCGCCCAAAAGAGTCTTCCAAAAACTTTTGGTCATGAACCAGAGGAAAATGGCGGCCAAAAAGACAACAGCCAGGAAAGTTATTTTCGTCCCGAAGTAGACGATACCTGAAGGCAGATGGCCAAAGACCGTCAGATATTGTTGCCATAATTCGGGTGGGCTGCTTAAAAGATAGAAACTCCAATAGATTTGGCCATGCGTTTTGACTATATCAATGAGGGGCGGAGTGATGGCCAGAAAGAGGGAAAAAATCAAAGCATAAGACAATTTTTGCGGTTTGATTTTTAGGATCAGACTAAGGAGTAGCCATAGGAGGAGAATGGTCAAGGAGAAGAAATAGAAATTATGGATGAATTCCAAAACAGTTTCCAAGAGTGTGATCGATTTCGTCACGGCGATGAATTGTTCGACGAAAGAGCGCAAAAACATCACGCCTAAAAAAGTCAGCAGCCAGGTCATGGCGCTCACTCTTTTTTCCAGTAAATCACGCAGCATTTTCTCAATTTTTTTCATCATAATCTGGGGTTGTAGAGACGAGGCATTGCCTCGTCTCTACAATTTAGCAGGGCTAACCTTTTTAGGCAAATATTATCCACATCCTCCCTGTCGAGATTCGGTTAGTTGTGGTATAATTTTGAGTAGAATAATATGCAAGATATTTTCAGATTTAGAAAAGCTTAAATGAAATTGCGCAATATAAATTTAGCGACCTTGATTCTTCTGGCACTGCTCTTTTCAAGCTTGGCTTTTTTTGTGAGTGCGCAGGAAAATGCATCCACCACGAACAATGTTTTTTTAGATTCCGATCAAGACGGTCTGACTGACACGGAAGAAAAGTTGTATGGCACGGATCCGCACAATGCAGACACTGACGGCGATGGCTATTCGGACGGAGCCGAGGTAAAGGCTGGCTATGATCCTTTGAAAAAAGCCCCGAATGATCGGCCGGTTGCGCCGGTAAGTAATCCGACAAGTCAATCTGCTACCTCACAAGCCACTGTAGCCAGCACGGACAGCGCGCCAGCGGACACTTCCGGGAACCTGACCAAACAGGTAGCGCAAAAAATTTCCAGCCTGACCAGTCAGGTGGACCCGAACAACCCACAAACTTCGATGGATGAAATTCAGAAAATCGTGACGGATTCCTTGGGGGTGCAGGATAAGCCCGTTGCGTTACCGGAAATAGACCCGGCCACAATCCACATCAAAAAACAGGACTATAAAGAAAGCCAGAAAAAGGAATTGATGAAAGAAGATTTTTCCAATTATATCGCCAAGGTTTTTTATATTTTTGCCAGTAATTCACCGACTCCCATCACCTCGGCCTCCGATATGACTTCCACTATGATGAAAACCGCAGAACAGCTCATTGCGGCCATTTCCACACAAAATCCCGCCGCGATGGAAGGTATTAGTAAAAGTGGTGCGACCATCCTTGGTCAATTGAAAGAGGTGGAAGTGCCGGCTGACTTGGTCGATTTGCACATTAAGGCTTTGCAATATGCTATGTATGCCCAAGGTTTGAAAGATTTGATCAAACCAAACGCAGAAGATCCATTGTCAACCGTGGTGAATTTTTCCCAAATCGGATCTTTCATCCAGAGTCTCTCCAGTTTTTTCAATGATGCGCAAACTAAGATGGCGCAGTATGATGTCAGTTATGAAGACATTCAAGCGAAAATGAAAGGCTTTGGCGTGGAATTGCCGGCTTTAACCGACATCAGCGGTGTGGCCAATGCCATCTCTGCAGTTTCGTCAGACTCATCGACCGCTACGACTTCTGCAACCCCTGCAACCCCTGCAACCATCACAACTCCTGCTACAACCACGGACTCCAGTCAGGGGAATATAACTGATTTTTCAACGGGAAATGTCACACCATAAAAATAATTCAGGCAAAAAAAGCCAGATAATCTGCACCGCTCTTCTGGTGGCGTGTTTGTTTTTTGCTTACCCCCAAAAATCTGAGGCGGCTCTCTGGCCGGGCATCGATCCTGAAATAACCCGGGTGTTGGATACCGTGTATGACATGATTCAAGGGATGATTATGGGAGCGCTGAAGCAAGCCGCGGTGAAAATGATCAATAGCCAGGTGGACGGCATGATGAGCGGTCAAGGGATGTCAGGCGGAGCGGCTTTCATCACGGATTGGAAAGATTATTTAATCGATCAACCCAAAGACGATGCTAAACTCTACATGAACAGCTATTTGTCAAAAATGACTTCCGGCGCGGGTTCATCTGTCATGGGTTATGTGGCAGAAGGTTTTTCCCAGGAAGGAGGCAGTTATGCTCACACGCTGACCCAAGCGGTCAAGGATAATCTTGAATTCGGAGATGCGCCGATAGCTTTTTCATACGAAGGCGATCCTGCCGCAATGTTTGACGGGAAAGATTTCAAGATGCTGGAGCTGTACACTTCCGGAGTGAACAATCCATGGAGCTTCGAGATGGAGGCGGAATATGCTTATGACAAAAAGTTAGCTGAAGAAGAAGCTGTCACCCAAGCCCGCGCCGTGGCCTATCAAGGCTTCACAGGCACAGAAAGCGGAGGGGACGGAACCGTCACTTTTCCCGGTATCTTGACCAAAGAAATTGCGGCTAACGTCGAAGATCTGCCCAACAAGGTCATTGCGGCGGCCAAAAGCATTCCGGAAGTCATTACTTCCATTGTTTCCCAGATGATCACCAAAAAGATCCAGCAAGGTTTCAGCGGAGTGCAGAAAAAAGCTCAAAGTAAAAGCAGTACTCAATATAAATTCAGTACCAGCACAAACAAGGCTATGGACACATTGGGTCCTGGCGCGCGGTTCAATCCTCTCGGTCAGTAGAAAAATTTTTCCCATTTTCATGACACCTAAAAAAACAAACAAACAAAAATTTTTATTCACTATCCTTTTCTTCCTGCTTATCACAGGCAGTTTTGGGTTGGGGAGAATAGATAAAGTTCATGCTGCTGGTGAGAACCTAGGTGAAGCAGGAGCGATATCAGCCGATGATATTGAGTTTGTTAAAAAAGCTAACGCAGAAAACGCTAAGAGTAAAAATGATGATGTTTGTCCTGGAGTTAGTCTGTTTGAACCCAAGACAATATTTAATTGCTTTCTCCTGATTGTGCTGCGCTTTTTGGGGATGATTTTGGAAGCTGCAGCCGCTCTTTTCAATTGGGTCATAAATCCGGAAAATATGAAGGCGGTCATTGACAATAAAGTCATTTATGAAACTTGGGCCATGGTGCGTGACACTTTGAACATTGCTTTTATCTTAGTGCTACTTTTCTCGGCGTTTGCCACGGTTTTTCAGGTGGACAAATATAGTTATAAAAGTCTGCTTAAGACGTTGATAATCATGGCGCTTTTGGTCAATTTCAGCTATCCCATTTCGCGCTTCATTATCGATTTTTCCAATTCATTGATGTACTATTTCATTAATAATCTCGGAATGGGCGACATAACTTCTTTTTCTTCTAAGATTGCCAAAGATTCCGCCTTAGGACAAATAATTGCTCCAAAAGGTGGCGCGGCATCTGACACATCCTTTCTTTTGGCCTCAGTCATTTTTGTGTGGATCTTCGCCGTCACCATTCTCATTATCGCCGGGCTTTTTCTGATCAGAATAGTGGCTTTGGCCATTCTCATTATTTTTTCTTCTTTGGCTTTCACTGGGTCCATTGTGCCTTTTCTCTCAGGCTGGTCCGGCAAGTGGTGGGACAATCTTTTCAAGTATGCTTTTTTTGGACCGGTGATGGTGTTTATGCTGAACGTGGCTATGAAGATGATGAGCAGTATCAATGCCTCTAGTTTTGGAAAAATGGCAGAGATTGCCGGCAAGCAATCTTCCAATCCCAGTGTGATAGCCGCCATGGCTTTTTTCGCAATCCCCATTATCATTTTGTGGGCCGGTATTATGTTCGCGCAAAATATGAGCTTAATAGGAGCCGACGCGGTGATTGGGCGAGGGAAGAAATTTATGAAATGGGCGCCGAGTGCGGTTGGCGCAGGCACTTGGGGGGCAACAAAGTGGGGAGCTAAGCAAACTGGTATTCCGGGAGGCTTGTCCCAAAAATGGGACAATTACAAAAAAACCGGGCCATTTTTTGGAAGTAACAAAAGAGAAGAACGCGAAGCTCGCATGGCAGGCAAAGGACCCTTTGCTGTTCCGCATGCCACTGATCAAGCGGATGCTAAAAGAATCAAGGAGGCCAAAGAAGCGCATGATATGGAGCATATGCTTACTGGCGACCTGCAAAACATGAAAAAAACTGGTAACAAATTTGAACAAGCGGCTGCTATTCAGGAACTAGCTTCTAAGAATCAGGCTAAACGAGAAGATCTGGATCAAATAAGAGCAGCATTTGGAGATAAGAATGGTAAAGGTGGTGAGAATAGTCAAACCTTTAAGGCGCTGGTAGATAAAGTCAAAACATATGATCCAACCGCGGCTTTTTCTCACATCACAAATGAGGATGAAAGAAAGGAACATAAGAAAGACTTTATGAACAGCAGCCAGTTTGATGTTAAGAAGCTCAACGCAAATTCCCTTGGTGATGATGAACTCATGGAAATAATGTTTGCTGAGAATGCTATCTCCACTAAAGATATTATGGATATAAGTAAGGGCAGCCCAGGCAAGAAAACCGCCATGAATGGAGTGCTAAAAAACCTCGCGGCGAAAAATATTGCAATGACTGAAAATAATAAAAAAATTCACGCAGCTAATTTTGCGCAAACAGGAGAAATTGCAAATGACGATTTTGCTGAAGATATATTTTCCAATGCAAACGCCGATACGATAGCCAATATAAAAGATGACACTGCTGCCAAGTATGCTTATTTTCTGGCTCGTTTCGGAAAAAATAACTATAAAAAGACATTGGAAGGCATTAAGAGTGATACGGCAAGAAGAGCTATCAACGAAGCAACTTTGGATATTGACAAGATCTTGCCGCATTTATCTCCTGAAGAAGCTGTGCGCGCAAATTCAGCCCAAAAAATGGCACAATCCGATCCTAGGTTGATGAATATGAGATAAAACAATTATGGATTTTTTAGCAAAACAACGGTCTCTTCCCGAACCGGTAAATACATTTTTCAGTTCAGATAATCCACGCTTAGAGCTGGAACGGTCTTGTTTTATGTATGGAGTGCGAGATGAAAAAATTAAAAACATTTCCGGCCCAGTCGGTTTGATTTTTGTGGATGACGTCAAATTGGAAGATTTGCCAAAAATAATTTCAGAAAAATTGCAGTTGGACAAAAATATGGCCAATGGTTTAGCTTATGAGATAAACAAAAGAATTTTCAAGCCCTTCTTGGAGCACTTTACTGATGCTCAGAAACTACTTGATGAATGGAGCAAGCAAAAAGCAGAGCCGATCATATCTGAAGACGCCGCTTGGCAAAAAGTGTTGGAGATTGAGCCGTGGATTTTGGAAGAACAAATGGAAGAAAAAAAAGCGCAAAGACAAGTCGTGCAAAACCTGGATGAAGCTCAAACTAAGCTGGAAAAAATGACTTTAACTGCAGCTCTCCAAAAATATCCGGAAATCAATGAACAGTTGATCACGAGTAGCCGCATCAACATCAAAAGTTTTTCCGAGCCGGCCCGACCGAATGTCAAAAACTGGTTGTCTGATTACACTTTCACCATGGGCTTTGACGCGCATGACAGCGCGGCGCGCGGGATTTATCTTTTTCGTAATGAAAATACTAAAATTCTGAATCAAGTGGATAAAGACAAATTGAATTATCTTTTGCGTGCCTATGACACTGCCATGCCGGTGGAAATCAACTTGACCTTGAAACAAATTATTTTCCCGCCGCGCTTCGACTCGCCTCAATTCGACAAGACGCCTCGCCAAAGCGAGGCAGGACCGCGCGTGACAAGAGGGAACGCATCCGCCTTCACTAGAGTTACGGCGGACAAGAAAGCTATAGTGATCAAGCCCTCCCTCGTTAAAGCTATGGCGGGCGAAGCGGGCGAAGAAGAAAAAAAGGAGGAAGAGCCGGAGGACATTTTTGCCAAACTCCCGACTTTTTTGCAAAAAACTTTTTGGAAATCTTCCGCCCCAAAAAAAGTTTCCGCGCCGTTGTCTTCTCCGCCGGAAAAAGCGCTGCCTGGAAATTTACCACCTAGTGAAAAGACTGCTCCAAAATTGAGGATTGGCGGTACATTTACCATTTCTCGCGCGTCGTCATCTCAACCGCTAAAACCTAAGGCAGAAATGGAAAAACCACTTACGCACGAGACCATTTTGCCATCCGCGCGGAATATGGCGCCAAAAACCGATAGTCTTAAAATAAATGTGCCGGTTAATCTGCCCACCGTTCCGCCTAAAACTCCCACTTCCTTAGGAAAAGTGACTGTTCCGGCGGCCGCGCTTGTCTCTAAACCCAAAATTGAATTCACGTCTCCACAAAAACTGCCATTCGAAAAACAACTTGCAGCACCTGAAGCAGAAAAAGAAGTAGGGCCGCAGCCAATAAAAATAACTCCGATAAATTTTCACCGAGACTTGCCGTCTAAAAATATCGTTGACCTCAAAAAATAAAAAAACATTCCATGATTTCCAATGTCCCACAATTCATCGACACCGAAGACAAAATCGTCGGCCCGCTCACAGCCAAACAACTCGGCTGGCTGGCTATCGGCGGAGTGCTTTTCCTTATCAGTTGGAATATGCTCGATACTTCCGCGGCTATTGCCGCCGCCATTATCATTGGGGGCATTTTTGGGTCGTTGGCATTTTACCGTCCCTACAATCAGTCCCTCTTGAAATTTATCATTTCCTCCGTTTCTTTTGTTTTTAATCCCAAGATGTATATTTGGAAAAGAAACTATGCTAATATAAAGATAGTGGCTAAAGCGAAAACCAAAGCGCCGGAAGTTACTATCATCCGAAAAACTGTCAGTGAAAAGAAAATCGCCGATATTTCAAAAATGTTGGATCAAAAATAGGATTTAGACCAAATTAACTTAATCAAGAGTGCTTTCTCCGCAGAGGCTTCACCTCAACGGAGCTTATGCCTAGTAGAGGTGAAGCCTCGGCAATGTACAGCACTTTAAGTTAATTCAATATAAAAAATAAGACAGATTTTTGTAATTTTAATTATGGAAGCTCTCTATTCTAAAAAACTGGATAACAAAAAAACCACTGCCCCGACGCAGGATTTTTTAGACGTGGCCGAAATCAAAGAGGATGTCATTGTTTTGAAATCAGGCACGCTGCGCGCCGTGCTGGCGGTCAACGCTATTAATTTTGACTTGAAATCCAGTGACGAGCAAGAAGCCATTATAACGCAATATCAAAACTTTCTCAATTCCATCGATTTTCCCATCCAGATTTTGATCAGTTCAAGAAAGTTGAATATGAAAAAGTATATGGATTTCTTGACCGGCAAAGAAAAAGGGCAGTCGAATGAGCTTTTACGCATGCAACTGGCGGAATATCGCAGCTTCATGGAACAACTCTCAGTCGTCTCCAATGTGATGGAGAAAAAATTCTACATCATTGTCCCATTTTCGCCGATTGAGAATGAAAACAAGGGATTTTTCAGTAATTTGACCAGCCTCATGAATCCGCAAAAAAACATTTTAGAGAAAAGAGAGAATTTTGAAACTTACAAAAACCAGCTCTATCAAAGAGTGGACCATATCATTGTGGCGCTTTCCGGCATTGGCCTACGTCTTGTGCCGCTGAAAACAGAAGAGCTGGTTGAACTTATTTTTGATTCTTACAACCCGGAAACATTCAATAATAGCGAACTGAAAGACACTAACCAGTTAGAACTGGCCAAATAAAAAACCAAATATTGCTCAACGTATGTTAAATATATTCAAAAAGAAAGAGGCGGTTGCGTCAGAACCGACGCCATCTAGCGATGTTTTAGAATCGGAAAAATATTATCAAGAAGGCTTGTCCCGCCTCAACGACCTGATCGCGCCTTCGGCCATTAAGATTGAGCCAAAATATATCCGCGTGGGCGAAACATTGGCGCAAACGATTTTCATCGTGGCTTATCCAAGATTTTTGCATAGCAATTGGTTTTCGCCCATCATCAACATTGATATGCCGATTGACATCTCAATGTTCATCCACCCGATTGAAACTTATGATATTTTGAAAAGTCTCAAGAAGAATGCCACGCGCATCGAATCGCAGATCCACATGGAACAGGAGAAAGGCATGATCCGCGATCCAGCCTTGGAAACCGCAGTCCAAGACATTGATAGCCTGCGCGACAATCTGCAGCAGGGTACGGAAAAGTTTTTTCGCTTCGACCTCTATATCACGGCTTATGGAGAAACAGAAAAAGAGCTTTACGAAATCACTAAGTCCATTGAGGCTATCTTGGAAGCGCAACTGGTGTATGTGAAGCCGGCCATTTTCAAAGCGGAACAAGGTTTTAATTCCACTTTGCCGCTCGCCAATGATGAATTGGACATTGGGACTTCCATGAACAGCGCCCCGTTGTCCACCACTTTTCCTTTTGTTTCTTCCACTCTTTCCAGTGACACTGGCATTCTCTATGGCATCAATCGACACAATAACAGCCTTATTATTTTTGATCGCTTCGAAATGGAAAACGCCAATATGGTGGTTTTCGCCAAATCAGGTGCGGGCAAAAGTTATACTGTCAAATTGGAAGTTTTGCGTATGATGATGCTCGGGACTGATGTCATTATCATTGATCCGGAAAATGAATATAAGCATCTGTGCGAAACGGTGGGCGGCTCATTTGTAAAAATCTCTTTGAATTCCGGCAACCACATCAATCCGTTCGATTTGCCACGCGTGGGTGATGATGAGGATGCAGAAGACATTCTGCGGAACAACATCGCTGCGCTGCTCGGGCTTTTGCACATCATGCTGGGATCCATCACGCCGGAAGAGGATTCCATTTTAGACAGAGCGGTCCGTGAAACATATGCTATGCGCGACATCACCTCCGAAGTCAATTTTAATGCCCTGCCGAAAGAAGCCTATCCGACCATGTCCGACCTCTACCAGATTTTGAGCAGTATGGAAGGCGGAGAAAATCTGGCCATTCGCATGGAGAGATATACGGAAGGAGTTTTCTCCGGTTTTCTCAATAAAACTTCCACTGTCAAAGTTGACAATCAAATGATGGTTTTCAATATCCGCGACATGGAAGAAGAACTGCGGCCGGTGGCCATGTATATCGTGATGCAATTCATTTGGAATGAAATGCGGACCAATGTCAAAAGGAGGTTGGTGCTGGTGGATGAAGCGTGGGTGATGATGAAATATGACGACGCCGCTTCTTTCATTTTTGGCATTGCGAAAAGATGCCGAAAATATTTTACCGGGCTGACCACCATCACCCAGGATGTCAACGACTTCCTTAGCTCGCGCTATGGCAAGGCGATTGTGACCAATTCCTCCATCCAGCTTCTCTTGAAGCAATCACCGGCCTCCGTGGACATCATTTCAGAGACATTCTATCTGACCGAACAAGAAAAATTTCTACTCTTGGAATCGAATGTCGGGGAAGGCATTTTTTTCGCCGGTAACAAACATGTGGCCATCAAAGTGGTGGCATCCTACGCTGAAGATCAAGTCATCACCACCGACCCGGCCCAATTGGAAGAAATTGAACAAGCCAAGAAAGAGTTCAGCGATGAATAACATTTTTATGTATGGCATACGATCCACAAAAAAAACAAGCGATTTTGGCGGCCAGAAAAAAAGCTAAACAACAAAAAGCCAGAGAAACAATCAGAAAAAACAATACCGGAAAAAACAAAGGGCAAGCTGCTAATACCATAAAAAACGCCAGGAACATGATCGAAAGCGCCACGCCGTGGGGATTCCTGGCTCTTTTGTCCAAGATAAATCTGTCCGATTGGCCGTACGCGCTGGCACTCGTGGCCGCCATTTTCAAAGATATTATGGATTTCATGGAAGCCACCGGGTTCGGATATGCTATCGTTTTGGTGCTTACTTTTATGTGCTCCATTTGGATTGCTATGATGATGCTCCTGGCCAGTGGTGGAAAAGGCCGACAAGATCAGAAGATCATCCGCAGTTGGCTCATCCTTCTGTCCGGCACCACTGCAGAATTGATTTTCGGTATCGATGTCTTGCCTATTGAAACCCTGACCGTGCTCATTATATTCGCCTTAGCGCTCCTGGCCAAACAGCAAGCTGCCAAAGCAGAAAAAGCCAAAAAAAGCTCGTCACAAGAAGCTTACGCCTAAATTATTTTTAGTATTATGCAATTGTCTACCCGTCATTTAGAAAAATTATCCCCGCACAAGGAACTCGTGGTCACGACCAGCGTGGCTATGCTTTGTCTTCTGCTGGCAGCTATTTTTCCGGCGGACAACGCCTTTCAATCCATCTCGAAAAATATTTTTTTTCTAGTTGCCCTGCCGATCCTCTACATCAAATTGATTTTGAAAAATGATCTCAGTCAGTGGGGTTGGAATTTGGCAAACAAAAAAACCGGAATGCTTTTGGCTGGTGGCGCATTCCTAGTGGGACTGGTTATCTTCTTTCTCATGATTAATTTTGCCGGTTTTTCATCCTATTACGTGATAGACCCACTCGTGAAAAACAATTTCGGTTTTTTCCTACTGTATGAGTTGGTTTTTTTCAATCTCTTTTTCTTCGCCCAAGAATTTTTCTTTCACGGTTTTATCCTTTCGGCCGCCCGTCAATTTTATATGCGAGCCATCTTTATCCAGTCAGCAATTTATTTTCTTACGCTTTTATTCGCTAAAACACCAATATTGCAATCCGCTCCGCTTATATATCTTTCTCTGGCGGGGGGATGGGTGACTTACAAGACGCGCTCTTTTGTCTACTCGTATATTTCCGGATTATTGTTTATAATAATATTAGATGCTTATATCATTCATTTAATAAAATAAGTCGGTATGAAAATAAAAAATATAAAAAAATATCTAGCCTTAATTATCCTGCTGCTTCTTATGGCACCGGCTATTCTCGTTGTGCCGGCACAAGCAGCTGATCCTATTCAGGCGATATTGAATAATTCCGGTGGAGCAGCCGTTGAAGGCATGAATAGTATATTTAGTGACTTGGGGGTGGATAAGGGAGAGGTGAAAAATTCAGTGCAAACCATGAATGCTTCACGCCAGAAACAAACATCCCCACAGGTATCGCTTGAATTCAGCCCCAGCAATCCCAAATTAGGCGATCAGTTGTCGGCCACCGCCACTCCACTTTATTTCATAAACGATATTAAAAAAATATACTTTACCTGGTTCCTGAAACAAAAAGGTTGCGATCGGACAGATAATCCCGATGCTACTCAAAAAACAAAATGCGATCTCAATAATGATGGCCGCGTTGACATAGAAGACTATAAGATAAAAGCGATGCGCGTTTTGGCGAATGATGATTTCAGTTGGGAAAGTGCCGACTATTCGCATTCGGACGGAAAAAGCAAACACGATGCCGTTTATGGTGGCACGGATCAGCAGGGGAAAAAAGCGCATTGTTATGTGCAGGATGTTCAGTCCGGCGATGTCCATGAGATTGGTTGCAATTCGCACCTTTTTCCGGATGCTCCCGGCCAGAAAACCGGAGACAATTCTTTTGGCAAAGATGAAGAAAAATTTTGGCACACTGATCCGACGAGCGCGGATACGGCTCAATCGGGGAACACTGATGAAGCGAATGTGGCGGGACTCGGCTTGAATAAATTTTCTTGGAACTATACCCCGGGCGACCGATTAGGTGTGGTGGTGGAAGGCTCTTCCATTGAGCCCTCCCAAACAAGAGATGCCTCTTATCGCACGATGTGGGCCGCTCCGAAAGGGCTATGTTCCAATAGTACGATCCAATTGGGTAATAATTATCCGAAAGTCGCCACTGTTACGCTTTCAACTAAAGCTGACACGCCAGTGAGCGGGGAAACGACCACAGTGGTTGAAAAAACCACTCAAGAACTGCTTAGTCAGCAAGGCGATTCAGGTACTGTCAGAACAACCGTGGTCGACATTACGACCGTCACCAATACTGCCACAGGCGAAGTGCTTTCTGAAAGCACTGAAACGATTTCCACCAAAGAAGAAACTGTTGACCTGTCAGCTGAAAACGATCTGGCGCGTAAAGAGGGCGGCAGAACAGTTCAAGAAATTTCCAACGCTTCCGACCTGAATGACTGTTTGTATAGTAACTTGGTCACTCCCTCGGAAAATAGCCCAGAAAGTAATAAGATAGACGTGTCTCTTACTTATTCTCCCACTTCTCCGATAAACGACCCGACTGCTTATGGCGACCCGAAGTTGAGTAATGGCGATGATATTGTGGTTCAATCAAGCATTTCTAATGCGACCGACAACAACTATTTGCAATACTCCTGGGAAGTTTTTATGTCGGACGATCCCAATCCGGATGATTGGGGCAGTCCTTTGCCTAAAGCATCTTTGCCCGGGGTGACTCAGATGGAAGGTTTGGGAATCACTTCGCTTAAATTTAAATTAAACCTAGCTCACCCGAAAAAATATCTCAATGTTAAACTGACAGTCAAGGAGAATGCGGGACAAAGTTCCAGTGGGGACAATTTTTCGCGAAGAGGCCACACTAGCGTCCTAATCCCGATCACTTCTAGTAATAATAATATTAAAATTTTCAGCACCTTAGTTTCGGCGGTTGCTCCACCTAACATCTCCACGCCTTACGTCAGCATGAACAAAGAAATTTGCACTACTGGCACGGAAATGGCTATTTGCCCCGTCACTAAGAACAGTATCATTGGGCTTAAGGTGAATGCCGCTTCCCTAACTGATTTTCTGTGGACAATCAACGGTGCGCCTGTTACCAATAAAGAATGTTTCTACAGCGATTGCAATATCGATAAACAAACGGGGGTGGCTTATTTTCCGGCCCTAGCAGAAGTGGGGAAGAATTATACGGTGGCTTTAACGGCTACCAACCAAGAAACGGGGGCAAAGGTCAGCTTGTCTAAGACTATTCAAGTGATTGATCCGGCCATTACTATCTCTTCCGCGGATGAAAGTGTTTGTAAACCGGTTCTTTTAGGCAACTATATCGATCTAAAAGAAAAATCCTGGCCTGATTATAGCAAGACCAATTTTTTGGGACTGGCGGACAAGCCGATAAAGCTGCAAGCCGATGTTAAAGGTTTCACGCCCTTGCCGGGAAATTTGACCTGGACAGTTGATGGGCAAGAGGTGACCGCCTCCAACGTCGCTACGCTGGGCTACACATTAGACGATACCGGCGGTATTATTCTGCCGGCCAAAGCGCTTGGGGAGGATTATGAGGTTTCCGCTACCACCTTTTATGCTCAAGATATTCTCACGAAAAACGCGCTGAATAAATATTGGGGTGTTTCCTATGACCAATTTTATGAAAAGAAAGTTTCCAGCAAGATAAGTATAAAATTACAAGCCAGCACCGATATGGTTGCTTCTGCTCAAGCGAAAAAAATTATGGCTACTATTTATAGCGGTACCCCGGCTTATCTGGCCTTTCTTTTGAGGATTGCACTCACAGCCTTCGTTATCCTTTTTCTGTCGCAACTGACGCTGACGTTTTTCCCTAAAATAAACAGTCTCGATTAAACAAAAAAATGAAAAGAAAAAAAATAATTTTCGCCATTATTGCGGCTTGCAATTTTTTTCCAGCTTTGGTTTTGGCTGCTTTTTCCTATACTCCGATGGAAGCTATTCCAGGTTTTGGCAAGCCAGCTGATTTTCCTACCTACATCATGGCGGTTTACAAATTTGGGCTTTGGACTATTGGCATTTCGGCCATGCTTATGATCGTTTTGGGCGGCTATATGTATCTGGTTTCGGCCGGCAATGCTTCCCAAACCGGTAAAGCCAAAGGTGTGATAGCTGACGCCATCGTTGGCCTGATTCTGGCCTTGGTTTCTTGGCTTTTGCTCTACACGATCAATCCTGACCTGGTGCAATTTAATATTGGCCAAACAACTTCTACTCCTGCTCCTAATCCTACTCCTCCTAATCCTAATCCTACTCCTCCTAATCCTACGCCTCCTAATCCTAAGCCCAATCCTAATCCTCTGGCTAATTGTAGCAATCTTAACCCAGCATTGAACTCTGAATTACAAAATGCTTCTTCTCAAAGTGGAGTGCCGACATCAGTACTAGCGGCCTTTATGCAAAGAGAATGTACTCCGGCAATGTCTAATCCTAATGCTTGTTCATCGAACAATTCTTATGGCGCCGGTGGATCGATGCAGTTTACAGATCCCACTTGGAATACCTACAAGTGTTCCGGAAGCAAATTTAATCGGCAAGATGCGCTAAATTGCGCGGCAAAAAAAATCGCCAAAGACAGCGGAGGAGACTATAGTGACGCAGGTCTGGCCAAAGCGGCGAAAAGATATTGCGGATCATGTACCGATCCCAAAGCCTGCGGAGGAGATTACTGCGATGGAATAATCAGAAATAATAATGCCTACAAGAGTTGCGCAACTTAATAAATATATTTATAAAAATATGACTCTGTTCCAAAAAACTTTGCGTGTTACAATTTTTATCACGATCTTCTTTATATCCTCAGTATTCACTAAACCCGCCTCGGCCCAGCTTGCTACATGCAATACCTTTGACTTTCCGTCTGTCCAAAATAATATTTTGCGTTTTTTCAATTGTGATTCGGGAGAAGTTCAAGAATTTAACGGGCAGAACGCGCTTGTTTCAATTTCCGGCCAAGAAAATTTAGGGGGAGGTGTGCATAGTTTTGTTTGGTCGCCGGATGGGAAAAAGGCCTTTGTGCTTTCAGAAAACGTTTTAGCAGCCGTACAGACGCTCAAATTTTATTCTTCCAATCGGGAGTTGAACTCGCTGAATTGGTGGTCTTATGATTTGGACACCGACCAGGCAACGCTACTGGATAAGGATATTCTTTCGCTGGGCTGGGCTTCCAATAATGCTGTCATATATAATCTGAATAATAAGGCGTTGTATGTTTCCAATGCAGACCTGAGTAATCCGGTCAAACTAATGGATATTAAAGGCGACTCATCCGATATAAATGACATCTTGGCGTCTGTAAGCTTGGGCGGTGTAACTATTTTTCCAATGGAAAAAGGATTCTATTCGGTCGAGACAAGCAGTCATATAGCCACCTATTTCCCATTATCCGGTGGAATTCAAAAAATCATTACCGACCCTTTCAAAGAAGATTATTTCATCATCAAATCAGGCAGTGCCTTGTATAAATTTACTGTGGCCGACAAGAAATTGGTGAGTATCAATGATAGTTTCTCCGCCGATGATATGTCATTTTTAAACAATAGCAATTTAATTATCGTCGGAAAAGATGGTAAAGCTTACTCATATGACATTAGCTCAAAGGCAGAATTACCGATTCCGCTCAAGGCTGCCGGCAATATTTTCAAAGTATTTTTTTTAGGAAATCCAGACGAATTCGTGTTCACCATTGGAAAAAAGATATACAAGGGTAAAACGGATGGATCAATCACTTTACTTTCAGTGGATGGAATAGCTTCTAGCAGTTCCGAAATTCCCAATAATAACTCTTTGTCACAAAAGCAACCACTATCCACCCCGGCAAATACAGCAACAGTAAATACCACAACGGCAAATCAATCCAGTGCGGATAACAGTTTGAGTCCGACAGCCCTAATAACTATCCTCGTTATCGTTCTGGTTATTATAGGTGTCGTGCTTATTTACAAAAGAGTATCTTCCAAAAAAAATCCTAGCGATAAATCATAAGAATTGTCGAGAGGAATTTTAAATTTATATATCCTTAATTTTTAGATTATGCACAAAAAATTGTTGTTAGCTGCTTGTTTAGTTTTTTTAACCAGCACTTCTCCTTTGTTTTTCTTGACTCCATATCCGACTAAGCCAAATACAGCGCTCGCGGCTAGTTGTACCGGGGAAAATGGAGAAGCAGGCACCTGTACGGCTTCGGCCACTGATATTGCTTGTCCTACTGGGACAACCCAAGCTATATCTAAGGAGCCTTGCCCAAATGGCGGTCATTATTGTGTCAGTAAGACAGAAGGTACGGGCGCTAAGTGCCAAGCTGATAAGGGTACTTGCGTGTCTAATTCAATTGGCGGCAGTAGCAATTGTCCAAGTGGAACCAGTCCAGTTTCGGTCGCAAATGATTGTCCGTCGTTCAAGAGTTGCTGTGTAACAACTGATACTCCACCTACTCCTACTACTCCTGCTCCACCCCGTACACCGCTAGAAGAATGTAAGGTAAAATGCTACGCATCTGGCACAGTCACTACGGGTAACTCCGACCTGGATGCATGCGTTAAAAAGTGCAATGAATCATATCCCATTAACCCCACTCCTACTGATCCTACTCCTACTCCTCAAACCGGCAAAGGCCTTATCCCTTGCGGACATGGAGACAATCCGGCGGATGCTTGCACACTGTGTGATTTTATCATTGGCTTTAGGAAATTGATCGATCTGGCTTCAGAGTTGCTCATTACAGTGGCGGTCACGGGGATTTTCATTTCGGGTGTTATGTATATAGTCTCAGCCGGAAGCCAGCTCACAGAACAAGCCAAAAAATTCCTCTCCGCCAGCTTAATCGGTTTTGCCATCGTCTTGTCCGCTTGGCTTTTGGTCAACGTAGTGATGTGGGCGCTTTCCTTCAATCCGGAGATGAGTATCGGAAAAAAGGATTGGCACACTTTCGAGTGCACCAGTCAAAGCGCTTCCTCCTCCACTACTCCGACTGGATCCACCATCGCCGCCAAATAGGTTTTCGTTAAAATAAAATTATGTCTATACTTAAAAAAATATTTTTTCTTTCGGTTTTTGTCTTTGTTTTGTCGCTGCTTTTTTGGGGCATCTATAAACTTTCTTTTAAAGATAATTCCGCCACTGTCGCGGATAAAACTTCGACTAAGCCCGCGACACCAGTCGCCGCCGCGAATAAGATCGAGCCGGTTTCTGGAGAAGCAGTCATTGCGCCGACTTTGGCGGCGGATGGGAATAGTCTGAACTATTTTTTGGAAAAATCAGGACAACTTTTGCAAGTGGATTTTTACGGCAAGGTGCAACAGACCCTCTCGGCTAAAAATATTTCCAATTTGTCGGATGCGTATTGGTCGATAGATAAATTGAAACTGGTCATTAAGACTAAGGCGTCCGATAATGGTGCAACCTTTTCTTTTTTGGATCTTGCTTCCGGAGAAACTAAACCCTTGAAAGACAATTTGGACGAGGTGGCGTGGCAGACCAATGCCAACCGGATCCTGTATAAATATTACAGTCCTGAGACGAAAGAGCGCACGCTGAATGTGGCCGATCCGGATGGGAGCAATTGGACTAAGATCGCGGATTTGAACTATAAAAGTCTATCTGTGGCGCAAATTCCCAAGACCGGGTTGATTTCTTTCTGGAATACCGGTGATGCCTACGTCCAAACAAATTTTCAAGCCATCCCACTGCTTGGCGGGACGGCGAAAACTATTCTCGCGACTGGTTTTGGCGCGGATTATCTGTGGAACTTTTCAGGCGATTGGGCCTTGATCAGTCACAGCGATTCTCAAGGCGGGGCCAAGATGGAATTGGGGATGGTGAATGTGAATGGTGGGGAGTATAAAAATCTAGGCATCCCGACTTTCATCGACAAGTGTGTTTGGGCGGAAAATGGCCAAGCCATCTACTATGCCTTGCCCGGAGGGATTCCTGACAATTCCGTCTTGCCCAATGATTATAAAGCCGGGAAGTTCAAAACTGCAGATACTTTCTGGAAAGTCAATATTAAGACCGGAGAAAAAACTCGTTTGATTGAGACGGCGGATATCCCCGGGCAATATGATGCCAGTCAACTATTTTTGAATAAAAGTGAAAGCCTGCTTTTTTTCGTGAATAAAATTGATGGCAAGTTGTATCGATTGACGCTTTAAAAATAGAATTGGTTTTTTATTTTAGCGCCAAGAAGTTGAGCCAGAAGACGACTGCTAAATCATTTTTGAAATAAGTGGTGTCAAAAAATCCATGCGCTAAGATATAGACCATGATACCTAAGGCCAAAATACTAATCGTGTTTTGGTTTTTGTTTTTCAATAGATCTCTGGTCAGCAAGAATGCCAGTCCTAGAAAACCGATGAGGCCCAATAGTCCGCCTGAGAGCCAAAGATCCAAATATAAATTCTGCGGATGCGGGACGGCCCATTCCAGATAGGGCGGATAAAATTTTTGGTATTCCAAATATGCCTTTTGAAAATTAGCCGGACCAATGCCACGTACTGGGTTGTCTAAAATCATCTGTCCGGCTGAGCGCCAAATCGTCAATCGCGAGACTAAGGATGATCGCGGGCGAAGCTCTGTTAAGTTTTTGAATTTTTCACTATTGATTTGAAAAGATAGAAAACTAAAAACCATTATGGTTAACGCGGTGAATACGATGAGTAGCCTCTTGGCTTTTCGTGAGACTGCCCGAGTCCAGAGAACCACCCCGCTACCTAAGAGCATTGCCCCAAAAGTGGCGTAGGAAAGTGTGAAGAACAATGCTCCAGCGATAATGAACAGCGAGAAAATCTGCCAGCTATGGGCCCGTTGTTCTATTACTTGAGTCCCATCTTTTTTTTGGTTGTCATAACACAATCGCCAAAAACCAATAATGATGCCCGGCGCCAGATACATCGCCAAGTAATTAGGCGAGTTGAAAAAAGCTTCCAATCTTTCGTCATAAGTCAGTCGTCCGAGGAGCAAATACCCCCATGCAATTAGGGCCACAAAAAAAGCCGACTGGCCATAGACAAAAAAGATCTGCCTAATTTTTTCTTTGGCAATAACATCCGCTCCAATCAGCATGACTGCCAAGGGCAGGAGAAACCAGCTTTTTATGATACTGAGTGATTGCCAAGTCTGCCCATGGGAAAAAGTTGACCAAAAAAGTCCACCGAGCATCATGGCGCTACAAAAAATATATGGCCGATAAGCAGAATAAAAGGTTCTTATTTTTTCCGCTCGATAAAAAACCATCAGCCACCATAAACTAGCGCCGATTATCAAAATTTCCAGCACGTTCGTCCGCAATAGCCAAAGCTGCACCTTAATCAGATAAACCGGTAGGAAAAAAACGATGCCATAGATTAAATTTTCTAAGCTAAAGTATTGGCGCATAGTTTTCTGGGATATTGGAAAAAGCGATAATCATCAAAACGAGCGTCAAAACGACGGGCGAATAGAGGCCTGTTTCCACCACAGAATGCACGGCAAAGATAATGAGGCTCATCGCGGCACCAAGATAGAGCTTGTCTTCAGGTGCTTTTTTCATAAAACTCCGGACAGCAAAAAATAAAACACCACTCCAAGCTATAGCTGTCAGTAGGCCCGCTTCTGCCGCCACATCCAAGTAGGTGTTATGGGCATAAATCGGTTCTCGATAAGTGGCGAGGGGTGAAACCGTCAAAGGAAAATTGCCAATACCTACGCCGTGTGTAGGATGTTCCAAAATAGTTTCGGCGGCTTTTTGCCACATAAAGAGTCGCCCAACATTAGAGCCTTCCGTCGCGTCAAAACTGGAAAAAAACCGCGAAGAAATCGGGCCGGGAATAATCATGGCAAGTGCTAGAAAAAGCATACCTAAAAGAAATGCAATTTTATATTTTCGCACCAGATGGCGTTGAAACACCAAGCCCAAGGCCAGTGTTCCGCCCAGCAAGCCCAAATAGCCGCCCCGAGAAAAAGTGAGCAAGTCCGCCAGAAAAATGGTGCCGGCACAAACTAACCATAACTTTTTTTTCTGTTCGAAAAACAACGCCAAGGCTAAAGGTAGCAGCAGGCCGAGGAACAGCGCGAACATGTGCGGATCAGGGAAAATGGCAATGGCCCGGAAATAGGTGTGCCCGGAAACATTCACTAGCCAGGAGGGATGAGCGAAAACCGCTTGGGAAAAAGTTTCGCCTAAAAAAATAACGGCTACATATTTTGCCCACAGAAGATATAGTCGGTCGATGCCTAGCCAAAATTGGGCACTAAATTGCAAAATGCCTAGCATGGCCACTGCCATTCCGGAAACTACTAGCCAGGCAGCTACTTTTTTGAAAGCGGACTTATTTGTAACCACGCTGGCCACGACGAAATAAATTGGAAAAATTGAGAACAGGAAAGCCAACTTTCTTAGGCTCCAATCGACGTTTCTGGCAAAAAACAAGGAAAAGAAATTTAAAAAAAGAAAAAGCACGAGGAAGCCGGTCTGAAAACTATGGGCCAGCTTTATTTTTCTATCTCGCAAGCCTTTGGCTAGCCATAATAAAAAGACACCCAGAATAAGTACGCGGATAGACGCTAGGTCAACGCCAGGAGCTGGATTAAGCGCCACCTGGAAAGGCAGGTACGCCGCTAAAAGTAGCACGAGAGAAAACAACATATCCATTAGAAGAGGGGCTTAGTGCAACAAATAGCATAGTAAGCCCGTTGCGTCATACTGGCCATCTCTTTTTTAAAAATTTTTAGTTCTATCCAATTTACTAGCCAAGCAGTTCCAAAGAAAATGGCTGCCCAAGGGAGGAGATAGGTCGGCGTATTATTTTTGAAAAATAATAGCGTCGCTAAGATAGATGTATATTGTGCTTCTCTGGTCGTATCGACGCTTTTTCCTAAGTAAGTCACTTGGAGCATAGGGCAGAGTAATAATTTGTAGCCGGCCACCTTTGCTTGAAAACCCAACTGCGTCTCTCCACCGGAAAGGAGATACGCTTCATTCAAAAGCCCGGTTTTCCGAAAAACTTCGGCGCGGATAAGCGTAGTGCCACTTGGCAAATAGTCCAAGCGGAAGTCGTTTTCTTTGTGGACATCTAGCGCAGGCTCAAGTCTCATCTTGAGCCAGCTTATTTTTCCACCCGCCAAAACTAACTTGCGATTATTTTCAAAGACCAGTGGACTGTCAAGGCCAATCTGTGGGTCTTTTTCCATTTCGCTAATTAGTGCGGGCAGGATATTTTTTAGTCCGCGAATACCTTGTCTTAAGAGTAGGACGTACTGCGCCCCGCGTTCCAGCGCATATTTGATGCCTACATTCATGGCGCCGGCCACTCCGATGTCTGCACTATTTTTAATCACAATCACCTTGGAAAAGCTGCCTCGAACCTCCTCCAATGAACCGTCATTGGAATTGTTATCCACCAGAACAACTTCAAAGTTAGTATAGTCAAGACGAAAAATTTCAGTCATGGTTGCAAAAATGAAAGCATGACCATTACAATTTGGGATGATGATAAAAACCTTCGGAGCCTTCTCTCCTTCCGAAATAATTTTTTCTGTATTTTTCATAATATTCTCCAACCTTTTATATTGTGTCAGCCTACCCCTCGCCTTTTAAAGAGGATTGTATTCCTGAACGCCCTTCTTACTGATGATACTTTTGATATCATCCGCCTTAATCACCCCAAACAGCCAAAGAGCAATGACATAGACGGCTGTTCCGGAAATAGCCAAGAGAAAAAAATTGATTCTCTGGAAAAAGAAAAAGTATGTCGCCATAACTACGCCGGAACTCAGGATTCCATAGAAATTTTCGGCGGTCGGCAAATATTTAAGGTCTTTTATGATGACATAGAACGTAGCCCCCGTCACAAACAGCTCCGTCAGGACTGAAATCCAGGCCGCCGCCATATAAGAATATCTCGGAATGAAAATCAAATTAGCCACCACGTTGAAAACAGCCGCTAAGAACATTATCACCATTAATTTTTTTTGCTTATTGCCGACAATCAAGATGGAGTTTGAAAAATTACTGAAAAAGATGGCCGCCAAAGCAAAAATTAAGATTTTCAAAACCACAGCTGCCTTTTCAAAGCCGCTGCCTCCGATGAGATGGACTATCCCGCCGGAAAGAAACATGGTGCCCACTACTAATGCCACCACAAAAATCCAAAAAATCTTATATATCTTGTCAGAGATATCCTTAAAGCGCGCTTTGTCGGAAAAAATAGTTTGAGACATGATAGGGAAAACGAGTCCAGCCATCATAGTGGGAAAAAATGTGATATTTTCAATAACTTTATACGCCGCATTGTAAATGCCGACCTCGGCGCTGGTTTTCATGACTGAAAGAAGGATAGTATCAATCTTAAAATAAATAAATCCAATAAAAGCAGCAATGCCCAGGGGATAGGACTCTTTCACAAAAACTTTCCAATATTCAAAATCGAACCTCAACCGAAAAGATATATATTTTTTTGATAAGAGATATACTGCGGTGAAGCTAAACACCATATTGAAAAGCAGTGAAGAAATGATCCATAAAAATCCCAGATCAAGCTTTATCACCAAAAAAATCATCGATACTTGGATGATTTTTCCGATCAGCTCCACAAAAGCCACCTTATCCATGGCTAAATTTTTCTGGAAGACACCATTCAACACTTGATAGGAAGAGGAAAAAATGAAGGAGATGGCAATCAGAAAAATAGCTTCTTTCAGCTCGATAGGGTAGGGTAGGAACCAAAAAATGGCCGGCGAAAGCAAGAGTACAATGACCGAAGTGATGATTCTTAGAGAAAAAATGTTGCCGATTATTTTGGCTTCGTCCGCTCCAGGCCTGGAAATTTCTCGCGTAGCAGTAGAATAAAGACCAAGGTCAGCAATCGCTGAAAAGAGCGCTAAAAAAGCCAACAAAGTAGCATACTCACCAAAACCAAAAGCGCCTAAATAGCGAGTGATCAGCCCGATGGAAAGTAGTGCTAAAACAGTCGAAATAATCTTGGAAGCACTGCTCACAATCACATTGTAAGCAATTTTACGAGCGATTACCATAATCCAGTGGGTGAATAAATTTTTAACTCCGGAAGAGCATCTAGACAGGTTTAATGATGACTTGCCTTTCCTCTCCTTCTCCGATACTCTCTGTTTTTATTTGATCATTGCTAGAGAGTTCCATATGGACCAAGCGTCTTTCATAGGGAGACATTGGCCGCAAGACAATCGCTTTTTGTTCGGCAATGACTCTCTCCGCCATGCTTTTAGCGAGGACAGAAATGGACTCGTTTTTTTCTTGGCGATAGAAGTTGACATCCAGGATGAAGTCAGCCTTCTCCTCAGTTTTTTTTCGGACAATCACTCGCGCCAGATGCTGCAAGGCTTGTAAATTTACCCCATATTGACCGATTAGATAACTTGATTCTTCCGTTTTAACATTGCAGACCAAATTTTCTTTCTCACCTTGAAAAACCTCTTTCATTTCAACCTCACTCTCGATGTTCATTTTTTTCGTTAGATCTAAAACCACCTGCTGAATTGTTTTTTTGATGTCAATCGGATCTTGCTCTTCCATATATTTTAAATTAGGTTAAATTACTTGATTTGTGTTCCCGGGCGGAGGGCTGGATTCTTTATCAATTTCTTCTGTTGCATTATAGCAAAAACAGTCGAAACGAGCCAATAGAGTGCCAGTCCAGTTGGAAACTTTACCCCGATAAAAAGGGTTAAGAGTGGTCCGAGGTACATCATTTGGGTGGACATCGTGCTGGCCAAATCAGGTGTAGCGGAGGCCGTTTTCGGCTTAGCCGGCATAATCATCTTGATTTGAAAATACTGAGCCACTGCCGCTGCTACAATTAGCATGATTTGAAAAAAAGATCCCACGCTCAGATGCCCGAAATTGATGGTTTTGGAAAGATCCACTAGCCCGAGGAAATATTGATTTATCTGCCCGGGATTGGGGATGAATAAATACAATTCTTTTGGATCTACGAGCAATCCCATTTTAGAAATATTGAATAAAACCCTGTAAATGGCGATTAAAAAGACTAATTGAAAAATGGTGGGCAAGCAGCCGGAAAAGGGGTTGGTTTTATTAGTCTTATAAAATTCCATTAAAGCTTTGCTTTGTTTTTCCTTATCTTTTTTGTATTTTTCCTGAATTTCCTTGATTTTTGGCTGCAATTCTTGCATTTTCTTTTGCGATTCGATTTGTTTTTTGGACAAAGGCAAAAGAGCTAGCTTGATAAGGATGGTAACGATGATAATGGCGAGGCCAAAATCATGAAAAGACAAGGTGTTATAGACAAAAATCAAAAGATTATAAAGCGGGCGGTATACAATCTCATTAAACAAAAACCCCATGTTTTTTATTTTATTTATTTAATCAGCAAGTTTCCTCGTTGCAAGGCATTTTTCAAGCTTTGCTCAAGTTTTTGATAGGTTGGCTCAGTCGCTTCCTTTTTCAGCATAATCACGATGTCGCATCCGCTTTTCATCTCCTCCAGGTGTTTTCTGACGATGTCACGCAACCATCTTTTGGCTTGATTGCGCGCCACGGCCGTAGAAGAGAATTTAATGCCGATAGAAAAGCCGATTCTGATCGTGTTAAGTTTATTACTCGCCACCTTTAAAGAAACATTTTCAGAAGAAAAAAATCGGCCATTTTTGTACACTAAGTCGAAATCTTTGCCTAAAGTAAGCCTATTTTCGCGAGAAAGCATCTTTTTAAACGGTGGTTAGTTTTTTCCTGCCCTTCTGGCGTCTGCGCTTGATGACATTTTGTCCGGAGCTGGTTTCTTGGCGCTTGAGAAAGCCGTGGCTGTTCCTTCTTTTGGTAGTTTTCGGTTTGTAGGTAACGCTCATATATTTCCTTATAAGTTAAAAGTTTAAGTACTTAGAAGTGTACCAGTTACAGATGCAAAAGTCAATTAAGCTGGATGATTAGACGCCATAATTTGATTTTACATCCTCGGCGTGGTAGTTTAAGAATATGGAAACAGAGGAAATCCCAAAATATATAATAGAAGTCATACAAAAACTGGAGGCAGCGGGCCAGGAGGCTTTTTTGGTGGGCGGCTGCGTGCGGGATATGCTACTCGGGAAAGTGCCCAAAGATTGGGATGTGGCGACGACGGCACACCCGGAAGAGGTTACGAAAATTTTTCCGGACGCCAAATATGAGAACGGCTTTGGGACGGTGATGCTACCAATCAAATATCTCCTGGGAGAAACAGCGGAGAAAAGCGAAGATAATCTGGGCGTGGTGGAAGTGACGACCTACCGTATCGAATCGAAATATAGCGATAAGCGGCATCCGGACAGTGTGAAGTTTGCTGAGACGCTGGAGGAAGATTTGAGCCGGCGGGATTTTACGGTGAATGCCATGGCAGCCCAACCCCTCCCCAGCCCTCCCCTGAATACAGGAGAGGGGGCTGAGTACGAGTTGATTGATTTGTTTGGCGGACAAAATGATTTGGAGAATAAAATTATTCGGGCAGTGGGGGAGGCGAGTGAAAGATTTGATGAGGATGCATTGCGTATGATGCGGGCGATCCGTTTTGCGGTGCAACTTAATTTTACGATCGAGGAAAATACTTTTGCAGCTATCAAAAAGAATGCTGGTAATTTAAAATTTATTTCGCAGGAAAGGATCCATGATGAATTTGAGAAAATAATTTTATCGCCGTTGCCGGCGGCTGGGATGGAGATGCTGCATGAGGCTGGTTTATTGCAATATATAATTCCGGAAATTGAAATCGGTTATGACGTGACCCAAAGTCATCATCACTATTATGGGCCGTATAATACAGTCTATAAGCATCTATTGGCCAGTCTTGAAAAATGTCCGTCCGAGAAATTGGAAGTCAGATTGGCAGCGCTTCTGCATGACGTGGGAAAACCAAATGTAAAACGGGGACAAGGAGAAAATGCGACTTTCTATAATCATGAATATGTGGGAGCCAGATTGGCCGAACAGATTTTAAAGAGACTGCGCTTCTCGACCAAAGTGATTGAAAAAGTAGTACTGCTTGTCAAAAATCACATGTTCTATTATAACGTCGATGAAGTGGGCGAGGCGGGCGTGCGTCGCGTGGTGCGGAAAGTCGGCTTGGAAAACATCAATGATTTGATCGATGTGCGCATTGCCGATCGTTTGGGGAGCGGCGTGCCGAAAGCGGTGCCATACAAGCTGCGCCATTTCAAATTCATGGTGGAGAAAGTTTCGCACGACGCGGTGTCGGTGAAACAACTGAAAGTCAATGGCCATGATCTGATGAGCGAACTGAAAATGACACCCGGGCCGAAAATCGGGACAATTCTGGATGTGCTTTTGGCGGAAGTGATTGAGGACGCAACGCTGAATGATAAAAATAAATTACTTATGCGCGCCAAGGAATTGGACAAAGAAGATGTGGCGGCTCTGCGGAGAACAGCGAAGGATAAAATTAAAGAAGAACAAAAAGAAGAAGAAAAATTGATAAAAAATAAATATCATGTGGGATAAAACTGCCTCAAATAAGGGCAGTTTTATTTTTCTCTTGGATGCCTTATAATGGTAAGTGAGCATACATTTTCAAAGTAGTAATTTTTATGGCTTCACAAATATCGCATATTATTTACGCGAAAAAATATTTCGATCAGTTGGAGGCTGGGCAGGTTGAAAGTGCGATTAGAATAGACAAGGAAGAATTTTTGCTGGGCTGTGTGTTCCCGGATATCCGGCGGATCGATCCAAAAATAAAAAGACGGGATACTCACCTATGTTTTTCCCCGCTGGATCTGAATTTTTCCGGGCTGTCATCTTTCCAAGCCGGCTGGAAATTCCATCTATATTGCGATATGCGGCGGGAAGAAATTTTGAATAAATATAAATTTTACGAATTGCCTCACACCACGGATGTGTATAATCAGCCGGCGAAAGATTTGGAAGATGAATTGGTGTATGGCGAATATAATAATTGGGAAAAATTAGTCAATTATTTCAATAATCCTCCCGCGGTGGAAACCGGATTGGATTTTGATCCAGCTAGTTTTTTTCTGTGGTATGCCATGATTGCCAGATATATTGAAAAGAAACCGGATGACAAAAGTATGCGATCTTTTCTGGTGAAACAACCGGGGTTGCTGAAAGATTTAGATGGCATCATGGAGAGTGTCAGAGAATTGCGCAAGAATGAAAAAGCCAAGGGGATTTTAGGGAAGGTGTGGCAGGAGGTGGTGTGAACGCGTGTTTTATAGTAATATCGTTTTTTATTTAACTCGAACGTGCATTTTTTTGCTAAAATTTTCCTAAGTCGACGGCTGGTACGGAAAATTTTAGAAAAAATCCGCATTCTCAGACAGGAAATAAAAAACAATATTACTATAAAATACTTAGAGAGATAGAAAAGAGGAATGGAATATAATCTAATAATAATTTTATGAAAAGCGATATTGAAATTGCACAGGCGGCGGAGATGAAAAATATTAAAGAGATTGCTAGTATTTCCGGAATAGATGAAAAAGAGTTGGAACTCTATGGAGATTATAAAGCCAAATTAAAGCCGGAGCTGTGGGAGCGGATTAAAAAGAACAAAGATGGGAAATTGATTTTGGTCACGGCCATTAATCCGACGCCGGCCGGCGAGGGTAAAACCACTACGTCCATTGGTCTCGCAATGGCGATGCGGCGTTTGGGAAAAAAGGCTATGTTGGCAATTCGTGAACCGTCACTGGGGCCGTGTATGGGCATGAAAGGCGGCGCGGCGGGTGGCGGGTATGCGCAAGTGATGCCGATGGAGGATATCAATTTACATTTCACGGGCGACCTGCACGCCATCACCACAGCGAATAATTTGCTGGCAGCTATGATTGATAATCATATTTTTCATGGTAATACTCTCGGAATTGACCCGCAAAGGATTCTCTGGAAGCGCGCGCTGGACCTGAATGATCGAGCGCTCCGAGAAGTGGTGGTGGGCCTGGGCGGAAAAACGCAAGGGGTGCCGCGAGAAGATGGGTTTAATATTACCGTGGCTTCGGAGATTATGGCCATCCTATGTCTGGCGGAGAACATGACCGATATCAAAAGAAAGTTAGAAAAAATAATTGTGGCTTATAATTATACTAACCAACCGGTTTTCGCACGCGAACTGAAAGTGGTGGGGGCGTTGGCGACACTTTTGAAAGATGCAATCAAACCGAATTTGGTCCAGACGCTGGAACATACGCCTGTGCTCATTCATGGCGGGCCGTTTGCCAATATTGCCCATGGGTGCAATAGTGTTCTCGCCACGCGCTATGGTCTGAAATTAGGCGATTATCTTATTACGGAAGCGGGGTTCGGGGCGGATCTGGGGGCGGAAAAATTTTTCAATATCAAATGTCGCGTGGCTAAACTGAAGCCGGCCGCGGTAGTGCTGGTCGCCACCGTACGAGCCTTGAAATATAATGGCGGAATGGACAAAGAAGCCCTGCCTTTGCCGAGTACGGTTTTTTTGAAACGAGGCCTGCCGAATTTGGAAAAACATATTGAAAATTTGAAACGTTTTGGAGTGCCGGTGGTAGTGGCTATCAATGTTTTCCCGACTGATACGCACGCAGAATTGAAAATGCTGGAAGATGCCGTGAAAAATTTAGGTGCGGCCTATGCGGTGTCAAGAGTGTGGGAAAAAGGCGGGGCGGGCGGGGAAGAATTGGCTCGGGCAGTGTTGGAAACATTGGAAAAAAAGCGAACTAATTTTAAATTTACTTACAGCGAAACGCAGCATATCAAAAATAAGATCGAAGCTATCGCGCAGCATATTTATGGGGCGGATAAAGTTTCGTTCAGTGTCAAAGCGCAAAAGCAAATGGAAAAATTGCGACAAGATAAGTTGGACAAGCTGCCGATCTGCATCGCCAAAACCCAATATTCCTTGTCGGATAATCCCAAATTGCTCGGTCGGCCGAAAGGTTTTACACTGGCAATTTCAGAACTCCACATTTCCAATGGCGCGGGATTTATTGTGGCGATGGCCGGGGACATCATGACGATGCCGGGATTGCCGCGCGTTCCGGCGGCGGAAAAGATTGATGTGAACGAGGAGGGAAAAATTTCCGGCTTGTTTTGAGTTATATTGCCAGTGATTATTTTGAACAAATTAACTCGAAAGCTTATTTTCTAACCAAAATTATTTTGACGACCGACGGCTGAACAAAATAATTTTGGAGAAAATAAACTTTCTCAGACAGGAATTTTTTCAAAATAATCACTGGCAATAAATTAATAATAAGTATATGGCAAAAATTTTGGATGGAAAAAAAATAGCAGAGGAAATTAAAGACGAACTGCGGCTGGAGATTTTGGCGTTGCAAAAAAAAGACGTTGTGCCCGGATTAGCGGTAGTTTTAGTGGGAGATGATGCGGCATCGAAAGTGTATGTGGGCGGCAAGGAAAAAGTTTGTCAGGAGCTAGGAATTTTTTCCGTGGTGCATAAATTGCCAGCGAACGTGAGCGAAAGCAATATTCTAAACTTAATTGAAGAGCTAAATGCGGATAAAAAAATTCATGGAATTTTAGTCCAGTTGCCGCTACCGGGAAATATCAATCCGCAAAAAATCATCGGCGCCATTTCTCCTAAAAAAGACGTAGATTGTTTCCATCCGGAAAATGTCGGGAAGATGTTTTTGGGAGAGGTGATTTTTCTGCCGTGCACCCCGGATGGCATCATAGAAATTTTGCAAAGATATGGCATTGAAATTTCCGGCCAGAATGTGACTATTGTCGGGCGAAGCAATATTGTGGGGAAACCTCTGTCCATGCTGCTACTCCAAAAAAACGCGACGGTCACAATAGCGCATTCAAAAACCAAAAATTTGTCAGCCGAAACATTGCGGGCGGATATTTTGGTTTCGGCGACGGGACGCGCTGGACTAATCACGGCGGATATGGTAAAACAAGGAGCAGTTGTCATTGACGTGGGAATGAATCGTGATGAGGCTGGAAAGTTGGTGGGCGACGTGGATTTTGCAGGAGTTTCTGCGGTGGCCGGGGCGATTACACCGGTGCCTGGTGGAGTGGGGCCGATGACCATTGCCATGCTTATGAAAAATACAGTGGCAGCCGCTAAAAATGCCGAATAAAATTATGCAACTCGAGATAAAAAACATGAAAGAAAATCCGGTCAACGCTCTGCGGCGGTTGGGCTATTCTTTTCAAAGGCAGGAAGGCGCCGAAATGAGTTTTGTGCGGCCTTTCGGCGCGTCGGGCTATCCTAGATTTCACATGTATGTTAAAATGACAGGCGCGACCATGGCGATTAATATTCATCTGGACGCCAAGAAAGAAACTTATGGAGACGACACTCGTCATCATGGCGAATATGAAAATAGTGGAGCGCTAGCAGAGGAAGTGCGTAGACTAAAAATAATTTTAGAATAGGATAAAAATGTTTTGCCCAGATGGCGGAATGGTATACGCGCCAGTCTTAGGAACTGGTGGGAGAAATCCCGTGGAGGTTCGAGTCCTCTTCTGGGCACAGGATGAACGATAAAAATTAAATATGCCTTGGTGGCGGAATTGGTATACGCGCATGCTTCAGGAGCATGTTCTCGCAAGGGATTGGGAGTTCGAGTCTCCCCCAAGGCACCATGAAAGAAACAGTCATCTTCAAAAAAAATGCGAAACAACGAATTGATAAATTCCTGAAAGAGGAAATTTTTTTGAATATGGAGATGACGCGCGGGGAAATTATTCGGCAGATAAAAAACGGTAGTGTTTTGGTGAACAAGATGCCAGTAAAACCGAGCTATTTGCTGAAAAAAAACGATGAGGTTGAAATGGACATTACGGAAGGTGCTGTGGTACTTTCACCGAACAAAAATGTTAAATTTGGAATAATTTTTCAAGATGAAAATATGATTGTGGTGGATAAACCGGCCGGCCTGCAAGTCCATCCCAGCACGAAAAATGAAAGCAACACTTTAGTGCATGGTTTGCTCTATAAATTTCCGGAAATCGGCAATGTTGGAGATGCTCCAGAGACGCGCCCCGGCATTGTGCATCGCTTGGACCGCGGGACGAGTGGGGTGTTGATCGTAGCGAGAAATCAAAAAACATTTCTGTCGCTCAAACAAAAGTTTAAGAATAGGGAAATGAAAAAAAAGTATTGGGCGGTGACGTACGGCGCACCGGAAAAGAGCGGAATCATTGATGCGCCGCTGGCCCGGGCAGCCAATTATAAAAAACAAATCGTAGCTTCGGGTAAAACCAAGACCAAAATTCGCGCCGCGGTGACAGAATTTATCACTTTAGAGAAATCTGAAAAATATGCTCTCTTGGAAGTTTCTCCTCGGACCGGCCGGACGCATCAGATCCGGGTGCACCTCACTTCCATCGGTCATCCGATTGTGGGAGATGAAAAATACGCACAAAAGAAATTTTCGAATGAAGAAACTGCGCCTAGACTTTTCTTGCACGCCTTAACTTTGGAGTTTGAACATGATGGCCAAAAATATAAATTCGCTTCTCCAGCGCCCGCTGATTTTCAGGATTTTTTGGAAAAAAATGGACTTTGGCCCAAGGGGTTGACGAAAAGGGGATAAAAGGATAGTATAGAAAAGCTAAAAACCGAGTTGAGACTCATAAAAAATGCTCAAAGTCAGTCTTCGAGACTTTTTTATTTAGATAATTATTGTTATAATAAAACTATGAAACAGGAGATCATTGAATTCAATAAAGTGCTTAGAGGAGAAAACCCAGCTAACTTCCACGCGGGTGATATTGTGAAGGTCCACTTGAAAATTAAAGAAGGCGCCAAAGAAAGAGTGCAGATTTTTGAGGGCTTGGTGATTGCCGTCAAGGGCCGCCAAAGCTCTTCCATGACCATTACTGTGCGCAAAGTTACCCACAGTGTAGGCGTGGAAATGATTGTGCCGATTTTGTCGAAAAACGTGCAAAAAATCGAGCTTATCAAGAAAGCCAAAGTGAGAAGATCCAAACTATACTACATCAGAAGTCTTACTCCGAAACAGAGTCGCATGAAATATAAGGATATAAAAGACTTTGCCAAAGTGGAAAAACCGGAAGCCGTGGTGGATGAAAAATTAAGTGAAGAAGAAATCAAAGCTGCGGAGAAGGAAATGGGCCAGGAGGAAGTGAAGGAAATAGCGGCTGCTCCAAAAACTGAAAAAACTGAAAAACCCCAAGAGACGGTGTAGGTTAAATAGTCGGTGGCCTTCGTGGTGGAATTGGTATACACACATGCTTGAGGTGCATGGGTCGCAAGGCCATGCGGGTTCGAGTCCCGCCGAAGGCACCTAGAGGGGGATCCTTAGCTCAGTTGGCTAGAGCGCCTCGTTTACACCGAGGATGTCATAGGTTCGAGTCCTATAGGGTCCACATCGGCCGGGTTAGCTCAGTGGTAGAGCAGAGGACTGAAAATCCTTGTGTCCCCGGTTCAATCCCGGGACCCGGCACCAAAAAAGTAGAAAATAGTTAGAGGTCTCCTTCGCGACTAGCGGGCTTCGCCCACCGAAAGTCGCTTTGGCGACTAAAAGCGGGTATCGTATAGTGGCTATTACACTAGGTTGCCAATCTAGTGACACGGGTTCGATTCCCGTTACCCGCTCAGAACAGCAGAGACAGCCTCAAATTGGGCTGTTTTTGTTTTGTTTAAGGCAAAATCAGTCAGTTCTAATGCGGGATTTTATTTCGAGCTTAGAGTGCTGCTTATCAAAATATGCTATAATTTAAAAACCAGAAAAATAATAAAAAAAACCTATTTGCATGGGTATAAAATTCAAAAAAACCTTTGATCTTAAGAAACAGAATAAGCAAAAAATGTTTATTGTGCTAGTTTCTTTCCTACTTTCTTTTTTTGTCGTGCATTTCTATTCAACTCATTTCAGTCGGTACGTTTTTGTCAAAGGTTATCATATCCATCATTTCTATTTCGGGACTGTGGCTCTTTTTCTGGGTGGCATTTTGGGAGTTCTGAGTGTGGGTGAGCGAAAAAAGAAAATTGCGGCGGCACTGATCGGAATTGGCACGGGACTTTTCGCCGATGAGATTGGGATGCTTTTGAATTGCACGACGGTGGACCGGCAATGCGCCTACTTTTTCCCTGATACGCCGGACATAATCATGATCATTACCGTACTTATTGTTTTCCTAATTGCCATGGCGGATTCTGATCCGGCCGCTTTTCGTGACCGGCTTCTCGCGAGAAAAACCAAGCCGGAATAATTTTGGGAAAATAGAATAACTCTCGGGAATTTTTAGGCGGTTGGATTGTGATAGATAGGCGGATATCAATTTAGACCGGATTATCTTATGAAAAGAACAATTATTTTTTCTGTAGCGCTTTTTTCGATTGGCTTAATGGCAGTTTCTTTTTTTGTTTATCGTGCCCACCAGAGACCGGTGGTCAAAGAAGTGGTGCCAGGTCCGGTGCGGGTGGATAATGAGAATGTTTTTTTTGCACCGCCCTATCATTACAACCCGCCGCCACTGTCGATGAAGACGATGAAAATCAAGGGTTGTGTGACGGATGGGCTTTTGAGCGGCTACGGCGATGATACGGACGCTGAGGCGGCCATGATTAACCGTTCGGAGTGTGTTTATCTGCATCGAGCGTTGGAAACTTGGGCGGCTCCGCCGGATTTTGCTAAAGCCTTGGATGTGATGCAAAAGATTACCAAACCAAACGTTATTTATGGCATGTTTTTGGCGGAAGATATCAAACGCGGGACGAAATATTTCTATCCGGACGAAAATCGGTATTTTGATTTTTCGGAGATGTGTCGCAGTGGTTCGGATAATGCTTGGGGGGAACACACCTGTAAGCCGAATATTAATAGCAAGGAATATCGCGCGTATTTGAGTTTTGTCACTCATCGAGCCATGGACATTGGCATCCAGAGCTTTCTTTTCGGGCAGATATATTATCAAGATAACCCGGATCTTGGCCAATCTAAAATTCAAGAAGTCTTGGATGATATGCGTGCTTATGCCAAGAAGAAAGACATCCAGATTGCTATTGGGGCACAAACCGGGACAAATACTGATGAAAATTATCTGAGAAAATTTGATTATATTGAAGGCGGCGTGGGAATCGGAGACGCCGGCACGATTGAAAATGGCCCCTGCTGGAGCCAGCTGCAAAGCTGTTGGGCGCTGCTCTGGAACGATCAATATGCCTCGCGCGCCAATAATGTTATCGTAGCCCTGGATTGGAGCGGCCTGAAATTTGATGATATGAGTGCTTTCGCTCGGATGAATCCTGCCAAACGGAAAGCCACTCTTAATCAGCTATATAATTATTTCACGGCTAAGCGCATCGGTTTTCTTATGCCAATGATGGCCACACTCAATGAAGACAATGGCGGCTGTCGCGGGCCCAAGAAGCGTTTCTACAGCGCCAGTAACGCCTATACTTGCCAAGATGAGAGCGTGATAAACAGTCTTCTTAAGGCGGGGAAGTAGGAAACAGATAAAATTACAAGGGAAGTAATCAAAGCCTAATTTTTGGGCTTTTTCTTTTACGCGAGTGAATAGAAAGGGGAAATATTGGAAAAAAATGGCTTAAATAAGGTACATTATCCAAAACGGCTTGACTTTAAGATGATAATTTGCTATAATCTTAAGTCAATTGAATATGGATAAAAGAATGATTCGATTGTCCGTCTTTCTTGGGAACCTAGACAAGTAAAGATGTTTAACAATTAAAAAATGTTTAATGCGTATCATTAGTGCTTACATAGCCATCTTGATCGCTATTCTTTTGGTCAGCCCAAAAGTAGCGTTCGCCGATGAGCTTCCAGCGTCTAATGAAACAAAAATAAATTTTAAAATACAAGATAGTGGGATGATAAGTAGCGGCGTGACATTGGTGGACAATAGCCATGTGCTGCTCGCCTATAATCCGAACAACTTTAAGAGCACGGTGGCCGTATCAGAAGAGGACACTAAAAGAGATATGGCCCTAGCGCGCTTCAAATCAGACTCGCGAACGCGTAATCTGCCTGATGGAAAGTTCACTATCAATGCTTCCGCCTATACGGCGGCGGCCGATGAATGCGGGAAATCCGATGGGGTGACTGCTTCCGGCCTCAAGGTCAAGGAAAATGAAACGCTCGCTTGCCCCGCTCAATTTCCTTTTGGCACAAAAATCCAAATCGAAGGCATGGGCACCTATATCTGCGAAGATCGTGGGGGTGCGATCAAAGTCAATCATATAGACATCTATATGCAAACTAAAGCGCAAGCTTTCAGTTTTGGCCGACAAAACTTGGTGGCCGAGGTGGTCATCTAAGAAGAAGTCAAAACAAAAATCCTTCCTGGTAATGGGAAGGATTTTTTGTTTTATTGACTATAAAGAGTGGGTTTGGTAAGATTAGTTATAGTTTTGGATGATAGGTCGTGTGGCCGAGTGGTTAGGCAAGGGTCTGCAAAACCCTGTACCCCGGTTCAAATCCGGGCGCGACCTCAAATGAAATTATGGGAGAGTGGTGAAATGGTATACACTCGACACTTAAAATGTCGCGGAGCTTGCTCCATGAGGGTTCGAGTCCCTCCTCTCCCACCTAGATAGTATTTAGATTAAGCATTTTTCGTAAAAACAAAAAAAATGTACTTTTTTAAAGGAGGCTAGGAAAAATATGGATTTACCCAGAGGATGTACTGGTAGAAGTGACTGTCGTTGTGGGCAACCCAAGTGTTTAGCCCGGGAGTATGCAGCTTGCTCAATAGAGGCTAAAATTTCTTATAAAATACATGGAAAATGCCTTCGCACAGAATTATATTTAGAACACGCTGAATCAGCTAAACGTATGTTTAGAGATTCAGACGAAGCTGGCTTTAAAAGGCGTATTGAAGAATTATAAGATTGTGCGCTGAGGCTTTAATCTTGCGACAACTCATTTTTACATGAGTTGTCGCTTTTTATTTCTTTTAATATTTTAGGAATACGCTTAAAATCTTTAATGAGGGTTTCACGCATTGAGCCGTTGTAGAGTGCGGCAGCTGGATGATAGAGTGTGTAGAAAATTTGTGGTCCGATGCCTTCGATTTCGCGGCGCATGACGTGACCATGCATTTCGGAAATTTTTTGGCCGGGGAGAAATCTTTCCATGGAATGGCGGCCGAGAGTGACGATCAGTTTTGGTTTTATGATTTTAATTTGTGCCAGAAGCCATGGCCAGCACAGTTTTATTTCTTCGGGGCTTGGGTCGCGATTGGCTGGCGGACGGCATTTGCACACATTAGCGATATACACTTCTTCGCGCTTAAGCTTGATGGTGCTGAGCATTTCGTCTAGGAACTTACCAGCCGCGCCCACGAATGGTACGCCGGTTTCATCTTCTTTTTTGCCTGGGGCTTCGCCGATGAACATGATTTCCGCCTCGGCTGAGCCCGCTCCCGGCACAACGCGCATGCACCCAGGACGCAGAGCGCAGAGGGAACAGGCGGACATCTTGGCGTTCAGTTGGTTGAGTTGGGATTGTTTGGACATAGTTTTATTTCAAGTCGTGCACTCTTATCAGTTCAAACTTCCCCGTTTCTGTTTCCCAGGTCGCGAAAGTCGGTGGATAGATTTCGCCGGCGGTCGTGCCGGGATTAAGTAGAGTGCAAATACGCGCTGGATTGTCCTGGGCTGGCGCGGAGACGATCCAAGGCTTGTGGGTGTGGCCGTAGAAAACGAAATCATATTTGCCGGTGCGGGCCAAACTTTTGGCCTTGTCCGGATAGTGGACGAAAGCCACATTCTTTTTTTCGATGACCGCTTCGCCGAAATTTTTGAACAAATAGGTGTTGCGGTATTTTTTTTCTTCGGCCAAATCGCGCAGGTCATCAAAATCCATATTGCCAAAAGTGTATAGAATGTTACCGGAAAAATTGTCATTCAAAAAATCTAAAGTTTCTTTCGACGCCAAATCGCCGCAACAGATCATGGTTTGAATTTCATGTTCTCGGCAATAGTTCAAAACTTTGGCAAGGTTTTCTTCATTATTGTGAATGTCGGAAGTGATGGCGACGAGCATAGGATTATTTTCTAAATTTTTTCAACAGTTCAATATCTTCCATGACTTTATCATGCTCTGTTTCCAAAATCATATCAATATTATTTTTTTCGGCCAAGGCGACGATATTTTTGAAAGCTTCTGATCCGATTAATCCTTCTCCGATGTGAGTGTGGCGATCTTTTTTGGAGCCGCATTCGGTGAGGGAGTCGTTGGCGTGGATGAGCTTTATTTTTTCGAGACCAATCTCGCTATCGATCTGTTGAAGGAGGGACATGTCGCGACCTGTCCGTACGTCAAATTTTCGCCAATCGTAACCGGAAGCGAAGGAGTGCTGGGTGTCCAGGCAGATGCCGTTGAGCTTTGGATGATTGACGAGCTGAATAATTTTTGCAATTTGGGAAAAAGTGGCGCCAATTATTTTTCCAGCACCGGCGGCGTTTTCAATTAATAATTCTGTTGAACCAGTATAGCCGTCTAAGGTTTTCGCAATCATTTCGGCGGTTTTGGTGGTGGCTTCTTTTTCGTCCAAGTCACCGGCACTGCCGAGGTGAGTCATGACAAATTTGGCGCCGAGAAGACTGGCGCGTTCCAGTTCATCGCGCACGACAGAAACTGAACCGTAGCGGATGCGGTTGTTGGCGGACACGAAATTGATATAATATGGCGTATGGACGACAAAATTTTCCAGCTTATGTTTTTTCATCTCGGTCGAAAATTTTGCCAAAACTTCTTCAGTCAATTCAGGTGCTTTGCCGCCTTGCGGGGAACGGGTGAAAACCTGAAAACATTCCGCTCCCAAATCATCCGCTCTTTGCGGAGCATTGAAAATTCCTTGGGCAATGGAAACGTGACAACCTATTTTCATAGTATTTAGTATAAATTATCTTGTATCTAGTATAAGATACAAACAAGTAATAGCCAAATTGCAAAAAAACAGCCGTCAGACTGGTTTTGTATGAAAAATATGAAATTTCCATTTAAACTATTTCCCACCCATCTTCCGTTTCTCGGATGGTGCCTTTGATTTCAAAGCCGGAAGCGAGTTTGTGGCCGCCGCCGCCGAATTGGGCGGCTATGGCTGAGACGTCGACGCCTTTGTATTCTTCAGAGCGCAGACTGCCTTTGATCGTGCCGTCGCCGCGTTCACTTAAAATCAGGGCGAATTTGGTGCCAGGGACGGTGTTCAGGATTTCAGAAACCCGGGCGATGTCTTCGGTGCTGGCGCCACATTCTTCCAAATCATGTCGCGTGAGGACGGAGGCAATCATGCCATTTTTCGGATTGATGCGGGCTTTTTCAAAAGCTTTGCCCCAGAGGCGAAGAGTAGCGATATTTCGATTGGCAAAGGAAGTTTGCACGATTTTGGCCATAGGAGCGCCAGCTTTCATAAGGGCGGAGGCGATAGTCATGACGCGCGGGGTAGTGTTGGAATGTTGGAACATGCCGGTGTCGCTGAGGATGCCAAGCAAGAGGCAAGTAGCCATTTCGCGAGTGATTTTAATCTGCATAGCCTCAAAAAAGTCATAGATAATTTCGCAGACGGAAGAATATTGCGCCTCGATGATGTTGATGTCGGCGCGGATAGTGATGTCCGGATGATGGTCGATGAGGGCAATCACTTGATTTTCAGAAAAATCATTTTTTATCTTTTCAAAACCACGCTCGACGCTGTCAGCCGCGATAACGAGGTTATATTTTTTCAGGTCCAGCTGGTCGGGGTGAATGAAATCGACGTGGGCGACATTTTTGAGATAATCCGGGAAAACATCGAAACAAGCGATGTCGACATTTTTCCCCAGGCCCAGGGCATACGCGCGCAAAGCTAAAACCGAGCCGACCGTATCGCCGTCCGGTCTGGAATGCGCAAAAAGCAGAATATGTTCAGATTCTTTAATGGCAAAATTAAGAGTGTTGAATTCTTGAGCGAAGGTTGACATGATTGTCGTGTATTAAAAAGATGCTTTCTTTACTAATTACTAATCATGTGCGAATATACTAATTTTTATAAAGCAGGCTATGCTTAAAAATAAACCAAGTCCGTTTTTAAGGGATTGGTATATTAGTATTTAATTTGTAATTCGTAAAGATTATTCTCACGAAGATTAACGGATCTCTTTAAGAATCTTCTCGATTTCGTCAGCTTTTGATTCGGTGAAATCGACGCGGAATTCGACTTTGGGCAGCGGCTTCATATGCAGTTTTTTGTTGAGACTGCCTTGAATGCGGTACGCTTCTTTTTGCAAAGTTTTAATGGCGTAATTGATTTCAGATTCCGGGAAAATACTGACGAATATACGAGTATAGCGGAGATCAGGAGAAGTGTCAACCTTAGCGATCGTTATGAAAACACCCTCTTTGAGGGAGAGCTCTTTTAATAGAATTTCATCCACGGTTTGGCGGACGAGATCGTTAATCTTAATAATACGATTCGACATAAACTTAATTTAAAAATTTCAAAATCCAAATTTCAAATGACAAATAAAATCTAAAATCAAAATATCAAAAAATTATTTATTAATTTTGTCATTTGAAATTGATTTGAAATTTGTAATTTGATATTTGAAATTTCTACAAGGTTCTTTTTTTGATTTCTTCGCGATAACACAAGAGGGTGTCGTCGACTTTGATTTTAGTTTCGCCAAGGAAAGTGACGCCGCATTCTTTTTGTTTAGTGACTTCATCGACGTCCACTTTGTTTTCTTGCAGATTCTTAAGGGTGCCTTTGCCGATGACATTCTCGCCACGCATCACTTCCAGGAGGGTGCCGTTGACCATTTTGCCGGTAAGAATTTTTCCACCGACAATCATATCGCCGCGACCGGTTTTGAAAATAGCCAGCACTTGCATCTTGCCAAAATCCGTGCGTTCCACAATTGGCGGCAGCATGGCGACCAATTTGCTCTTGATATCATCCACCAATTCATAAATGACGCGAAAGTTTTTGATTTCCACTTTGGCGTTTTCGGCCATGCGTTTGGCCACGGTGGTGGCTTCGACATTGAAACCATAAACAATCGCATGGGTGTTGCCAGCCAAACGGACATCGGATTCGGTGATGTTGCTGACACCCATTTCGATGTAATCAATAGCCACTTCGTCGGATTTGATCTCGCCTAAAATTTGCAAAATAGCTTCCAGTGATCCTTGCACATCAGACTTAAGGATGATGTTCAAGCGTTTCACTTTTTCATCCACAATGGTTTTCATCACAGTGCGAGTATTTTGGGCTTCTTGGTTGCCGGTTTGGTTGAATTTTCCGATAAGCGCACGATTTCTGGCGTTGGCCTTGTCAGTGGCGACTTGTAGGATATCATTAGAATTGGGGGCGCTGTTGAGGCCGATCAAACTAATAGGAGACGATGGGCCGGCTTCGGTAACGCGTTGACCTTTGAAATTTTCAATGCGGCGGACTCGGCCATAGGTCGTGCCAGCCACTATATCCTGACCTTCTTTAAGCACCCCGGTTTTCACTAGGATAGTGGCCACCGGACCTTTTTGCGGATCAAGATGGGATTCCAAAACGACGCCCAAGGGATCGCGGGCATAATCGGCTTGAAAGTCTTCCACCTCAGCCACTAATAGAATATTATCGAGCAAATCGTCGATGCCAATGTTCTTCTTAGCGCTGATTTTGGATGACAACACTTGGCCGCCCCATTCTTCCAAGACAATGCCATGGTCGGCCAATTCTTGTTTCACTCGTTGGATGTTGGCTTCCGGTTTGTCGATCTTGTTGATAGCCACCACGGTGGGGATTTTTTTGGCTAACAGATATTCGATTACTTCCTTGGTTTGCGGACGCACTCCGTCATCTGCGGCGACGACGAGGACGGCAATGTCAGCCAAGCTTACGCCACGTTCGCGCATAGCACTGAAAGCTTCATGTCCCGGGGTGTCCACGAAAGTGATGATTTGACCTTTCTTTTTAACTTGATAAGCCGTGATATGCTGAGTGATGCCACCTGATTCGCCAGCTGCGACACTGGTTTTTCTGATGGTGTCGAGTAAGGTGGTCTTGCCATGATCAACATGCCCCAAGATAGTGACAATGGGCGGACGACCTTTCAGATTTTCCCCCGCAGCCTTTTCTTTTCGCAGTAAGTCATTCAATTTTTCCAAAGTCATCGTGTCGCTGGCCTCCACCACTTCTTCGGAAACTTCAAAACCTAAATCTTGTGCAATAATAGAAGCTGTTTCAAAATCTATCTTTTCGTTGATAGTGGCCAGAATGCCATTTTTCATGAGTTCAGTGATAATGACGCTGATAGACAAATTCAAAACTTCACCGAATTTTTTAACGGTGATAATTGGAGGCAAAGCTATTTTTTTCGGAGTTGTATCGGACATAAAGTGATTATTTTTTTTCAATTAATTTTTTAGGACTGCTGGATATGGCGATTTGAATGGCTTCTTTTTCTTCTTCTGTGAGGGGGTGTTTTTCGGAAACTCCGGCCAGAATAGTTTTGGTGTAGACACGGGAACCTTCGCGGGTGAACAGGGAAGAGATAGTCAGACCATCATTTTTGCCATTGAGCAGGGCCACCGAAAAACTTTGATCGCCGCCGACATCCTTAAAAGGATTGAAACGGACGACGCCGAGCTTATGGAAACCGCGGAAGGACAAAGCATTGATCTGGTTGGAAATAGCATAGAGTTCCTGGATGTCTTTGTCGAGCAGTTTCAATGATTTGGCCTGAGAAAGCAACAGTTCTTCCAGATTGTTTATCTTATTACCGCCGAAAAATTCAAAACTTCTCTTTTTTAGGCGGTTAATCTGAATTTGGAGCAGAATGTTCCAAATCAAAAAAACCAAGAAAACAAGCAGAAAACTGAGGAGAAAGTAGGGAGAATAGTTTTGTATGATGTTGGCCAGTTCGGACATAAGTTTTTCTTGTTACTTATTCTAGGCTAGCATTAAAGCGGGGGAATGTAAAGTTTCTTGTAGGAAATTTTAAAATCTAAAATCAAAAACTATTTGTCATTGCGAGGGAGTGTAGCGGACGAAGCAATCTCGCAATTTGTATCACCAAGCTAAACATTAAGACTGGTGAATTAAAGCATGAGATTGCCGCGGTCGTCTCGAGTACGAAACTCCCTCGCAATGACAGGTAATGGAAAATAAAAACGGCCCAGACGAGAGATCTGGACCGGCGATGCAAAAGCTTGTAAAGTAGATGATGTTTTATTCGTGGTCTACGTTCACCCTTAAGCTGCTTGTGGTAGCTTTTTTATAGAAACTAACAGCCAACTCATCCATGTTTCCTCTTAATAAATCGAGGGAATCATAGACGGCTGCCGCTGCCCAAGCGGAAATGATTGTTGTTACAATCAAAACTTTTTCGCTTAGCAGGACATGCGGAGAAACAATGATTGCGATAACAATTGTCATCCAGGCATTCGTAAAAGCATTAAGCATGAGGAAAGTCAGGACTGTTGCTGAATCCAGAAATAACTTTTTGACGGAGGCAAATGTTATCACAAACCAAGCCACTGTCAGTCCAGATGCGATACTTTCGAGCATTTTATTGGCAAGGGCCGCATCAGCTCCAGCTTGATAAACGTACCAAGAGCTTAGCATAATAGATACGAATAATACCCAGCCCTGCTTGTTGGTGTTCCCGATGAGATCGGAAATCATGCCCGTAAAATCGTTTTTTAACTTGGAAATTTGCTCATCATTTAATTTATTTCCAGTTTCAGGATCATTTCCTCCATCTACTTTTTCGAGTGCTGACTCCAATGCCGTTAAATTCCTCCTGGCAATAGTGTTTTTTAAAAGCCAGCCGAGCGGAGAAGGTGCCAAGATAATCTTCAAGATATTAAAGTCCATTGTTCTCTCCCTTTGCGATTTTATCGCTATTTTATTGGTAATGGTACTAAATTTCTACTACGGTAGTTACAATACACATTAGTATACTGTTAATTTTTTGTCAAAATATACAAAAAGAGCCACCTCTCGACAGCTCTTTTCAAAAACTAAACTAAAAACATTTTCTACATCATTCCGCCCATGCCGGCCATGGGGTTACTTGGCATTGAATCATCTTTTTTTGGCAGGTCGGTGACGACGGCTTCGGTGGTGAGGAGCATAGCGGCCACGGAGACGGCGTTTTCGAGAGCGGTCCTCGTGACTTTCAGGGGATCAATGATGCCGGATTTGATCATGTTGGGAAGATACGCATCCTCGCTGGCGTCGTAGCCGAAATTGATGTCTTTTTCGCTCAGGACTTTTTCCAAAACGACGTCGGCACTACGCTTCCCGGCGTTCAAAACAATTTGTTTTAGGGGTTCATTTAAGGCTTGGATGAGAATTTCATAACCGGCTTGGTATTCATAATCTTTGTTCTTGGCTTTGCCGGTTTGCAATTCATGGCCGGCTTTCACCAAGGCTACACCACCCCCAGCCACAATGCCTTCCTCCACCGCAGCACGGGTGGCAGCCAAGGCGTCTTCCATTTTGTGTTTCACGTAGGTCAATTCAGTTTCCGTAGCGGCCCCCACTTTGATGACGGCTACACCGCCCGAGAGTTTCGCGGCGCGTTTTTGTAATTTTTCTTTGTCATAGGAGCTATCGGCCGCAGCGGTTTGGGATTTAATAGTCGCCACACGGGCCTCTATATTTTTTTTCTTGCCTTTCCCTCCCACAATGGTCGTGTTATTTTTGGTGGCAATGATTTTTTGCGCAAGTCCCAGCATAGCGAGGTCGGCAGTTTTTAGTTCCAGCCCTTTTTCTTGACTGATCACAGTGGCGCCGGTGAGCACAGCAATGTCTTCCAAAATAGCTTTCTTATTATCGCCATATTCCGGGGCCTTGATGGCCAAAACATTCAAAGTACCGCGCAGCTTATTCAAAACTAAGGTGGTCAGGGCTTCGCCGTCCACGTCTTCCGCGATGATGACCAATTCTTTTTTGCCGAGACCCGCAATCTTTTCGAGGAGGGGCAGAATTTCTTGGATAGAAGAAATTTTTTGATCAGTAACTAAAATGGGACAATCTTTCAGTTCAGCGGTCTGTGCTTCCAGATTAGTGATCATGTAAGGAGAGATGTACCCTTTGTCGAAAAGCATGCCTTCGACAATTTCTTTTTCAAGACCAAAGGTCTGCGATTCTTCCACGGTCACCACGCCGTCTTGTCCGACTTCCTCCATCACGCGGGCAATCATTTCGCCCATCTCTTTGGATTCGGCCGAGATGGTGGCCACTTGGGCCATTTCAGCTGGTGAACTGATGCGCTTGGAATTTTTCTTGAGAATTTTCAAGATATCATCCTTGGCGGCTTCCATGCCGCGGCGAATGCCGATGGGGCTGATACCGGTTTCTACGAATTTTAAACCTTCATTCACGAGCGCTTGCATGATGACGGTGGAAGTGGTGGTGCCATCGCCGGCCACATCGTTGGTCTTGTTAGCCACTTCTTTGATGAGTTCGGCCCCGATGTTTTCGAATTTGTCTTCCAACTCGATTTCTTTGGCGATGGATACGCCGTCATTAGTGATGACCGGGGAACCGAAGCCTTTGTCCAAAATGACATTCCTCCCTTTTGGGCCAAGGGTGGTTTTCACCGTGTCGGCTACTTTATCAATGCCAATTTTGATTCTTTTTCGGGCGTCGAGGCCGGTTGCAATTTGTTTTGCCATATGAATAAATAGTTAAGTTGTTAGATTAAGAAATTGTTTTTTTATTCTACCACTGCCAAAATATCTTCGTTCTTGACGAGGATGTATTTTTTGCCGTTGACTTTAATATCTGTCCCGCTGTATTGGCGAAAGATGACGAGCTGGCCATATTTCACTTTGATTTCTTTGGATTCACCGATGGCCATGACGCGCCCTTCCTTAGGTGTTTCTTTTTCATTAGATTCCGGCAAATAGAGGCCGGTCGCGGTCTTGGTTTTGACTTCTTGGGTTTCGACGAGGACGTTTTCCCCAAGCGGTTTTACATTGGTTTTTTCCATAATGATATTTTTAATGATTAGCACTCACAGTCGGAGACTGCTAATTGATATTTTATAGGAAAGATTTTTCTTGTCAAGAATGATGAAAGCCGCCCTATTGCCGTAGAGACGCAGCAATGCTGCGTCTCTACAATTTTAATATGATTTTGGCGGAAGAGGAGGGATTTGAACCCCCGGTACCGTTTCCGGTACACCGCATTTCGAGTGCGGCCCATTCGACCACTCTGGCACTCTTCCTTATGTACTCTAATAATCTACAAGAATATCGCAAACTTATCAAATCGGGTTGGGCATCTCGGAAAAAATAGTTGTTCATTTTGAAAAATTATTGTAAAATACAAGTAGTGTAAAGATAAATGGTCAAGGAATAAAATTAAAGATTTAATCCCCGGACTAACTTTTAAAAAATGCCAGTTGAAAAAAAAATAAAATTAGAGCACATTACGTCACCATCGGCCTACGGCACTAAGTTTTTAGATCCGCAACAGGTCATTTCCCAGCTGGAAATTTTTCCGGGGATGAAGGTGGCGCACTTCGGTTCCGGCACCGGGTATTTTACTTTTCCGATTGCGGCGAAAGTTGGGGACACCGGCACGGTCTGGGCCTTGGATGTGTTGGAGCATAAAATTGATATGATCCGCAGTAGTGCTAAAACGCTTAGCTTGAGGAATGTGATCACCAAGAGAGTCGACCTGGAGAAAGCGAACGGTTCCGGCTTGGAAGAAAATAGTGTGGATTGGGTGGTTATGGTTAATATGCTCTATCAAAATGATAAACGGAGCCGGATTATCGGAGAAGCTAAACGAATTTTGAAAGAAGCCGGGCGGATTCTTTTGATCGATTGGAAAGCTTCGAACGGTTCTCTCGGTCCGGCCATGAGTAGCCGCATAACCAGGGAAGAGTTGCTCAAAAGTATCAGAAAAAATGACTTAGGCATTGCGCAGGAATTGGATATTAGTGAATTACATTTCGGACTGATCTTGATCAAAGGAAAATAATAATTTTGCAACTAGCATGAAACATAAAACAAAAATAATAGCAGCTTGCTTTTTTATCGCCGGACTGGTAACCGTGGCCGGTTGTGGTTGTCGACAAACTAATCCGCATCAATACAATTTAAACTTGGAAATTTGGGGATCGCTAGATGAGAGTGATGCGCTCAATGAAATTTTTGATAATTATAAAAAGCTTAATCCGAATATTGCTAATATCAAATATAAGAAAATTGCGACGAACACTTACGAAAAAGAATTGATAGACGCCTTGGCGAGTGGCCAAGGACCGGATATTTTTCTTATGAATAATACTTGGCTGCCATCCTTTAAGGACAAAATAGTGGAAGCGCCGGTGGCGCAGGGCGTGCTCAATGAGCAGAAATTCCGCAGCAATTTTGTGGATGTGGCGGCCTCTGACTTCATCGACAGCGGAAAAATTTATGCTGTGCCCTTATCAGTCAACAGCCTCGGGCTCTATTATAATAAGGATCTTTTGAATGCAGCGGGAATCACTTCTCCGCCGACCGATTGGAATCAATTCATAGATGATGTCAGGAAACTGACCCGGATTAATAATACTGGAGATATTGTGACGAGTGGGGCGGCTATTGGAACGGCTTACAATATCAATCGTTCGACCGATGTCTTAAGTCTCATTATGCTGCAAAACGGAACGAGTATGATAGATGATCAAGGGCGAGTGAAATTCAACAGCGCGACGACCTTGGACAACAAAACTGTTTTCCCCGGTGAGGATGCCCTTAATTTTTATACTCAATTTGCCACTGCCAGTTCGCCGAATTATACTTGGAACCCTGCCGAGCACTATTCAGTCGATGCTTTTGCCGAAGGCAAGACTGCCATGATGTTCAATTATTCTTGGCACACAGCCACGGTGGCCAGTAAAGCGCCGAAATTGAATTTTGCCGTGGCCAGCGTGCCGCAATTTTCCAACACTCCCAAGGTGAACTTTGCCAATTATTGGGCATTTGGAGTGGCGAAAAATAAAATGCCGAGTAGCGGACAATATGGCGGTTCTAGTGCTAGTGCGCCGACTATAAGCAATGTCACGCGCGTGGCCGAGGCTTGGCGTTTTCTGACTTATCTGACCACTAAGCCGGATGGAACTTTTGTTGCGACAACGTCCGGCACGGGGCTGGGGAAAACTTTCAGCGCCGATTTTGATCCGGCCAAGAACTATTTAGGGCATACCGGCGAACCGGCGGCGCGCCGAGACATTATCGAAACACAAAAAAGCGATCCGCAAATCGGTGTGTTCGCAGCTGATAACTTGATTGACAAGAGTTGGAAAGAATCGAACCCGGGCGCGATCGAATCAATTTTTGCGGAGATGATCGATCAAGTGAACAAAGGGCAAGCCTCTGTGGCAGACGCGCTAAAGACGGCGGCGAATAGAGTGGAAGAGCTTAAATGATAAAATAAATATTTTTAAAATAGTTTAACCAAAATGAAAAAAACAAAACAAGCATTATTTTTATTTTCGATAATTTTTTTAGGCGCGCTCATCGGCGGACCGCTTCCGGGATGTGCTGCGGCATCCGGAGCAGTGGATTTTCCCAATCCACTGGGGTCGGTGACAACGGTTTCGGCTCTTTTGAGTTCTATTATGACTAACTTAATGGGAGTAATGGCCATTATTTCTCTCATTTTCATTATCCTGGGCGGCATTATGTATATGCTCAGCGCCGGCAATGAAACAATGGTGACGCGAGCCAAGAAAACTTGGACCGGAGCGGTCATCGGACTAGCCATCGCTATGGCAGCCCCGACATTTCTCAAAGAGATCCAGCACATCTTGGGCGGCAATGGGACTCCGGGCACCAATGCTGACAATTGGGTGAGCGACGCCCTAACCATTCAAGACATTGCTGTCAACATTTTGAATTTGCTGTTGTCAATTGTGGGAATTATTGCTATGATTGCAATGGTTGTCGGTGGTCTCATGTATCTCACGTCAGCCGGTGATCCAAAAAGAACTGACAAGGGAAAAGATATTTTCAAATATGCCATTATCGGGATTGTAGTAGCGCTCTCCGCGTTGGTAGTCATCCGCGAGGTCAACGTTCTCCTGGGAGGATAAAAATAAAAACAAGATAATCAAAAAGATAAAAATACAAAAATAGATGGGAGGTGTGATATGAGAAATAAAATTAAATCAATCGGTTATGGCTTGGTTTCCACGGCCATATTGGCGGTCCCGGCTTTGGCTGGCGCTCAATTTGTTGCTCCAAACTCAACGAACTTGCCTACTAATAGCGTATTCACGATTATTACCAACATCATGAATTGGATGTTAGCGCTGGTGGGCATCATCGGTGTAATCGGGTTTGCTTTGGCGGGACTGCTTTATCTGACAGCGGCCGGAGACGAAACTAGAATCACGAAAGCCAAGGGAGCGATGATCGCTTCCATTATTGGTGTGATTGTGGCTTTGGCCGGTTTGGTAGCGCTAAACTTTGCGAAGGGTTTGCTTGGCGGCGCTAATACTAATTTCTAGTTTTGAAAAGAATTTTCTTTTGAAATTTCAAAAACAAAAAGCGGTCGGGGAAATCCCGCCGCTTTTTGATTTTTATTGAAAAAGTAGTATAATATAATTATAAAAATAAAAATATAA
>CAIKZD010000017.1 GCA_903831805.1 uncultured bacterium
GTATGTTTGCTACACTGGAACAAAGAGATGTAGATGAGAAGGCAAAGCTCATCAATGAGCGACCGAGAAAAAGACATGCCTATTTAACCCCTTACGAGATTTTTGTGGAAGGTAAAATTGCAGTTCAGGCTAGAATGTAGCTCTTGCTTATTTCTAGGCTTTGTTGCTATGATTGATTCAGTACTTTGTTTTGATGTTTTTAACTTCATAATAATTTTAATTAAAAAGGGGGTTGATATTATGGTATATTCGAGAATAGTCGTCTCAATAGTGGTTTGTCTTTGTCTTATATTTCTTGCTTATCATTTTTTGAGCAAGATGGGTAAACGTAAAAAAGAGGATGAACGCATAAAGATAAAAGAGAAAATGGCGACATACAATAGGAGCGAAAAAGAAATGGACGAGAGAATTATTAAAAAGCTCATTAGAAATGTCTCAATGGGGGATAATGGCGATTGAGTAAAAATTCCACCAAAATGTTTTGAAGCGTAGAGATTGCAATCTTTACGCTTCTATTTATTTCCAGTCAGAACCAGATTTTTGTTACCGATTGTTCTAACTGTGATTTTTTGGAAGCCAGCTTGTTTGAATAGTTCTGCTAACTGGTGCTCAGTATAGGCATGATGGAAGCGGGTGAAAATTTCTCCGGCATTGTTTTTGAAAGGAATTTGGCAATCTAGAAAATCCAAGTGACTACGGCCGATGATTTTCAAGGCGATATTTTTCCAAATATATTTCCGATATTTTTTTTGCCATAGATTCCAGCCGGTGACAATTATTTTTCCATCCGGTTTGGTAACGCGATAGAGTTCGCGCGCCATCGCCAAGCGAAAATCTTGGTCGGGGAAATGATGGAAGACGGCGACGGCGACGGTTGCATCAAAAAAATTATCCGGAAAATCCAGTTTGGCCTGGCCGGAAATTTTTGAAATATTAGCAGCAAATTCCGGGTATTTATTCTTGGCTAGGCCGACCAGCTTTTGTGAAACGTCGACGCCGTAATATGTAACCTTTTTATCTTTCAGGATTTCCAAGAGCCGTCCATTGCCGCAGCCGAAATCTAAAATCTTGTTGTTATTTTCGATATGATTTTTGATGAATTCCAAATCGCGCCAAAAAAAAGAACGTGTGCCGGAAAATTTATCAGCCATTTGGTCGTAGCCAGTTTCGGTTTCGTAAAGTATTTTTCCTAGAGTTACTTTTTTCATATGGAGGAAGTATAGCAGAAGAGGTTCTTAAATTCAACGTTAACTTTTATTGTCATTCTGAGCGTAGCCCGTACTCGGGCGAAGTCGAAGAATCTGCTTTGTGTAACCAGTGGTTTTGCTATAAATCATAAAACTTGAGGTAACCACGGGCAGATCCTTCGGCTGCGTTCGTCACCTTATCGGTGACTCACTTCGCTCAGGATGACAAAATAAAAAACTTGCATAATCTGGTTCATTCCTCTAGTCTTGATATATGCAAAAAATATATGCGGAATTCATAAAACTAGCTATAATGGGGGTTTCCAAAGGAGATGTTGATTTTTTGCGTCTGAAAAAAGATATTTGCAAAAAACTGGGGGTGCAGCCGCCGACCAATCCGGATTTGCGCGAAGTGTATGAAAAAATGGTGGCGCGCGGAGAGATTAAGCGGAGCATGGAGCTAGAAAAGGCCCTTTTCAGTAAGCGTGTCCGCACTGAGTCGGGTGTGGCTGTCGTAGCGGTGTTGACCAAAAGCTATCCCTGTCCCGGAAAATGCATCTATTGTCCGACGGAAAAAGATATGCCGAAAAGCTATCTGTCCAATGAACCGGCGGTCATGCGGGCCATTGCGGCCAAGTTCAACCCATATCGCCAAGTGCAAAACCGTTTGCGCGCTTTGGAACTGAACGGTCACAAAGTCGAAAAGGTTGAGCTCATTGTGATGGGTGGTACGTTTTCGTGTTTACCAAAAAAATATCAACAAAAATTTATCACTGAATGTTTTCGGGCGTGTAATGAATATGGAAAACATGAATCAAGAGTCATGAATCATGAATTAAAAAAAAGACAAGACGATTTATTCAAGGAACAAAAAAGGAATGAGAAAGCTAAATGTCGCATCATCGGGTTGACGTTGGAAACGCGGCCGGACTATATCGATGCCGAAGAAATTGTAAGTTTCAGAAAATTAGGCTGTACGCGCGTGGAGCTGGGCGTACAAAGCATTTTTGATGATGTTTTGAAGTTGAACAAGCGTGGACATAATATCGCGCGTACGATTGAGGCGACCAAACTTTTGAAAGATGCCGGGTTCAAGATTAACTATCACATCATGCCGGGGCTGCCTGGATCAAATCTGAAGCGCGATTATAAGATGTTCAAAAGGCTTTTTTCTGAGCCAGCTTTCCAGCCGGATATGCTCAAAATTTATCCGACGGTGGTCATCAGAAACACCAAACTATATTCAATGTGGAAAAAAGGAGAATACAAGGCGTTGGGCGACGAAGAATTTGAAAAATTTATTTTGCGGATCAAAAAAAATATCATTCCGCCGGTAGTCAGGATTGCCCGTCTGGTGCGCGATGTGCCCGGCACTTCCATTGAAGCCGGGCCGAATGTTTCCAATTTGCGGCAACTGATTGAAAAAGAGTCCGTCTGTCGATGCATCCGCTGTCGCGAAGTGCGGTCGGAATATGTGCCGGATGAAGAAATAATTTTGGATAGGATTAATTATGCTGCCAGTGGCGGCCAAGAAATTTTTTTGCAGTTTGTGTCGCCTGATAAGAAAAAACTTTTTGCGCTGTTGCGGCTGCGGATTGTGGGTGTGCAGGATCATGGTCCAGCCCTCGCGCAACCCCTCCGTCCCAACGAGTACGTCGGGACACCTCCCCTGAGTACAGGGGAGGGTGTTTTGAAAAATGCGGCACTGGTGCGTGAAGTGCATACTTATGGAAAACTGACGTCTATTGATAAGAAAAATAAAAACTCACCACAGCACATTGGGCTGGGTAAAAAGTTGCTTTTAGAAGCGGAGCGGATCGCGCGTGAGGAATTTGGTCTCAAAAAAATTGCGGTCATTTCCGGGGTTGGCGTGCGAGGATATTATCGGAAAGCGGGGTATAAACTGAAAGATAGTTATATGGTGAAGGTAATATAAATAAAGAAATCATTTTTTCTGTCATTCCCGTGTATACGGGAATCTAGTCGCAAATCATTAAGTTTCTACACTAGATTCCTGCCTACGCAGGAATGACAAGAATATATAATCAATTAACAAAAAAAATTATGGCAAAGATAACCATTGCGTCGGGACCGGTGATTGTAGAGGAGGGGAAAGTCCTATTGAATCAGCATGGAGACACGGATTTTTGGAAGTTTTGTGGGGGAAAAACCCAAGATGGAGAGACGCTTCAGGAAACTGCTATCCGAAGAGCCAAGGAAGAGATGGGAATTGAGATTGAAATTTTGGATGAAACGCCATATCTTATGCATACCCTGAAAGAAACACCAGAAGGTAAAATAGATGTAATTTTGGTGCACTATGTGGCCAAGCGAAATAGTGAAGTGCATCCCGGTGCAGATATCCGTGAGTGGAAATGGATTCCCTTGGAAGATTTGGAAAAAGAAAATTTAGCTCCGAACATTCTGCCGACACTGAAGCATTTCGGGTTTGTGGAATAAAAAATTTATTTTCTAAAAAAGAATGGGCATACCAGTCGCGGCCGGTATGCCCATATTTGTTGCGGAGATTGTTGTGTAGATGCTTCATATGTAGCTGGAAGCAATACAGCGCTTTTCTTGGGAGCAATGCATGAGGCCGCATACCTCAATTTTCTCCTAAATAGACAGTTTCATTGGCCCCTCCTTGATAGGGTCGGCAACCTTGGTTTCAGCTGTTGGCGGTCCATGACGGTAGAGTCGTGGTCTGCGGGGAGGTTAACATTATCCCGGAGGTGGCGTTCCTGGCGATGACTGCTGTGCGCGCCGTCTTGTTCGCCGCGGCTACCAAATTGGTGGTACGAGTTAATGCATACATAATCATCACTCCTCTATTAAATTGAACTTCTGGACATTAGCCGCATACTGCATAAACTTACCTGCTGGGGTGGTTCACAAGACATGGAATCTCCTTTCCCTTAGAGGGCACCTCACACTTTCAGCCGGCCACGGTGGCGGTAATGATTACGTTCGTAGATGGTCCAATTGAGGACCCTTTGTTACGCAACATCCTTTCCTCCTTTGCGGTAAAAGTTAAAAAGCCGATAAATTACTCCGCCTGTCCAAGTCGTCATAAAACCGAATGCGACAAGGAAAATAAATTTTTTCAATAAAAACTCATTTTCCTTGCCACATTTTTAAAGTACTAAAATAATATTATCAGAGGTTTTTTTGGCTGTCAAGAGCCTAAATTCTTTCGCTAAAAAATTTAGCCCTTAGTTGAGTAATGATGTTTATTATGATAACAAGAGCCAAGAGGATATCGCCGCCGAGGAAAACATTTCTCAGGAATAGACCGTTTTTCAGATCTGTGCCGATGGCTAGGGCGTGGAGGGTGGCAACTGCGAACAAAATGATGTTCAAAAAGTGCACAGCGCGCCAGATTTTGTAGGAATAAAATTTTCTGAAATAGGAGGTGAGGAGGAGAAGGATCATGAGATATAACCCTAAAATTCCGAAAGTTAACTCATTGGTATAAATCCGACTATGAAAGGGGACGAACAAGTCTAAAACTTTAAGCTGGAGATATTTGTCCCAGAGCAGGGCGCCGGAGTGGAAAAAAACTAAAATCAGAGCTTGCGCTGAGAGCCAGGCATGGGTTTCATAAGAAAACGCGGGCGGGAAGATTTTTTTGAGGATTGGAGTGCGGATAGCCAGACCGAAAAACATCACGAGCCACAGGAGAAAATAGGCCATCAGGCCAGAAGCGCGAGAAATGTACCAGGCCCAGGGAGTGGCCCTTTCGGTCATGGTCTCTTGCGTGCTGATGGTTCGCACTGCGCTCGGAGAAGCGCTGTCTAGGGGGTTGGTTCCGCTGATGACCTCGGCGCCATCCAGGATGCCATCGCCATCCGTGTCCGGATTTTGCGGATCAGTTTTGTAGATCTCTTTTTCTCCCAAATCAGTGAGGCCGTCCAGATCGCTATCAATTGCGACATCTTTGCCATAATCCAATTGGCCTCCATTTTGAGTCTGCGCCAAAACGTTTGGACTTGCCACAAAAAAGACAAGGAAGAAAAAAATGATACCGCCGAATTTATAGCGCATAATATTTTTTTAAATTGATTTTATAGTGTCGCCGTCCGCTGTGAGGAAAAAAGCTTTCATTTTTCTTTCGCGGGCTTTTTTCAGACCCTTTTCCAGTCCCAAGAGAAACATGATTTTGGCCCACACATCCGCTTTTTCCGTGGTTCTCTCTATCACTGTAACAGACTGCAAAGCAAAAGAAAAATCATTCAATCGGTGAGGATTGACGAGATGATGGAATTTTTTTTCTCCTTTTTTCCAATTCCGCCGGACGTTCCCACTGGTGGCCACTGCTTCATTGGAAATTTCTAAGAGAGTTTCATTTTCATTGTGCGAGCCTTCTAGAGCGATTCCCCAGGGGTCGCCGAGATTGTTTTTGCCACTGGCAAACATATCACCGCCTGAATCGACTAGAAAATTTTCAAAACCTTGCAGTCGAAGATTTTCCGCCACGCGGTCAGTGATGACGCCTTTGGCAATGCCGGAGAAGTCCATGCGTTTTTGAAATTTTATCCGGCCATTTACTATAATCAGATCATCTTTTAATTCGGTTTTCTCTTCTTCAGCTAACGTCATATCTTCAACTTTGTCTGATGAAAAATTTTCCTTAGAAAAACTTCTGTCGTAGCCGATTTTTTCCAAGGTCTCCAAGATTCTTGGGTCAAATAGGCCGCCACTCTCCTTAAAATATGTCAGAGACTTTTTGGATAAGCTCAAAAAATCCGAAGAAGCTTCGAAAAATTCTCCCAAATGGGCGTTCATTTTTGACAATTCGCTGTCTGGGTCAAAGCGGCTGAAAATATGCGCTTGTCGGCTGTAAATATTCTCAATTTCTGAAAATATTTTTTTCGCGATGGTTTCTTGAAGTGCATCGCTCACCAGTTGCACGTAGATATCTGTGCCGAGCGCCCGCCATTCTTTTTCAAAAATTTTTTCTGCCATAGCTATTTTTCAAACTTGTCGACGATGCCGTTTTTGTCATTGTCTTCTACGATATATATTTCCGGAATGGTCGGATGCGGATCATCCTTGTCCAAGATTCCGTCGCCATCGCTGTCTTGAAGGGTGACAGTTTTTGTTTCAATGTGCGCGGTGGGTGTTTTTTGAGTTTGGGTGCTGGTAGCTGTGGGAGTTATTGCTCGCACTACACTACCTTCATTTTCCAAGTCCGCCTTAGCAAAAAACCAGCCAAGGAGGATGGTAGACGTTACTAGGAGAAGTAGGGCAAATAAAGAATATTTTTTCTTTAGCATAAAAAATTAGGAAGTCTTAGTCTTCCTGGTGGGGGTTTTAGTAGTGGCCGTGGGAGTTGCCGGAACTGCCGCTGGCTGAACCTTGGTGGTGGTCGTCTGATTGGTTTGGACCACGGTTTTTGGAGAATTGTTCAAGCTGCGCAGCTTGTTTTCTCTGTCGGTGGCGATATTGGATTGAACTTGCAAAATGCCGCTATCCACGGGCGAAGTGGTGTCGCTGGAAACTGTTTGGGTAATGAATTTGTTCTTATTGCTTTCCTTGATGCCAAAGACAATAAAAACTATAACCGATAGATTGATGATGAATACGAATATTTTCTGACAATGTTTTTTGATATCCATAGATTGCGCAAAAATTAAGTTAAAAAATTACAGTATCGACTAGCACAGTTCAGTGTAAAATTTATTTCAATATTCTAAAAAACACTTTCTACACTTCAATTTTGGAAAAAAGATAGCTACCGGCCGCCAGAGTCGCGAGAGTGAAAGCCAGGAGGATGAAAAGATCTGTGTGGAAAGTGAAATGCATTTGATGGGAAAGAATCCCACGGATGCCGTCCACGCCATAGGACAGGGGATTGATGCGAATAATCAGCTGAATGGCTTTAGGCAGGCCAGTGAGCGGAAAGAGGGCGCCGGAAAGAAAGAAGAGGGGCATAATGAGAAAATTCATGACGAGGGGAAAGGCTTGCATATCTTCCATAGTGGAAGCAATGGCTGTGCCCAAAGCTGTAAAGGACGTGGCTATGAGGGCCATATAGATGAGCGCGAGCGGCGCAGTGAAAATATTTTCCGGTCGAAAACCTACCAAGAGTGCGATGAAGAAAACTACCAATCCTTGCGCGGTCGATACAGTCGCTCCACCTAAGGTGCGGCCGAGCATAATGGTCCAGCGCGGGACTGGTGCGACGAGTGTTTCTTTCAAAAATCCAAATTGGCGGTCATAAATCACTTCCATGCCGCCAAACATAGCGGTGAAAATGATGCTCATAGCAATAATGCCCGGGGCGAGAAACTGGATGTAGTTGCCACCACCGGCTTTTTGAAAGATTGGTCCAAAACCAAAACCCATGGCCACCAAAAAAAGAGTGGGCTGAGCCAGCGAGCCGACCATTCGGGCGCGGGAACGCGAATAGCGTTTCAATTGGCGCAGCCACAAGATATAGATCACTTTGGAATATTTTTTTATCTTCTCCATATGCGTCCCATAGTTCTTAATTTATCTACAGCGTTGGCACCTTCTTCACGAATGGCTTTGCCGGTCAGTTTCAAAAAGGCATCTTCAAGGGTGGCCGAGGCCGTGTCGGCTTTCAATTTTTCAGCGGTGCCTTCGGCTACGATCTTGCCATTATCAATAATGGCGATCCGATCAGACATCCGGTCGGCTTCTTCCATATAATGCGTACTGAAAAAAACGGTGATGCCTTCTTTTTGGTTCATATCTTTGATGTAGCTCCACAAGTGATTGCGAGTTTGCGGATCCAGGCCGAGAGTTGGTTCATCCAGAAAAATTATCTGCGGATGATGCAAGAGTCCGCGTGCGATTTCCAAACGTCGTTTCATGCCGCCGGAAAATTCTTTCACCAGATCATCGCGGCGTTTTTCCAGTTCTACAATTTTCAACAATTCTTCGATGCGAGCGCGGCGGATTTTTTTCGGCACATTATAGAGCACGCCGTGGAATTCCAAATTTTCAAAGGCGGTCAGTTCGTCGTCCAGACTCGGATCTTGGAAAATTATGCCAAAAGATTGGCGCACATCATCTGAGTTAGTGGTGGGGTCAAAACCATTAATGAGAATCTGTCCACTGGTCGGTTTGAGGAGGGTGGTGAACATTTTGATAGTGGTGGTTTTGCCGGCGCCATTCGGCCCGAGAAAAGCAAAAATTTCGCCTTTCTTGACGTCAAAAGAGATGTCATCGACGGCCGGACGGTCGTCGAATTTCTTGACCAGATTTTTGACTGTGATAATATTCATAACTCTAATTAAAGCATAAATTGAGATAGCTAGCAATGCGAAATCCGCCCAAAGTTGTGGCGGAGTTAGTTCAACAAGTAAGTGCAACACTCTGATATAATCAGAGTGTTGCACTTCAGATTAGAATTCGAGCGAGACCTATTGACAAAACATTGTTTTGGGTATATAATACCTAGTTAGCATAAATTGTTCTTTGAGAATGCTGACTTGCAATTTTTTGTGGAGAAAATTATTTTCAAACAACAAAAACCATAAAACAGGGAGGAGAGGAAAATGAATAAAAAATTGTTGGAGAAAATAGACGAAGTTGTTCCGGAAGAAGCACTGCAGGCGCTTTTGAACGAATGGAACCCGATTATCCGTGTCGATCGCACCGTCCGTCCGACCTATCCAGATCTTGTGAAAGAGGTAAAATATCCTGAGCTTGAGCTGACGGGACCTGCTGAGTTTGACATAAGGAAAATCGAACAGTGGCGCCATCCGAAGCAGATTGAAGGTTACGCTACGGGCGATGAGATTCATGAGGAACTCCTTGCCAAGAAACTGCTCGACGGATGCCTCTGTTTCGCCGATCTTCTGGCTATTCAGGAGCGAGGCATCAGCTTTTTCCGGAGGCATTTTGCGGGCATAGGAGTAATACCTGCATGGAAGTCTGTCGTTATGGACCGCGATGGTGACCTCGATGTTCCGTATCTCTACGAGTACGACGACGAGGTGAAGTTGTACTGGTTCTGGCTTGACGACAGCTTCGACTCCGGCCATCCCGCGGTGCGCGTCCCGCAAGTCAGTGCTGAGTGCTCAGATTCTTAAATCTGGCCCTCGGAATCTTAGCCCTAAGGGGCTAAAAAAAACGGGCCTCGTGTTGTATTTCAACCGAGGCTCTTTAATTTGTGCTACAATAAAGTTGGTAGTAGGGAAGTATGCGGGCGATTACGGTTTCCCGCTTCCGAATCCAGTATCCATGCGTCGAGATTATCCGCGATCACGGTTTCGGATAGGGTGGTGCATGTAGAAACTTCAAAAAAATGAAGATACTTGGTATGAAGTGCTAGGTGATTTTAGATCACGAATGCGATACAGTCCTGAGAGTATTCGAAGGACAGTGGATTGGAAGGCATTTCATATATTCGTTATGAACCGCAATGGTAACCTCAATGTTCCGTATCTCTACGAGAACGACGACAAGGTGAAGTTGAACTGGAACTGGCTTGACAACAACTTCAACTCCGACAATCCCGCGGTGCGCGTCCCGAAACTCTCTTCATTTCTCTCCCAGCATTTGGTTGGGAGAGTTTTTCTTTACAAGACTGCCGTTCCAACCGCCCAAGTCCTTGCCGATGGAGTTCAGTTTTTCTGAAAGAGCAATATACTTTTTATCATCCAACGATTTTGTTTCCCAAAGAATATTCAGAAATATTTTTAAAACATCTGATTTGCGGATGGCTAGTCTGACATAGGGAATTTTTTCCTCTGGCTTGAGAAAGGCGGCGATGGCGACTGATTCAATGATTTCTGTAAAATATTTGTCTACTTTTTGGCCGAGCGTATACCTGTGAGTGGTGGGCAAAATTCGATAATACTCATACCACAAAAGATAAAGACTTTTTATCTTCTCGAATACCGCTGGCAGCTGGGGGGGGGGATTTAAAAGTCGAATTATTATGAAAATTCAATTGACCCATAATTATGATGATATTATTTGTTTAGAAAATTTATTGGAAGCCTGGAAAGAATTTGCGAAAGGGAAAAGAAGCAAACAAGATGTTCAGATTTTACAAATGTATTTGATGGATAACATTTTTGTGCTTCACGACGAACTCCTTCATCATACCTACAAACATAGTCATTATCAAGCGTTCAAAATAAATGATCCCAAGCCCAGAGATATCCACAAGGCCATTGTCCGAGACCGGCTTTTGCATCACGCCATTTATCGCAAATTATATCCATTTTTTGACAGAACATTTATTGCTGATTCCTTTTCTTGTCGATTGGAAAAAGGGGCGCACAAATCAATCGATAGATTTAGAAAATTTTCTAATATTGTCAGTAAAAACAATACTAAAAACTGTTGGATTTTAAAATGTGATATCAGGAAATTTTTCGCTAACATAGATCATGAAATTTTGGTGAAAATATTACAAGGATATATCACAGACAAAAACATTCTCTGGTTATTGGAGGAGGTTATCAGTAGCTTCAGTACTAAAAGAAAAAATAATGTCGGGTTACCACTAGGAAATTTGACCTCTCAACTTTTAGTGAATATTTATATGAATAAATTTGACCAGTTTGCGAAGCACAATCTTAAGGTCAAATATTACATTCGTTATGCTGATGATTTCGTAATATTTTCAGAGGATAAAAAATATTTGGAAAACATTATTCCAAAAATATCGGATTTTTTGGAAATACAGCTAAAGCTTAAACTTCATCCAAATAAGGTTTGTATTAAAACGCTTTTTTCTGGTGTTGATTTTCTTGGTTGGATAAATTTTTCGGATCATAGAGTATTGCGAACAAGCACAAAAATAAGAATGATGAAAAGAATAATGGAAAATCCTAAGCAGGAATCTTTAAACTCATATTTGGGGATGTTGGGGCATGGAAATACGCGGAAATTACAGCAAAAATTGGAAATAGCATATATGGATTCAAAATGATCCAAAATTAGCTGAGGCTATCGCGACCCATTGACACAATCCGGGAAATCATATATCATGGAGTTAAGAAAAAAAGCCCTGACGGGGCTTTTAAAAAAGCCTCAATTATGAACAATTTCACTCAATTTTTGAAGGAAGCCCGGGCGGAACTTTTGAAGGTCAATTGGCCATCAAAAGATAAGACGATAAACTATACCTTGGTAGTAATCGGCATCAGCGTGGCAATCGCCGCATTCCTCGGCGGATTGGATTGGATTTTTGAAACGTTATTAAAAATGTTTATACTAAAATAATATATGGCTAAACAAACACAACATCATGGACGAGCGTGGTACGTTCTCCACACATACTCCGGTTATGAAGACAATGTCGCGCGTAATTTGAAACAGCGTATCGAATCGATGGATATGCAAGATGCGATTTTTGACGTCATGGTGCCGATTGAAAAGAAAATCAAAATCAAGGCGTCGAAGCGCACGGTGGTGGAAGAAAAAATTTATCCCGGCTATGTCCTGGTGAACATGATTGTGACGGACGCATCGTGGTATGTAGTGCGTAATACGCCGAACGTGACCGGCTTCATCGGTCTTGGGACGACCCCGACCCCGGTTGATCCGGCGGAAATTGAAATGCTCAAGAAGAGAATGGGTGTGGCTGAACCGAAATACAAGATTGATGTGGCCAGCGGCGACTCGGTGAAAATTATCGACGGACCCTTCAAAGATTTTGATGGCAAAGTGGACAAGGTGGATGAAGAGAAGGGCAGAGTGAAGGTGCTAGTGTCCATTTTCGGACGAGAAACGCCGGTGGAATTGGACTTTTTGCAGATTAATAAAATATAACAACGAATATGGCAAAGAAAATTAAAACAGTTATTAAGCTACAAATCCAAGCAGGCAAGGCTAATCCTGCGCCGCCAGTCGGACCGGCGTTGGGTCAGCACGGGCTCAATATCCAAGAGTTCTGCGTGAAATTCAATGATGCTACCAAAGACAAGATGGGCGACATCATCCCGGCTGAGATCACGATTTTCGAAGATCGCACCTTTACTTTTGTGTTGAAAACTCCTCCCGCTTCTGATTTGCTTAGAAAAGCGGCCGGTGTGCAAAAAGGTTCCGGTAGCCCCCTGAAAGACAAAGTGGGTAAGATCACGGAAGCGCAACTGCGAGAAATTGCGGAAAAGAAAATGCCGGACATCAATGCGAACAGTATCGAAGCGGCCATGAAAATCATCGCCGGCACAGCCAGATCAATGGGTATCAAGATCGAAGGTTAATCAATTTAATTTGTGGGAGATTTATACTAATCGCTATCACCACGAAAAATATATGAAACACGGAAAAAAGTATCGAGCAGTGGCCGAAAAATTTGATAAGTATAAGATGTATTCCTTGGAAGAAGCCATCAAATTCTTGAAAGAGAACAAGGTTTCTAAATTCGATGAGTCCGTAGAAGTGCACATCAAGACGAATGTTGACCCGAAGAAAACCGATCAACAATTGCGTGGCACGACTGAACTGCCACATGGCACTGGTAAGACCAAAAGAATTGTAGTTATCACGACCACGCATGCGGCCGATGCCAAGGAGGCGGGGGCTGACGCGGTAGTGGGGGATGAATTTATCGAAAAAATCAAATCCGGCAAAGCTTTTGTGGGAAAAGATGCTTTTGATATTTTGGTGGCTACCCCGGAAATGATGCCGAAACTGGCACCAGTGGCCAAAATCCTGGGACCGAAGGGCCTGATGCCAAATCCAAAAACCGAAACTGTCACCACCAAAATCAAAGAAACGGTCAAAGCGCTGAAAGGTGGCAAAGTGGCTTTCAAAAATGACAATGGCGCTATTGTGCATCAAGTGGTCGGAAAATTGTCCTTCGATGATGCAAAATTGGTTGAAAATATCACTTCTTTTATTGCGAGCCTGGAAAAATTCAAACCGGCTAAGATGAAAGGTAAATTAGTAACGAGAGTGAGTCTTTCTTCTACGATGGGTGTCGGCATGAAAATCAGCTTGTAAAATTACTTTTGGATATCGCGAAAAAGCGCCGGCAGGGCGCTTTTTCTATTGACGCTCAGGTATGTTTTTGCTATAATCTTTGGGTGGTTAAATCTTTTTAATGAGTTTTAAAACAATGGCAAAGAATAAAATCGTTATCGGGTTGATCGGAGAAAAAGGCGCCGGCAAAGGCACAGTTTCAGATTATTTAATTGAAAAATATGGCGCCGTGCATTATGGCACGTCCAAAATTTTGCGCCGTACCTTGGAAGACATCCATGTAAGTGTGACGCGTGACAATCTGGTGAAGCTGGCACTGGTGCTGAAAGAAGGCTATGGTCCGTCCATCATCATCGATTCCTTGATCCAGGATATGGAAAAAGCTCAGTCGGACATCATCATCGCCGACGGCATCCGAATGCATGGGGACGTGGAACCTTTTCGCCAAAAATTCGGCCAGAACTTTTTCTTGGTGTATGTGACGGCTGATTTGAAATTGCGCTACGCGCGCACTAAAGCTAGAAAACAAAATGCCGGTGAAGGTGAAGCAACACTGGAAGAATTTTTGGAAGAAGAAGGACGGCTCACAGAAGTGTCCATCCATGAAATCGGTCGCCAAGCGGATTTCAAGATGAACAACAACGGCACAGCCGAAGAACTGATCGCCCAGACGGAAGAGATGATGGGAAAGATCACGAATAAATACGAATAGAAAACGAATATATACAAACGAATTTACGAACACCTCTGAATAGGGGGTGTTTTTTTATGCTGATTATGGCGAAGTATGTCAATTTTGACCAGAGGAGAGAAAGATAGTAAAATTAAGGAACCCCCTATGAAAAGAAAGGAGAGATAATTAAAAGTTAAAAAATAAAAAAATGGCCAATAAGAAAAAATTTAAGAGTACTAGGATAGGCTGGGATGAAACTTTTATGAATATGGCTACATTGCTGACGCGAAGGGTTTCTTGCATCGTTGTGAAAACTGCCGCTGTCTATGTCGACGCTAATCACAGAGTGGTTTCTTTAGGATATAACGGTCCGGTCAAAGGCGGGTATAATTGTGACGAAGTGGGGTGTGCCAAAATAGACGGTAATCCGAAGACGGGAAAGTTGGAACGATGCCGTGGAGCACACGCGGAAATAAATGGAATAATCAATGCAATCAATCCAAGAACATTGGAAGGCGCCACTCTTTATACTGTAAAATATCCTTGCTTTGATTGTATGAAAGCCTTGGCCAATGCGGGAATAAAAGAAATCGTTTACTACGAAAAATATTTAAGAACGCAAACCGGCGGTGAGAAGTTTGAAGAAGAGACTGAGTCTGAAGACTTGGCGAAAATGAAAAAAATAAAAGTTAGGAAATTCAAGGGTGAAGTTCTTTGTTTGCCAGCCGAGAGTTTTGATTCTAAAGAGAATAAAAAAAGAGAAAAAGCGTGCTGTTAATTATTTAGCTTTAAAATTTTTATGTTGCAAGAAAAAAAACATCCTGAGTATCAATATTTGGAACTTTGCCAAGACATCCTGGACAATGGAACCGCGCAGACTGATCTTGGCACAGGCGTAGTGACTCATAGTCTCTTTGGTCGTCAGATCAGATTCGATCTTGCTGAGGGTTTTCCATTGCTAACTACCAAAAAAGTCTACTGGAAAGGTGTTTTGCAAGAGCTCTATTGGTTCTTGTCCGGTCAATCCAATATCAAATATCTCGTGGATAATAATGTGCATATCTGGGATGATTATCCATATAAGATTTACCGTGAATTGATGGAAAAAAAGGAAGTACCGGAGATGACCAAGGAAGAATTTGTTGAAAAAATCGCCACGGATGATGAATTTGCCGAGCAATATGGAAAATTGAAACATATCTATGGAGAGATGTGGCGACATTGGCCGGCCAAAGATGGACGTGGAATCGATCAAGTGCAATGGATTGTGGATGAGATGAGAAAGGATCCTGATTGTCATAATGCTATTGTCAATTCCTGGAACCCGGAATTTCTTTATGCCATGGCTAAGCCGGAAGAAGCTTCACGCTTTCCAATCTGCCACAATATGTATCAATGCAGTGTTAGCAAGGGTAGGCTTTCCTTACAGCTCTATCAGAGAAGTGCGGATATTTTCTTGGGTGTGCCGTTCAATATTGCTAGTTATGCGTTGCTCACTATAATTTTAGCTAAAGTGACGGGTAATCAGCCAGGCGAATTCATCCATACCTTTGGAGATGTACATGTGTACGAAAAACATATTGAAGCGGTCAAAGAACAATTGGCGCGTGAGCCATTGCCGTTTTCCAAAATAACAATTTCTGATGAGGTGAAAGAGTTGGATGATTTCCGTCCGGAGCATGTCACGTTGGAAAATTATGCCGCCCATCCGCCAATCAAAGCCGAATTGGCGCCGACCGGGGGACTTGTGACGAAGAATTGGAAAGAATTTGTGCAGAAAAAATCATAAATATAAAACAATGAAAATCATTTTGGTTATGGCTGCGACGCTCGATGGCAGGATTGCGAAATCGAGTGATCATTTTCCGGATTGGACGAGTAGGGAAGATAAGAAATTTTTCCAGCGAGTTTCCAAAGAAGCTAGGGTGGTCATTATGGGCGATAAAACCTTTGCCACTTTTCCATCTCCGTTGAAAGATAGGCTGAATGTGGTTTTTACGATGGAAGAAAATAAGCCAATGATAGAAGGAGTTAAATGGGTGAAAGGCGAGCCGGCAGATGTGATAGCCGAATTGGAAAAAATGGGATACGAAACGGCGATTTTAGGCGGCGGTGCATTTGTTAATGGAATGTTTCTGGAGAAAAAGTTAGTGGACGAAATTTATGTGACCATTGAGCCGAAAATCTTTGGTGATGGCATATCACTTTTTAAGGGAGATTTTGACGTTAATTTGAAACTGAAAGAAATAGAGAAAATCAATGACGATGCGGTGGTGTTGAAGTATGAGGTGGTAAAATAATATTTTATTGTATAGAATATGAAAGATGTTTTATATGTACCAGGAGGATTTGATGTTTTGCATTCTGATCATAAAAAATATATAAAAAAATGTTTCAATGCAGTTTCTAAACAATTTAAAATTGATAAGGTCATAATTGGTTTGATTTCCGATAATGATCTTCAGGTCAAAGGGAAAGAAAGACCAATATTTTCCTATGAGTGGAGAAAGGAAGATTTAATTGATTGGGCCAAAAATAACTTTAAAGATGTTGAATTTGAGGTTGAAAAATTAAATACATCTTGTTTCAAAAAATTTCCTCAAAATGATAAGATACTCAAAAGAATTATTACAATAAGTAGTGAACATAAGAATAGCCTTCCAATCAAAGAGCTTTGCGATTGGCATCCAAAAGTTTTTTTTATTAATCCGACTGGGAAGAAGCATACTTCCGATATTCCAGATAGAATAGAGAAAATGAAAAAACTATCGGGGTGTTTTATTAGAAAAGTATCCGCAATAGTAGTGAGAAGTGGAGATATAGTTAAAATAACGAAAAATGGCACAAGTAAGAAATGTCTAGAAAATAATTGTGACAAATATAAAGACCTTATTGCAAAGTATAAAAGAACAGGGAAAAAGATGCCTTCGGATGTGCCTTGCGATTTCCCTCATGCCGAGATTAGAGCATTAGGCTATTCAAAAAATGGTGACGATATGGTCATAGCTAGTTCGCCTTGTATGCAATGTGCGGAAGGGATAGTATCAAAAAAAATTAGAAGAGTAGTTTATTTTGAGGAGTATCATGATTTTACACCAATTGTCTTTTTAAAGAAGCATGGAGTTGCATGCAGAAAGGCTGGTGTTAATAAATAATTTATTAATAAATAGTGTTATGAAATACGAAGTAGAAATCAAAAGTCTTTTGCAAACTAACGAAAATGCGCAGAAGTTGCGGGATAAGTTGGCTGAACAGGGGATTGAAATAAAAAATAAGTACAAACAACTTAATCACTATTTTCTGAACGACGGGGATTTCACTAAATTAGAAGAAGAGTTGTTACCTTTGTTTTCTGATGAGAAAAAAGAAAAACTGAAGAAAATTTTAGAAGAAGGCCAGAACCATTCTTTGAGAACTAGAGAGATGAACGGCGAGGCATTCTTTGTGATCAAAGCCTCGGTGGATGATACCACTTCGTCCAATGGAATTTTGCGCATGGAATTTGAAGAGACGGCTGGCATTTCCATGGACGCACTGAACAAGCTTTTGGAAGAGGCGGGATTTTCCTATCAAGCTAAATGGTCGCGAGAAAGAGAGGAATATGGCAAAGATGATTTCTATATCACGATCGACAAGAACGCTGGCTATGGATTTTTGTCGGAGTTTGAGATTCAGACGGAAGACCAAGAAAAATTAGGCGAGACGAAACAGCGAATTGTGGATTTCATGGGAGATCTTGGGCTCCAAGAACTTTCTCAAGATCGTCTGGAACGGATGTTCAAGTTCTACAACGAAAACTGGCGTGAATATTACGGCACGGAGAATGTTTTTAATGTGGAGTAGCCAAATATTGCTAAATTCTGGCATATTGGCTAGAATGGTAGAGAAGAATAATAGTTAGATATATTTAGATATGGCCAAATATACACCGGTTATCGGGATGGAAGTGCATGTGGAGTTGAAGACTGCTTCGAAGATGTTTTGTGATTCCAAGAACGGGATGGGAGAGGAGCGCGAGCCGAATGTGAATATCTGTCCGGTCTGTACCGGGCAACCGGGGACTTTGCCGGTGCCAAATGTTCAAGCCATTGAATTTGTACAATTGGCCGGTTTGGCTTTGGGTTGCACTTTGCGGTTGGATTCCAAATTTGACCGCAAGAACTATTTCTATCCGGATCTGCCGAAGGGCTACCAGATTTCGCAATATGATCAACCGTTGTGCGAAAAAGGAAAGCTAAGAATTGATGGGAAAGAAATCGGCGTGACTAGAATTCATTTGGAAGAAGACACGGGGAAACTCATTCATCCGAAAGGCGTGAATTATACCTTAGTTGATTTCAATCGGGCTGGTGTGCCTCTCATGGAACTGGTGACGGAACCGGACATTGAGACGGGCGAAGAGGCGCGCTTGTTCTGTCAGAAGCTGCAACAGATCTGCCGCTATTTGGAAATTTCGGACGCGGATATGGAGAAAGGCCACATGCGTTGTGAAGCTAACATCTCGCTCTACAAAGAAGGGGAAGACAAATTGTCCGGCACCAAAGTGGAAGTGAAAAACATCAATAGTTTTAAATTTGTGGAAAAAGCCATTGCTTTTGAAATTGAACGTCAGACGGAACTTTTGGATAAGGGCAAAGAAATTGTGCAGGAGACGCGCGGCTGGGATGCTAATCGCGGCGAAACAGTGTCACAAAGAAAAAAGGAATCGGCCCATGACTATCGCTATTTCCCCGAGCCGGACATTCCACCGCTCAAGTTTGATGAAAATTATGTCGAAGCGCTGCGCCGGAAATTGCCGGAACTACCGGACGCTAAAATTGCTCGGTTTGAAAAGGAATATGCATTGCCGAAAAGTGACGTGGAAATTTTAACGGCCGATAAAGAAATGGCGGAATATTTTGAAGAAGTGGCGAGTGAAATAAAAGAAAAAATTTCCTGCCATGAGATTGAAGCGGCGGAAAACAAAGCCTTGAAATTGGCCGCCAACTATATCATTACCGAACTCAGGAAACATTTGTCAGAACATAATCATAGTATGGCAGACATTAAAATTACTCCGGAGAATTATGCGGAATTGGTGGGGCTAGTAGCTTGCGGGAAGATTAATTCCACCGCCGCGCAAACAGTATTAGCAGAAATGTACAAAACCGGTGGTGATCCTTCGCAGATAATTTCCGAAAAGAATTTAGCACAAATGGACGGTGGAGATGAAATGGAGGCCATGGTGGAAAAAGTCTTGGCAGCCAATGCGGCTTCGGTGGCGGATTTCAAAGCCGGCAAAGAGAACGCGTTGAAATTTTTGATGGGACAAGTGATGTCGGCTACGCAAGGAAGAGCTAATCCTATGGCTGTTAATGAATTACTTAGAAAGAAATTATCAGGCAGTACAGATGTCAGATCCGCCTCTGGCGGAAAAGAATCGGGCGGCAAAGCCAATCCGAGCGCAGCCATGGAAATGATTAAGAAAAAAATTACATAGCATTAAAAAAGCTTTCCCATTGACGGAAAGTTTTTTTGAGATAAGGTGGGGAGAAGTTAAAAGAAAGAAGGATGAACCTTAACAAAATAGATGGAGGGAATATGTTGGAGCTCTGTGGGAACAAATATGAGGCGCAGTGTATAGGTGTAGATTTATGATCTGGGCAAGGTATGGTGGAAGGTGGTGGGGAATTATATCCATAGAGCAGATAAGAAGGAGTGCTCTATCGGAGTTGAATGATGGCATAGTAACGGCGTATCCTCGGGAACTAAAAGCACTTGTAAAAGAAAAAATAGGCAAGTTGGGAGGGGTTTTCTGTCCGACTTGTATGGCAAAATAAAAAATCAACCAAAGAGGTTATGTATGCAGACTGCCAGAAATGCCTGCCATATGGGTGGCATGAAGGGACGCGAGAATGGGATGGTGAAAATTATCATCCCGCGGGATGTTGCCTGGGAGGAGGTTACCTCCCATGATTTATCTAATCTGAATGCCGGAGGTGTTAACGCTCCCAAGGGCATGAGGATTGTAGAGATTGAACGCAAAAAGTGAGAGTGAGGCGGCTGGTCCAATTGGATCAGTCGCCTCGAATTATTTTCTAGAGTAATAAAGGCTGGCGAACGGTCCGCTGATTACAGCGAACAGTCCGCTATTTGTGATAGGCAGGCTCTTCTAGGATAAAAATTTTTCCACTTCTTCTTCAATTTTTTGATAATAATCTAGCCATACGATACGCGCATCTTTTTTAAACCACGTCAGCTGCCGTTTGGCATAATCTTTTTCGGCTAGGTATATTTTTTCCAATAAGTCTTCTTCGGAAGTAATATGCCCGCGTAAAAATTGTGGAATAAGTTTGTAGCTCAAACCGAAGCTTTCCATTTTTTTCCAGCTGAGGCCAGTAGCATGTAGTTTTTGCACTTCGTCTATCATCCCACCGGCAAATCTTTTTTGGACATTTGACTTGATTCTTTCGTGCAAGACTTCTTTTTCTCGCGCGATGCCGATCTGGAGGAAGTCGTGCTGCGCTTGGCGTGGGAGTTCAACTCCCATTAGGGGAGTTGAACTCCCTGTTTTTATTTTTGGCACTTTGCCTATGGCTTTGCAGATTTCAATCGCTCGAATCAGTCGCACTGGATTTTTGGCGTCGATAGTTTTGGCACGCTCGGGGTCTAATTTTTCGAGCATAGTGAAAAGTTCTTCTGTGGTTTTGTTACGTAGCATGCTACGTAACACCGGATCAGGCGCGACTTCGGGATAACTGACATTATCGACGATGGCTTTGATCCAAAAACCGGTCCCACCGGCGATGATGGGGACTTTTCCGCGCGATAGAATTTCGGCGATAACTTTGTCGGCATATTTTTTAAATTTGGCGGCGTTATATTCAGTCTTGGGACTGACGATGTCGATGCCATAATGGGGGATTCCTTCTGAAAGAAAGACGTTGCCCCCTCTGTCCCGACGAGTACATCGGGACGTCTCCCCCGAGTACAGGGGAGAAGGAATTGGGTCAGACTCAATTTTTCCAGTGCCGATGTCCATGCCGCGATAAATCTGGCGGGAATCCGCGCTCAAAACTTCGCCGTTAAATTTTTTGGCCAGTGAAATAGCGGCCGAAGATTTGCCACTAGCAGTCGGACCGAGGATGACGATTATTTTAGGAGAAAGCCTCTTTTTTTTAGTGCTCATAAGATAGTGTAATAGTTTAGGTAAAACTAGCAAAAAAATTGATAAAGAGCAAGGAATTGTAGTCTTGACCAGGTGGCGATCTGGTTTGATTTAAAAAATATGAAATATTGTACGGCATTTTTTTAAATGCTATAATAATGACGTGTAAAATGTCTAACAGAAAAATATAAAAATTTAAATTAGCAAATAAAATATTGAGATGAGAAGAAAATATTTTTTAAGAATAACAGTAATTATAATCGTTGTTTTTTTACTGGCAAAAGGCCATGTAGCGCACGCGGCTGATCGGTTCAGTGCTTTGACAATCGGGGGATCGAACAACGATACTATAAACTCTATTGTCCAAACCTCAGATGGCGGTTACGCGGCGGCGGGATATACAGCCAGTTATGGCGCGGGAGGCAACGATGTTTATGTTGTCAAATTCACATCTGCTGGCGCCCTGGACACGTCTTTCGGCACCGGCGGCACACTGACGCTTGGCGGAGCTGGTGATGATAGCGCAAATTCTATTGTTCAAACCTCTGAGGGTGGCTATATTGTGGCGGGATATACAAATAGCTATGGCGCGGGAAACTATGATTTATACATAATTAAACTTACTTCCGCAGGCGCCCTGGACACGTCTTTCGGCACCGGTGGCACACTGACGCTTGGCGGAGCCGGTAATGAGCAAGCGCGTTCTATTATTCAAACGACTGATGGTGGTTATGCATTGGCGGGATATTCAGACAGTTATGGCGCTGGAAGCACAGATGTTTATATTGTTAAATTCACATCTGTTGGCGCCCTGGACACATCTTTCGGCACCAATGGAACGCGGACGGCTGGCGGAAATCTAGATGATGCGGCAACTTCTATTGTTCAAACAACTGACGGCGGTTACGCTATCGCTGGGAATACATATAGTTATGGCGCGGGAGGTAGTGATTTCTATATAATAAAATTCACATCTGTTGGCGCCCTGGACACATCTTTCGGCACCGGTGGCACACGGACGGTTGGCGGAGCCAGCACTGATATTGCAAAGTCAATCATCCAAACAACCGATGGCGGTTACGCGGCAGCGGGATATACAAATAGCTATGGCGCGGGAGACTATGATGCTTATGTTGTCAAATTCACATCCGCTGGCGATCTGGATACATCTTTCGGCACCGGCGGCACGCGGACGATTGGCGGCACGGCCTATGATAGCGCAGCTTCCATCATTCAAACAACTGACGGTGGCTACGCTTTTGCTGGGGATACAACCAGTTATGGTACATTGAGTAGTAATTTTTACATTGCCAAGCTTACTTCCAGTGGTGCTTTGAACACGTCTTTCGGCACCGGTGGAACGTTGACGGTCAGTAGTTTCGGCAGTACTGGTGATAATGCAAATTCCATCATTCAAACAACTGATGGCGGCTATGCGGTGGCGGGGGATCCTGTGGTTATGCACTATAGTGATGGGTTTATTATCAAACTCGATACTGCGGGTTCTATGGGCAGCAGTTGCAGTAATGCGACTGGCTATGGCGGCGTGCTTGGTAGCGGTGGTGCAATAAATTCCGGCGGCACGCTTAGTAATGGCGGCACCCTTGGTAGCGGTGGTGGTGCAATAGGTTCCGGTGGCACAATTTCAGAGAAATGCAGTGTTTCTATTTCCCTGCCGACTGTTGCAACCGAAGAAGCTACTGATATTGCTGCTGATGCTGCTACTGCTAACGCTAACTTGAGCGATACTGGCGGGGAAAATCCAAATCGTCTCATTCAATACGGCACCACGAGTGGCGTTTATACCAACTCTTGCGCCGCCGGCACTGGCGATGTGGGGGATTTTTCTTGCGCGATGACTAGTCTCTCTCCCAGTACGACCTATTATGTCAGGGCCGAAGCGATAAATTTCGCTGGAACATCTTATGGTACAGAGATGAATTTCACGACCACAGACATCGCTCAGCTGGTGGCTCCTGTCGTAGATTCAGATTCCTCTAATCCATTTGATGATTGTCAGCCGAAGACTTTAAAAGCTAAAGCAGTTTCATCTTCAGAAATTAAATTGAAGTGGAAGGATAATTGCAGCGGGGAAGACGGCTATATTATTGAAAGAGAAACAGCAAAAGGAAAATTTAAAAAGATAGATTCGGTCGGCGAGAATAAGAATTCCTATACAGATAAAGGCCTACTCTCTAAAAAGAAATACACTTATAGAGTCAAGGCATATGAAGGACATGACAAAACTGGCCACACTAATAAATCGAGTGCCACAACTTTGGCCGTGATGACACCGACTAAGACTTCCCGGACGCATGTTTCCGAAACGACTCCAGCTTCAACTGATAATCCTAGTGAAGCAACCGTGACTACGAGTGTTGATACGCTTAATGTTCCAGGCAATAGTAATGGCGAGTCTTTATCGGTGGACAAAATTAATAAAAACCCAGAGAAAAAAGATTCTATCATAGCGCAAGAAGGGAAACTCTTGGGCGATTTTATCGAAAGTCCTGCCGGTCAAAAAACTTCCGCCGCGGTTACTGGTCTGGGTATCCTTGTGGGCGCGATTGTGGCGGCGGCGACTAGCGCTATTCCGCTCATAGCATCGTCTTCAGGTGGCGCTCCATTTGCTAGTGGATTACCAAAACGCTTCAGTTTTTTCGGAATTATGACTCCCAGAGAAAAGAAAATAAATTGGGGCGTGGTGTTTGATATCGACACTCATCGACCGATCGCTGGCGCTTTAGTTTCTATACTTAATGCTGAGGAAAGAGTGGTTGATTCAATGACTACTAATATGGAGGGAAAATTCGGGTTCCTAGCGGCTAAAGGAGGGTATACCTTCAGGATTTCCAAAAAAGATTACGCACTGTTCACTGAAAAGAATACGGATGATTTTTATGGAAAAATTTATGATGGAAAAATTTTCACAATTGAAAATGATGATGTAGCTGAGACTAATATCGCCATAAGGTCGACTAAAATTGATTGGCGTGAACTTTCCAAAAGAAAGTTGGCAATATACAAAATGGCGCTTTCAATTATAGGCAGGCATTCATTGTTGGTTTTATTCTACGGCTGTTTCGTCATTTCAGCCACTATATTGTACGTTTCTCCTTCAACATTTAATGCCTTCACGGTGGCTGTGTATGTAGTTATAATAGCGCACAATCTGTTTTTTAAAGTGAAAAAATATGGATTGATAACCGATCAACGGGGCGAGCCACTGCCGTTTACCATGGTCAGTATCTACGCTGGAGAACAGCATGACAGGCGCGCAGCTTTCGCGATCAGTGATATTTTGGGACGCTATTTTGTGTTGGCTAAAGATGATAAATATCTGATGAAGATGCAGGGTCAAACGAGAGGAGGAGCATCTTTCGGAAAATCGTTTGATATTAATGTCAGGGACGGAGTCTTTAGGCGGGATGTAGTCATTAAGGGAGAATGATAGATAATTATTTATGCAAGTCTTCCTTCTAAATTCCAAGTATTGACGCGTGTTATCCTAACTTCAAGAAGCTTGCCAGCCAACTTTTTTTGGCTGGTTTTAATTTTTACATTTTTAAGGGTGCGTGTGTGTCCGAAATATTTACCAGCCCTACCATTGTCTACTAATACGTCAAAAGTTTTGCCGAGATATTGCTGATTGTTTTTGAGCGCCGACGCGGCTAGAATTTCATTTAAATATTTCTCGCGGCGAACTTTTTCTTCTTTTTTGATGTTATCCTTCAATTTGAACGCAGCTGTGCCTGGGCGCGGGGAGAATTGGCCAAAATATGACATATCATATTGCACTCGACGCATCACGCCGGCGGTTTTTTCCAGCTGGACTTTAGTTTCGCCGGGGAAACCGACAATGATGTCGGACGACAATGCAAAAATCTTCTCTGGTTTATTTTTAGCAAAACTATTTTTAATTTTTTCAATCAGCTGTAAATAATGCGCGCGGGTATAGTGGCGGTTCATATTTTTCAAAATTGTGTCGTCGCCCGACTGGATAGGCAAGTGTACTGCTTCGCAAACTTTTTCCAAGCTAGTGATGGTTTCAATCAGTTCAGCTGTCATATCTTTTGGGTGCGGCGTCATAAAACGGATCCAAAAATCTCCCGGAATGGCATTGATGGTTTTGAGGAGGTCAGAAAAATTCACAACATCACCCTCTCTGTCTCGAGTACGAGACATCTCTCCCGAGTACAGGAGAGATGGAAACATTTTGCCCCCTCTCCCGTACTCGGGAGAGGGCTGGGGAGAGGGCAATGGTTCGTAGCTGTTGACGTTCTGTCCAAGGAGCGTTATTTCTTTAACGCCTGATTTGATGAGCTTTTTAATTTCTTGCAAGATTTCTTCGGCCGGGCGTGAAACTTCTCGTCCGCGGGCGTAAGGCACGACGCAGTATGAGCAGAAGTTGTTGCAGCCGGTCATGATGGGGACATAAGCTTGGGCAGAGTTTGCGTATTTTGGAGTGACGGTTAAATAGCAATTGTCATTCTGAGCGGAGCATAGCGGAGTCGAAGAATCTGCTTTGTGGTGTAACTGGCGATGATTATTAGTAGATTCTTCGACTTCGTCCGAGTACGGACTTCGCTCAGAATGACATAATAAAAAATTTTCAAGTTCTTGCATGAAGTCTTTGATTTCACAAAACAAAGCCACCTTATTTTTCAATTTTTCCTGTATATCTTTCCGATTGGCCAGGCAGCCGGTCAGCACTATTTTTGTTTGCGGATTATTTTTCCAAAGATTATGGATCTGTCCGTACGCTCGGTCTTCAGCCATTTTTCTGACACCGCAAGTGTTGAAAATTACGATATTCGCTTTCGTAATGTCTTTGGCTGGCTGGATTTTTTGCGCTTCCAAAAACCCGGCCATCCGCTCTGAATCGCTGACATTCATCTGGCAGCCGAAGGTTTTGATGAAATATTGCATGAAAACGCTGTAGAGACGCCCCAACGGGGCGTCTCTACGTTGTTAAATGTTTAATTTATTTTTTTTCTTTAATTTCTTTTTTAATCTTTTCCAAAAATTCTTCAATCTTCATAGTCTCCTGATTTTCTTCCCCTCGCGTTCGCACAGATACACTATTGTCCGCAGCTTCTTTTTCGCCCATTACTAAGATGTATGGCACTTTTTGTTTGGCCGCGGTGCGTATGCGTTTGCCAAGCGATTCATCGGAGTCATCAATTTTCGCGCGAATGCCAGACGCGATGAATCGCATCTCTACTTCTTTGGCGTAATCTTTAAACTTTTCTGAAACTGGCAGAATTACAGCTTGCACAGGGGAGAGCCATGTTGGGAAAGCGCCGGCATAGTGTTCGATGAGAATGCCCATGAAACGTTCGAAAGAGCCCATAATAGTTCTATGAATAAGAACTGGTGTTTTAGCTTGGCCGTCCGCATCGATGTAACTGCAGTCAAATTTCAGCGGCATCTGGAAATCCAATTGAATAGTGGCGCATTGCCAAGTGCGGCCGATGGCGTCTTTCAATTGGAAATCGATTTTGGGCCCATAGAAAGCGCCGTCTTTTTCTTTGAGACCATAATTCTCGCCGTATAGTTCACCCAGAATTTTTTTCAAATCAATTTCGGCTTTGTCCCAAACGGCGATGTCGCCCATGAAATCATCCGGTCGAGTGGAGAGATAGGCTTTGTACTCAAGACCAAAAGGTTTATAAATCTTATCCACTAGCTTAACCACGTTCTTAATTTCTTCTTCCACCTGATCCGGGCGGATGAAAATGTGGGCGTCATCTTGAGTGAATTGCTGCACGCGGAACAGGCCCCCGAGCTGGCCGGATTTTTCGTGGCGAGTGATGAGGCCCGGTTCGGCGTAACGCAAGGGGAAGTCGCGGTATGATTTCATGGAACTGTTGTAAATCATAATCGCCCCGGGGCAATCCATCGGGCGCAAGGCAAATTGTTTGTCGCCCTCAAGACTGGTGACAAAGTACATGTCGTCTTTATAATGATCCCAGTGGCCGGACTTTTTCCAAATGGAGACATCCAACATTGACGGGCAAAGAATGGTGTCATAAGCAAATTCTTTTTGCGCTTCCATCCAGAAATTTTTCAGCTCATTGAAAATCACAGCGCCTTTCGGATGGAAAAATGGTATTCCGGGTGCCACATCATGAAAAGAAAACAGATCCAGCTCTTTCCCAATTTTCCGATGGTCTCTTTTTTCCGCTTCTTCCAACATATGCAGATAATCTTTCAGTTCAGCTTTAGCGGCAAAGGCTACGCCATAAATTCTTTGTAACATCTTGTTTTTTTCATCGCCTTTCCAATAGGCCCCGGAAATTTTGGTCAGTTTCAATGCGTCGGACCTGATTTCACCGGTCGAATCAAGATGCGGGCCGCGGCAAAGGTCGACAAACGCCCCGGTTTTATACACAGAAACTACGCCCTCGCCGGCTTTGATGAGGTCTTCAATTATTTCGACTTTGTAATCCTGGCCGGCCCGCTGAAAATCTTCGATGGCGTTGCCGACTGTCATCTCCGCTCGTTCAAATTTATGATCGGCTTTGATTATGACTCGCATCTTTTCTTCCAAGATGGGCAGGTCTTCCGGAATGAGAGTACGCGGTAGGTCGAAGTCATAATAGAAGCCGTTTTCGATGGCCGGCCCCATGGCAAACTTAGCTTCGGGAAACATTTCCAGGACCGCGGCGGCCAAAACATGTGCCGCGCTGTGGCGTAAGATCTCCAAATTTTCGGGCGTGGTTTTTTCTGACATAAAATTATTATTAAAAATTAAAAAAGCACCAAAATAAAATTAGAATTTCGAGGCCCGATGTTATATCGGACGGTTCCACTCGAATTCCCAAATTTATTTGGGCGCTCTTTTGACCAGATTTGTCAGGTCTTACAGAAGCTCAGCGGTTGGTAGTCGCGTCAAGGCTTCTTCTTAACAGTAGTCTAATTATACAAAAATCGGAGAAATAGTCAAATCGAGGGCCTCATTTCCAATCTTGGCTTGCTTATGCTAGAATAATGGGTGGATAATCAACTTTTTAACATAAAATTATGTATTGCATCATTCTTTGCGGCGGATCCGGTACACGTCTCTGGCCGCTGTCGCGTAAAAATTTCCCCAAACAATTCTTGAAACTCTATTCGGAGTATTCTTTGTTGCAAGAAACTTTTTTGCGCATGAAAGAAGTTGTGCTGGAGAAGAACATCTATTTCGTGACTAATGAGGAAAACTATTACAATGTTTTTAACCAAATTAAAGAAATATATCCTGAATTTTCTCAAAGCCAGATCATCAAGGAGCCAAAAAGCCTTAATACTATGCCAGCCATAATGTTGGCCTCAAAATATTTACAAGAGAAGATCGGGATATCTGAAATGGCACCGATTATTATGGTGCCAGCTGACCATTATATCGGGAATAAAGAAGCGTATGTGTCTGTTGCTAAAAAGGCGCTTTCCCAGATCGGGAATAATGTGGGCACGATAGGAATCAAGCCGACCATGGCGCACACCGGTTTGGGCTATATCAAAAAAGGTGAGAAGATGGGGGATTATTTCAAAGTCGATAGCTTCAAAGAAAAGCCTGACAAGAAGACCGCTCAAGAATTTTTCACTTCAGGGGATTATCTGTGGAACGGCGGGATGTATCTATTCACTGTGAAGACCTTCTCCGAAGAGATTAAAAAACATGCGCCGGAAATGGACGTCTTATTTTGTGAAAAGTACGATGTTTTTTTGGAAAATTTTGAAAAGTTGCCACCTCTTGCGATAGATGTTGTCATCTCGGAAAAATCTGACAGAATGATTACAGTGGAAGGAGATTTCGACTGGAGTGATATCGGAAGTTTTGATGTTCTGGCTGAAATAGTGCAGAGAAAAATAGACGAAAATCCAAGACATGTCTATGTGGATTCTCATAATTCTTTCGCGCTTTCCGCCAATGATGACAGACTGATAGCCATTTCTGGCATTGATGATGTGATTGTCATAGAAAGTAATGACAGTATTTTGGTCCAGAAAATGGGAGAAAGTAATGACGGCGTGAAAAAGGTGGTTGAATATCTGAAAAAGAATAAGCGCAAAGAATTGGAACACAATATAATGGGCTACCGGCCGTGGGGGGAGTATGAAGTGCTGGTGGATGATGATAATCATAAAGTGAAAAAAATCATTGTCTATCCCGGCGCCAAGCTTAGCTTACAATCTCACAAAAGGCGGGCGGAGCATTGGATTGTAGTGAAAGGCACGGCCAAGGTGGTGAACGGCGAAAACCTTTTGACGCTGCATGAAAATGAAAGCACCTACATCTCAGCCCATTCCAAACATCAATTAAGCAACCCCGGCGAAACTAATTTGGAAATCATTGAGGTGCAGACGGGAGACTACTTTGAAGAAGACGACATCTATCGTTATGAAGACGTCTATGGTCGTCCGCAGGAGATAAAATAGAATCTTTCAAAAGCATAAAGCGACATTTCGGTAGTTTTTTGGGAAAATAAAAGAGGACATTATTCGGCACGCGAATAATGTCCTCAGGAGGAAAGGTACGGGCGGAAGATGCGAGGTTCCAGTTGTGGGAAGTGGAATGTCATTGTTGTTGGCGCTTTATTGTTAAAAAGCGACAACTTGTACATTCACTCAGTGTGGAATGTCTCGTCCTCTGCCAGTAGGGGAAAGTACTAATTATAAGATAGCATGGGTAACTTAAATTACCAAATGCTTAGGAGAGTTATCCACAGGGGATGGTTGACAGTGATAGAGAGACACTGGTAGAATATCATTGCAAGGTAATCGCATGCATACCTTGCAATAATAAAAAGTAATATCTGCCAAACTTTCTCACTTCATTATTTATTTTCCGCCGTCATTCAAATTTAATCTGACGGTCGGTCGTAATAATATAAAAATAGGGAGTGGCGGCGGAAAAAACAAAATGCAAAATGAAAAAGAAAAGGTGCATTCGGAGATGCTCCGGGCGGGGAAGAAAACTTATTTCTTCGACGTCAAAAAAACTTCCAAAGGCGACAACTATCTGACGGTCGCCGAATCATACACTGACAAAGAAGGTAAGAAAGTGATTAACCGCCTGTTGATTTTCAAAGATCAATTTGCGGATTTTGGTAATGCTCTCTTGAGGCTCAAGGAATATTTTCAGTAACTTCTTATGAACGGACTGTCCGCAAGGAGCGGACAGTCCGCTTTTCGTCTGCGTGGTGACTTTTATTCAATTAAAGAAAATGAAAGTTTATAATAAAAATTTTGATGAATGGAACGTTTTAAAAAAGGAATTACATAAAAGAAAAAATATTCCCTTCTTTCACGAGCGTGAAATATGGTGGTGCGCACTAGGTTTGAATGTAGGGTTTGAGGAAGATGGAAAAAATGATAATTTTGAGAGACCGATTTTGATTATGCGTGTGTTTAGCCATGAAGTTTTGTGGGTGTTGCCTATGACGAGCCAAGATAGAACTGGAGAATATTATCACCAGTTCAGATATCGCGGAGAAAAATATTCAATAATTATTTCCCAATTAAAACTCATAAGCAGTCGAAGATTACTCAGAAAAATTAGAAAGTTTTCTGAAAGGGATTTTCTTGAGGTGAAAAATAAGATCAAAAATCTTTTATAAAAAAAACGATCCCCACTCTTGAGGAGCGGGGTCTCGGAGCCCGAAGGCGTTTGTAGTCCAAGTATAGCATAGCAGCTATACTTGTCAACAGTAATACGCATACTTATAAATAATATTTCAGAATTATGCTCGAAGAAAATTTAAAAAAATATTTCAACTTCAATGAATTTCGCTCCGGCCAGCGGGAAGTGGTGGAGGCGATCGTTGGGGGTCGTGACACGGTGGCGCTGATGCCGACCGGCGGCGGAAAATCATTGTGCTATCAATTGCCGGCGGTGATGCTGCCTGGGCTCACGGTTATCATTTCTCCGCTCATCGCTCTCATGAAAGATCAGGTGGACGCGCTGGTGGTGCGCGGCATCCCGGCCACCTTTCTTAATAGCAGCATAGACGCGGTGGAAGTCGCAAGGCGCGTGACGGACATCAAAAGCGGTAAGACAAAAATCCTCTACATCGCCCCGGAACGTTTGGCGGCGCCCAGTTTTCAGCGGCTTTTTTCAGAATTCAAGATAAGTTTCTTGGCCGTGGACGAAGCGCATTGTGTTTCGCAGTGGGGCCATGATTTTCGACCGGATTATTTGCATATCAAGAAGCATATTGACGCTTTGCCCACGCGTCCGATTGTGGCCGCCTTCACCGCCACCGCCACGCCGGAAGTCAAAGCCGATATCATAACTCGCCTGGGCCTCGCGGCTCCGACTGTTTTTACGCGCGGCTTTGATCGGCCGAATTTGAAATTTTTTGTACAAAAAAACATCAAACCTAAGGAGCGGTACCTGGAAACGCTGCGAATCATAAAAAATCTGGCCGGATCAGGCATTGTCTATACACTTTCCAGAAAAGAAGCGGAGACGCTGGCAGATTTTTTGAATAAAAATAGTTTGACGGCGACGGCTTATCACGCCGGTCTGCCGAGCGACAAGCGAAGCCGGATCCAGGAGGATTTTATGGAAAATCGTTTTAAGGTGATTGTGGCCACGGTGGCTTTTGGCATGGGGGTGGATAAAGCGGATGTGCGCTTTGTCATCCATGTTGGGATGCCGGGCAGCTTGGAAGGCTACTATCAAGAAGCCGGGCGTGCCGGGCGCGATGGCGAAGAAGCTTATTGCATTTTGCTGCATAGCAAAAAAGACACCAATACGCATAATTTTTTTCTGAGGGGTGACCGGAAGCTCATCATGGATCAAGGCAAAAGCTGGGAGGAGGCGGGAGAAATTTTGGAGATAAAATATCAAAAATTGGAAAAGATGCTGGCCTATGTGGCGGATGCAAAGTGTCGCCGCCGCATGATTCTTAAATATTTTGACGATCCGGAATATGCTAAAGAAAAACAGAATTGTCGCGGATGCGATGTGTGTTTGCGCTGGAAGAAAAAAACGGAAACAGACACTATGGAAAGTGATTTTTCGCAACATGCGGCGCGTCGGCAATTGATCGGCGCCACGATCAAAGAAACCGTGCGCTTGCATGCGGAAGGCTATCGGCCTTTGCAGATTGCTAAGATGCGGTCCTTGGGCGCAAGTACGATTATGGGGCACCTCATCGATTGGTATGTGTCCGGTGGAGAGGTGAATATGGAGCAATTAATTTCTCCGGTTGAAGAAGAAAAAATTGTGGAAGTCATAAAAAGAGTCAGAACGCAAAGATTGAAACTGCTCAAGGAAGAATTACCGGAAGAGATTAGCTATGAAAAAATCAGGCTGGTATTGGCGAAAATGAAGCGCGGCGATATTTTTGAATAAATACGCAATCTTTTTGTAGTAGTTTTATGATTCATGTTAGCACTCCATTTGAAAACGCTGTTTATGCGGCTTGCCGGAAAATTCCCCGCGGGCGTCTTTCGACGTATGCGGAAATCGCCAGAGTTATTAAACATCCTAAGAGTGCGCGAGCGGTGGGGAATGCCCTGAACAAAAATCCTTATGCGCCGCAAGTCCCGTGTCACCGCGTGGTGCGCAGTGACGGCTCAGTAGGCGGTTTCGCAACTGGCGAAAAGAAAAAAACCGCAATCTTGCAAAAAGAGAAAATAGTCATCCATAACGGCCGGGTAGTGAACTTTCCAGAGGTTTTTTATAAGCTTAAATAGCGGTTTTTTTTGTGATATAATACAGTTACTTACGATTAACTATTAATTTTAATAATACTATGTCAAAAACGGAGGAAAACTTGGCCACAGCGTTTGCCGGGGAGTCGCAAGCTAACAGAAAATATCTGGCCTTTGCTGAAAAAGCGGAAAGTGAAGGACAAGCGGGGCTGGCTAAGCTTTTCCGTGTGGCGGCTGAGGGGGAAACGGTGCATGCCATTAACCATTTGAAAGCACTGGGCGGCGTGGCCGAAACGGCGGAAAATTTAAAGAGTGCTATTGCCGGGGAAACGTATGAAATTGAAAAGATGTATCCGGAATTTATCTCGGCCGTAGAGGCGGATGAAACGCCAGCCAAATTGAGTTTCACCCGCGCCGAAAAAGTGGAAGAAGTGCACCAGAAACTTTTTCAAGAAGCTTTGGCTAAACTTGAAGCGGGCGAAATAGTGGCAGACGGCGACTACTATGTCTGCAGTGTCTGCGGTTTTCCATCAGCTGGAGAGGCGCCGGAAATTTGTCCGATCTGCGGCGCGCTAAAGGATAAATTCAAAGAAGTCTAATTTTTTGCGGGGGAGAATAAAAAAATGAACAATTCACTTGAATGGTATTCTAATGATCCTCATAAAAAGCCCGACTATCTAGTGGAAGAAGCAGATAGAGAGAGGCCGGAGGAATTTATAAGAAAAATACATTTCCGGGATGGCGAAGTTCCTTTGAGTAATGATTTCCCGCGGGAAATCGTGGAGCTTGTCATGAGGGATAAGGTGGTTCGAAGGGCACTTCAGGAAATCATGGAGAAGCGCGGAGAAGAGGATATTAAACACGCCGTCAGGATGGCTGGGATGGTCATTATGGTGGCTGAAAGAATGGACCTTTCCCCGGATGATAGAGAGTTGCTAATCCGATCAGCATTAGTGCATGATGTTGGAAAAATAGGCATACCACAAGAAATTCTCGATAAACCGGGAGAACTTTCCGAGGAAGATATAAATATTGTGCATAAGCACGTAAGAATAGGCTGGAATTTTCTGAGAGAATTAGGGGATGATAAATTGGCGGAAATCGTTGTCCGGCATCATGAGATTAATGGTTATCCGCGGAGCGGGAGAGATCAGCGGGAGATTAAAAGAGCAGATGGAAAAGAAAGGCGAGTGCCGAAGCCTGAGTACAATCGTTTGGCTAAGTTCCTATCCATATTTGACGTTTTTGATTCGCTTGGAAACCGGATTTATAATGACAAAAAAACAATCCATGAAATTTTGGCTGAGAGACGCGATGAATTGAAAGATCTCAATTCTTCAGAAGAAAAAGTGCTAGTGTCTCTGCTTGAAGGAAGAGAAAATGATCCGGAATATATCCTGCGAAAAGAAGTGGAAAAAACTACCGAGGGCCTGTCGGCCGATGCCGCTTCTTGACAACTTTTTTCCAGGTGTTGCGCGATTTTCACAAAACCCCTATAATACACAGGTAAAAGGGGAGGGTAATTAATTTAATCAATCCCGCCTTGGCGGGACAAAACGAAATGGCAAAAATGACAAAGGCTCAGATCATGAGCGCGATGGCCGAGAAAACCGGTCTAGCTAAAAAAGAAGTAGTAGCATTCATGGATGCTCTCACTGGTATGGCGTATTCAGAAGTGAAGAAGAACGGAGAATTCGTTCTACCTGGTTTTGGAAAATTGGTCAAAGTGAATCGTAAGGCTCGTATGGGCGTCAATCCTGCCACCGGAGCAAAGATCCAAATTGCTGCGAAAACTGTGGCTAAATTTCGTTTAGCGAAAGTGGCTAAAGAAGCTGTCTTATAATCTTCCTTTAGGACTGAAAGTTGAAAAGACCCTCGCCTATAGCGGGGGTCTTTTTTTGTGATATAATAGACTAAAGGTGTGTAGTATTAATAATATAATTTTTAACTTTAAAGAATATGGAAGAAGGCATTGCAAAAATGGAAGGTTGCGATAAGCGAAAAAAATATAGTTTCGCTCTTATTGCGCTGGGGCTGATTTTAGTGGCAGCCGTGGCGGTGGTTTCGCTGCTGCGTGAACGCCTGGTCAATCCGACACAAAATCAGATCGTGGTCTATGGGGAAGGGAAGGTGCAATATTTGCCGGACACGGCCACTGTGACTCTTGGCGTGCAAGTGAACAAGGTCACCACTGCCGCGGACGCCTTGTCTCAAATGAATGATAAGATTAAGCGCATCACGGACGCCCTGGTGGCTCTTGGCCTGCCGACGACTGACATTAAAACCGAAAGCTACAATTTGTCACCGGCGTATGATTACAAAGATGGTGCTTCAGTAGTGGTCGGTTACAACGCCAGTCAGAATTTGGACATCAAGGCTCGCGGGGTGGATAAAAATACGGACCTGGTGAACAAAGTGGTGGCCGCAGCGGGAGACAATGGCACGAATGTGGTGCAAGGCGTCAACTATTTCCTGGATAACCCTAACGATTTGCGACAAAAAGCCCGTATTGCGGCCATTTCAGACGCCAGGAGCAAAGCCACGGCTTTGGCTGCTGCAGCCGGCATCAAACACCTCGGCAAAGTTTTGAGTTGGTATGAAGACGCGCCAGTGACTGGTGGCGGAAATTATCCGATGGCTACGGACGCCCAAGGCTTGGGTGGCATGGCGGCGTCAAAAGCTATTAGCGCGCCGCAAATTTCTTCCGGCACGCAAGATATCGTGGTGGATATGGCAGTCAATTTTGAAACAAACTAAAAAAACAAAAAATGGAACAAGACTTGCAAGCCAGACTGGATGCGCAGGACAAAAAACTGGCGGACATCTATGTCTCAATTGAAAAAGCCAGGAAATATTTTCTCTGGACCTTAATCATTACCATCATCACGATTGTCTTGCCAATCGTGGCCTTGGCTTTCGTTTTGCCGTGGTTCATCAAAACTATTTCTTCGGCGTATAGCTTGGGAATGTAGAAATTTCCTTCTAGTTTCTTCCGCGATCTTTCATCGCTGTTTCAATGCGCCGGACCGCGAGAGCGTAGGCGCCTAGCCGCATAGTGGTGCGGTATTTTTCTTTTTCGTGCCAGACTTCGTCAAAAGCGCGTTCCATGATTTCCTGGAGGCGTGAGCGCACTTCTTCTTTTTTCCAATAATATCCACTGGCGTTTTGCACTTGTTCGAAATAGCTGACGACCACTCCGCCGGCGTTAGCCAGGATATCCGGAACGATAAGGATGTTTTTTTCATTGATAATTTTTTCCGCCTCCGGAGAAATTGGGCCATTGGCCAGTTCTACAATCAATTTTGTTTGGATAAAATTCACATTTTCGGCATTGATGGAATTTTCGAGAGCGGCCGGAATGAGGATATCGACTTGGTGTTCGAGGCAATGTTTTTCGCCTTCATTGTTGGCGCCGACATAGCCGGCCACCGAGCCGGTATTTTTTTTGTGAGCAGCCACTGCTGCCACTTTAAGTCCCATATAGTTGCAAATAGTCCCGTGCGAGTCGCTGAGAACTGCTACGCGATAACCTGCCTTTTCGAGCAGTTCAGCCATAAAACTGCCGGCATTGCCAAAGCCTTGGATGGCGACGGTGGAATTTTTGGCTAAGCCTAATTTTTCGGCGGCGCGGGCCATGACATAAACTGCTCCTTGAGCGGTGGAAAATTCCCGCACTTCCGAACCGCCAAGACTAAGAGGTTTCCCGGTGATTACTCCCGGCGCGTGAGTCCCAAGCATTTTTTCATATTCATCTAGCATCCAACCCATGATGCGCGGGTCGGTGTAGACGTCTGGTGCGGGAACATCCAGTTCTGGCCCGACAAATTTGGCCATGGCCCGCATATAGCCTCGAGAAAGTTCTTCCAGCTCGCGATCGCTCAATTTTTTCGGGTCGACTGCCACGCCGCCTTTGCCTCCGCCAAGAGGAATGTTGACCACGGCTGTCTTCCACGTCATCCAGGCCGAGAGCGCTTTCACTTCGTCGCGCGAGACGTCCGGATGGAAACGGATACCGCCTTTGAACGGCCCGCGAGCGTCATTATATTGCGAACGCCAACCGGTGAAAACTTCCATGTGTCCGTCATCCATCTTGACGGGGATGGAAACTTCCAGAATCCTTTGCGGATGCTGGAGTTGGGCATAGATGTTTTTGTCAATCCTGAGGAGTTCGTTGACGGTGGCCAACTGCTGCAGGGCATTTGCAAAGGGGTTGTTCTTTTCCATATATTTCTTCATATTATTTGATTATCCTTACTAATAATACAAATGAGTATTCCCGGGAAACAGTTCTTACCGAGGCGAACCTTTTTTGCTATACTAGAAAACATACATATGGAAAAAACAATCATTCTCGGCGGCCACAAGATAGCGTATACTCTCCGCAAAAACCGACAATCCAAACATCTGCGCCTGTCAGTTTCAGCTGATGCGAGCGTGCGCGTGAGCGTGCCCATCCGCGTGAGTGAAAAAATGGCGGAAACTTTTTTGCGTGCCAAAGCCGATTGGGTCATGGACCGTCTGGCGGATTTTGCAAAAAAAACAAGCGCCTTGCCGCCGGCGACGCGCGCTGATTATTTGAAGTACAAGGAATTGGCGCGCGAGATCGCGGCCAAAAAGTTGCAGCATTTCAACGCGGAATATGGATATACCTGGCAAAAGATTTCCGTGCGGAACACCAAAACCCGTTGGGGGAGTTGTTCGGCCGCGGGAAACTTAAGTTTCAGCTACCGCATTATTTATTTACCGGCGCATTTGTGCGACTACATCGTGGTGCACGAACTCTGCCACCTCGGCCAGTTCAATCATTCAGCGAAATTTTGGAATCTGGTGGCGCGCGCCGTGCCGGATTACAGGAAGAGGAGAAGGGAGATAAAGAAAATGTGATTGTGTGAAGCGGTTCAACCGCTAACGGTAAAAATCTGAACCACTGATTTTCACGTGAGACCACGTGATTTCACTGAAGGAAAAATCATCATAGCAGTATTGTCATTCTGAGCGAAGCCTGTAATCAGGCGCAGTCGAAGAATCTGCTCGGTGTAACTACTAGTTTACCTATAAAGCACAAGTCTCGAGGTAACCACTGGCAGATCCTTCGACTGCGTTCATCGCCTCATCGGCGACTCACTCCGCTCAGGATGACAGCTATTTTTTGTATAATAATCTTTTATATAAGCCAAAAAACACCCCAGCCCTTTACAAAAAGGCGTTTTGGGTGTATACTACTATATTAGTGCCTTAACAATCGAATTTCATGAATTTGCCACGGCAGAAAGGGTTTTTATCTATGAAAAGAATTTTTTCTGCTGTGGCGAAATCAATAGAGATAAGACTGCTAAATAGTTTTGTTTTTAACAAAAAACATCAGAATAGAAGGAGGGGGATATGACACAAGAAATTAGTATGGATCAATCGGAAAGATGGAGCAAAGCTTTGCTTGCAGCTGCAGATAAGTGCAGAGATAATTGGAAAGCAGCGCGCAATGAATGCTTTTCAAAAAATGCCATCGAAAATGTCACCATAGAAAAGATGGAGAATCCTTTTTTGTGGCAGCTGACCTTCACACGCTTTGATAAAGTGCGTGAAATACGTGAGGTCTTCGACGCCAAGGATCCATATTATAGAGTAGATCAATCGCGGGGGGACGCAAACTTTGAAGTCGATGCAATATCATACTTCATATATCTTGCGAACGATGTCTATCATGAAATGGATATTAATAAATGAAAATCTCCCGATGAACAGTGAAATAAAAAAGCCAGCGACGGCAATATCGTCTCTGGCTTTTAAATTTGGTTAAAGAAATGTGTCATCCTGAATGTAGCGAAGCGTAATGAAGGATCTGCTATGTGTAATAACTAGTTTTACGATAAATCACAAAGCTGGTTGTACCCACTGGCAGATCCTTCGTCCGGCTAGCGCCATCCTCAGGATAACGAGCTTATTTCCTAATAGTGGACATTAGAGAATGTTTTCGACGTTTGATTGACAAAAAAATGTCAGTTGCTATTATAATAAACTAGCTCCTTTTTATTTGCAGTTAACCTTTTAGAAACACTAAAAATCCACAATTATTCAAGGAGGATGTCATGAATAATATTATGCAGTTTGATGAAGAAAAGATCAGAAGATTGCCAGAGATTTTTTCTGTAGCTGATTCCATCGGCTCCATCAGATGTTATGATGGTTTAAGTTCCAATTTTCCGTGCATAGTTCTGAGGATTGATACAGGAGAATTTTTTAATCCGTCTTTACTGCATGTTTTTCATCTGGTAGGTATTAATAATCATTGCATGATGGAGTTTTTCCATAATGGAAAAGTTCTGAAGGAATTGGCATATGCCAGGTTTGAACAGGAAGGAGAAAAAACAATAAATGTAGTGAATGTTTTAGTGAGGAATATTGTCAGAGAATGTGGTACTTCAGTAAATGATGTGGAAAGGAAAAATATCGCGACTGCAATCAAAAAATTGCTCGAAGATAGATTTCAATAGCTCCTTTGTTTCTTTAAGTGCAAAAAAGGACAGGCCTGTTGTCGATACACGGTCTGTCCTTTTAAATTTCCTAAAAAATAAATTTAATATTCCGTCACATACACCTTCCCATCTCCAATAATTGTTTGGATTTTTTCGGGAAGACTGGCGACGTTTTTCACGCAATAGGGCGTTTCGATTTTTTTGCCGCCGATGTTGAGATATACTTTAGTCGAGCCGAGATCACAGCGGTCAAAAAGCGCGGAGAGTTCTTTCAGCGTGGTTTGCGAGAAGGCGGCGGGAAGAGAGATGGTGATGCGCGGTTTTGGCTCGACCGGAGAAATATTTTTTGTATCAATAGTTCTAGAATCTTCCACAGAAGATTCTTTTTTTTGAGGAATATGGGCCGGGGCGGGAATGTGGCCGTTGGTTTTTTGGGTGTGGAGGATGCGGGTGAAGTTTTCCATTTCGGCCGGTGTGACGGCTTTCACGCTGTCGGCCAAAAGTTTGAACTCGCCGTCTTTATTGGACAGTTTGCCGGTGGCGAGGATAATGCGGTCTGCCACCCAGATCGAGCCGGTGGCTTCCAGGGTTTTCGGGAAGACCAGAATCTCCATGCGCGCATCCATATCTTCTACGGTGACAAAAGCCATCATTTTTTGGTTTTTGAGATAGATTTTTTTGATGGCTGAAATGATGCCACCGATGGAAATGTTCTGATTGACATGTTCTGGTCCCACGCTCCGAATTGGCACGGCCATTTTGGAAAAGTATTCCATATATTCTTTGACCGGATGATCACTGATATACAGACCCAATAATTCTTTTTCCCAAGTGAGACGATCCTTTTTTTCGGCCGGGGGCACGGTGGCCAATCTGATTTCCGGCAGTTTCACTTCTTCCAAGCTGAACAAACTGCCTTGGTTGGTGCCGGTCAAGCGGTCCAGATTTTTGCTGTGAGTGATGATGTTCTCGATGGAGGCGATGATGGCGTTCCGCTCGGCGAAAAGGTCGAGGGCCCCAACTTTGGCCAGGGCTTCGATGGATTTTTTGTTCAAATCTTTGTGGCGCACCCGTTCGATGAACTGCGTGAAGCTTTGGAATTTTCCGCCCCGTTTTCTTTCGGCCACAACTTCATGGGCGATGGTGTGGCCGACATTTTTGACAGCGTTCAAGCCGAAGCGGATTTTGACCGTTTTGTTTTCGGCGTCGTTGATGACGGAAAATTCTTCAAAACTTTCATTGATGTCGGGCGGCAAAACTTCAATGCCCATTTCGCGGCACTCCGCCACTTCGATGGCCACGCGGTCGATGTTGTCTTGGTCGGAAGTGAGGAGAGCGGCCATAAATTCGGCGGGGAAGTGGGCTTTCAAGTAAGCCGTTTGATAGCCGACCATGGCATAACAAGCCGCATGACTTCGATTAAAACCATATCCGGCGAATGGTTCGATGTAAGCGAAAACTTTTTCCGCTACGGCCCCGGAAATGTTTTGTCTGATGCAGCCGTCGATGAATTTGGTTTTTTGCTCTTGAATCAAAGCGAACACTTTTTTGCCCATGGCTTTTCTGAGCACATCCGCTTCACCAAGCGAGAAGCCGGCCAGTTGTTGGGCGATCTGCATGACTTGTTCTTGATAGACCGCTACACCATAAGTTTTTTCCAGGATCGGTTTCAATTTCGGATGGAGATATTCGATGCGCCGTTCGCCGTGTTTTCGCGCGATGAAGTCCGGGATCCAATCCATCGGGCCGGGACGATAGAGGGCTACCATAGCGATGATGTCTTCGAAGACGTTAGGCTTCAAAAGTTTCAAATATCTTTTCATGCCGGAACTTTCCAGCTGAAAAACGCCGGTAGTGCGGGCTTCCTGCAGCAGTTTGAAAGTTTTTTTGTCATCTTCCGGAATGTCGTTCACATCCAGTTCGATGTCTCGGATTTTTTTCACGATGCGAAGGGTATTTTGGATGATGGTGAGATTTTTCAAACCTAAAAAGTCCATCTTAAGGAGGCCAATTTTTTCGATGAAGCTGGATTTGGTGGAAGAAGAATATTGCGTCACCATGCCGGATTCTTTGCCGATAATCTTTTGTAGGGGAGTGTATTCCATGACCGGTTCTTTGGTGATGACTACGCCGCAAGCGTGCATGGAAGCATGGCGCGCCACGCCTTCCAAGCGCGCGGCCGAGTCGATCAATTTTTTGCCGTTCGGGTCGTTAGCCCGCAAGTCGGAAAATTCTTTCACGTTTTCTAGTGCTTCGGCAATGTTGGAAAACATCGGAATGAGTTTGGCGGTGTGATCGCAAAAATCATAGGGAAGACCGAGCGCACGGCCGGCGTCCCGGATAGCGGCTCTAGCAGCCATGGTTCCGAAGGTGATGATTTGGGCCACATGATCGTCGCCATATTTTTCGCGCACATAAGCCAACACTTCATCACGCCGGTCGTCGGCAAAATCCATATCCACATCGGGCATGGAAATTCTTTCCGGGTTGAGAAAACGTTCGAAAAGCAGATCATATTTGATCGGGTCAATGTTAGTGATGCCGATAAGATAACTCACGAAACTACCGGCCGCACTGCCACGTCCCGGGCCGACCACAATGCCCTGCGCGCGGGCCCAATTGACGAAATCGGCCACAATGAGAAAGTAGGAAGCGTAGCCGGTTTTCTTGATGATGTCCAGCTCATAAGCCATTCTGGTTTTATGCGTCTCCGTGACAGCGCCAGCAAATCTTTTTTGCAAACCTTCCTCGGTCATTTGCAAAAGATAGGTTTCGGCGGTGAAACCTTCCGGCACATCATAGTGCGGCAACTGAGTCTCGCCGAGCTTAATTTCCACGTTGCATTTCGCAACCACCTCCTGGGTGTTGGCCAGGGCTTCCGGCACATCCTTGAAATGTTCGGCCATCTCTTCCGGACTTTTGAGATAGAGTTCGAAATCCATCAGATTCATGCGATTGGTTTCCGTCACTTTGCGGTTGGTCTGGATGCACAGGAGAATATCCTGGATTTCGTTATCTTCTTTTTTGACATAGTGGATATCATTAGTGGCCACGATCGGAATGCCGGTTTTTTTGGAAATTTCAATGAGCGCTTCATTGGCGATGGCTTGATTGGGAAATTTGGGATGATGCTGGATTTCTAAATAGAAATTGCCCACGCCGAAAATATCTTGATATTCCAGCGCCAGTTTTTCCGCTTTTTCCAGCCCGCTTTTCACCGCGGCGGAGGGCACTTCGCCTTCCACACAGGCGCTGAGGCCGATGAGTCCGTCGGAATATTGCCGCAACAGTTCACGGTTGATGCGCGGCTTGTAGTAGAAGCCGTCGATATGGGCAAAAGTGATGAGTTTCATCAAATTTTTATAACCAATTTCATTTTTGGCGAGGAGGATTAAATGGAAACGCGTGCGGTCTTCGGTGGTGTTGTTTTTGCTTTTATAATCACCGGCGGTGAGATACATCTCGCAACCGATGAGAGGCTTGATGCCGCGCGCTTTGGCTTTGATGAAAAATTCCACCGCGCCATATAGCACGCCGTGATCGGTGATGGCTAGGGAATCCATCCCGAGCTCTTTGGCGCGATCAAGAATGTCGTCAATCTTAGCTAGGCCGTCTAATAAAGAGTAGTGGGTGTGGACGTGGAGATGTGTAAATTTTGGAGTGGTGGACATAAAAATTTAGTTTGTTTAAGAATTTTCAATAATCAATTTACAATTTTCATTCAATAATCAATATTTAATATTCAATTTCGTAATTTTTAAATTAAAAAATTTAAGACATTTATTGAAGATTGATTATTGATCATTGGAAATTGGAGACAATAAAAACTACCCCAGAGAAGTAGCTTTAAATATTACGCATGATGATACAGTATTTTCCATCTTTTTTATTATCCCCTTAATCCGGATTGCTCCATGGATGCGGCAGGATGATTATGAATCCAGTATAGCACAGAGTGTTTTCCATAACAAAAAAGAACCTGGCTATAGTTCCAGATCTTTTTTGTTTTCTTTAATATACAGGCCTATATTTATTTCCCGCTTATATGATAAGATGGAAACAATAAACGAAAGAACTATAAAAACACAAAGTTTATTATCTCAAAAAACCATGAACATGTCAACCCTGTTAAATAAGTGAGTAAAAATGGGGGCTTGAAATTTTGTAGCTATTTAAATAATGTAATGCCAATAATCATTATGGGGAAAAATTTAACAGGGTCAATAGTTGAATTATTCGAGGAAGAAAGGGCTTTTTTTGCCCAAGGATATGATGCAGTTGTCGGAATTGATGAGGCGGGAAGAGGACCATTAGCCGGACCTGTCGTAGCTGCCGCTACAACAGTCCGGAATTTCCAATTTCTAATTTCCAATTTCCAAACAAATCCTAATGATCAAATTTCTAATGACAAAGATTTTTTCAAAAAATTAAATCTCATCAAAGATTCTAAAAAACTTTCAGAGAAGCAGCGCGAGATGTTATATGATTTCATCCAAGAAAATTTCTATGTCGGAGTGGGGATTTGCGATCACTTGACCATTGATCGAATAAATATTCTGGAAGCGACGTATTTGGCGATGAAGAGCGCGGTGAGTGAACTCACGCGAATCATGAACCATGAATCACGAATCATGAATGAAAAAAACATAATTCATAATTCAAAATTCATAATTCTGGTGGATGGCAATAAAGAAATTCCCAATCTTTCCATTGACCAAAAAGCGATCGTGGGCGGGGATGGCTTGGTGAAATCGATTGCGGCAGCGTCCATCATTGCCAAGGTGACGCGGGATCGAATGATGAAAGAGGCACACGGAAAATATCCGCAGTATAATTTTTTGCAGCACAAAGGTTACGGCACTAAGATTCACATGGATGCGCTCAAAAAATTCGGTCCGTGCGAGATCCATCGCCGCAGTTTCCGGCCGGTGAGAGATGTGCTGGATATGTATCGCTCAACTATCAGCAATTAGCCAACAGCGGCCGAATGGCTTGATTTTAAGCGGTATTTGGAGTAAGCTGGAAGTATGAAAGAACAAATTAAACAACTTTTGGAAAACGCTATCGTGGAGCTCAAAAACCAAGAAAAATGGCCTGATTTTGATGCATTTGAAATCGAAGTGGATTATCCGAAAAACGAAGCTTTTGGCGATTTCACGACGAACGTGGCAATGAATCTGGGACGAAGCCTCAAAAAAAATCCGGCGGAAGTGGCCAAGGCTTTGTCATTAGTCATTGGTCAACAGTCACTAGCGAAAGATATTTTTGATAAAGTTGAAGTGGTGGCGCCGGGGTATATCAATTTCTATTTTTCCAAAAAATATTTGCAAGACAAGGTGGCGGAGATTAATGAGAAGAGAGAAAAATTCGGTGATTTTGAGAGCAAGGAAAAAGCTATGGTGGAATATTCTCAGCCGAATACGCACAAGGAATTCCATGTCGGGCATCTACGCAATGTCATTATTGGGAGCACATTGGTGGAAGTTTTAAAAAAAGCCGGACAAGTTGTGACGGCTGCCAATTATATCGGCGATACCGGCACGCATGTGGCCAAATGTTTGTGGTCGCTCGAAAAATTTTACAGCGAAAAAGATTTGGACGCAGCTGAGAACAAGGCGGAATTTTTAGGCAAAGCTTATTCCCGCGCGGCGGAGGAAATAGAAAATAATAAAGAATATGAAACAGAATTTAAAGCTTTGCAAAAAGAATTTGAAGGTGGAGATGAAAAACTCACGCGTCTATGGCAAAAAACCCGACAATGGAGTCTGGATGAATTTATGCGGATTTATGATAAGCTAGGAGTGCATTTTGATGTTTTTTTCTATGAAAGCGAGGAAGAAATTGAAGGCAAAAAAATGTTGCCAGAACTGCTTAAATCAGGCGTGATAAAAAAAAGTGAGGGAGCCATCATCGCTGACTTAGAACAATATGGTTTGGGCGTCTTGGTCTTGCAGCGCAGTGATGGGGCGGCGCTTTATGGCCTTAAGGACATTCCTTTGGCCATTAAAAAGTTTGAAGAATATCAGATAGAAAGAAGTGTGTATGTGGTGGATGTCAGACAGAGCCTCTATTTTGATCAGTTGTTTAAAATTCTTTCAGAAATCGGTTTCAAAAAAGAGATGGCGCACGTCGGTTACGATTTTGTGACGCTCAAGGATGGGGAAGGCATGTCTTCGCGTAAAGGCAATATCGTGCCGGCTAATTTTCTCATGGCACAAGTTGAAAGCAGGGTAAGAGAGAAATTTTCCAACGCGCCGAGCCCGGAAGGCATCTCGCTGGGTGCGATAAAGTTTTTCATGCTCAAATATTCTTCTAAAAGCAAAATAGAGTTTGATATCGACGAGTCAGTGCGATTGGAAGGTTCGACGGGGCCGTATGTGCAATACGCGCATGCTCGCATCTGTAGTATCTTAGGCAAAGCGGCGGAGCAGGGTATCGACGTGGCCGGAGGAGCGGATTTAACTGAACTTGTCCACGAAAAAGAACTGATGCTGATCCGCGAATTGGATAAATTCCCACTCCTGGTGGCGGAAACGGCCAAGACTTATGAGGTGCATAAATTACCGTATTATGCCATCCGACTGGCTGATAAGTTCCATTCGTTCTATAATGACTTGAAGGTCATTGACGCGGATAATCTGGCAGTGACCAAGGCCAGACTGAAATTAATTGAAGCGGTTAAAATAGTATTGCAAGAGACATTGCGCCTCATCGGCGTTTCGGCGCCGGATAGGATGTAAATATTAGCAAAAAAAATATGAAAATAGGCATAGACGCACGCACCATTTTAAATCCCGAGAAAGGAGAGGCTATCGGAGTCGGACATTACACATACCAGTTGATCCGCCACTTGCTGGCTATCGATAAAGAGAACGAATACGTTTTGTTTTTCGATTTTCGCGTGCGAGAAAAAGACGTCAAGAAATTTGCACAGTCGAACGTGAAAATTAAATTCTATCCTTTTTCCGATTACAAAAAATATATGCCAGGGGCCTATAATGAAATTTTAGGGATGGCCACCTTGCTCCGTGAAAATTTGGATATTGTCCATTCGACGTCCCCGATGAGCCGCATCCCCGTGAGCTATCGCGGGAAAACCGTGGTGACAGTGCATGATCTGGCCGTCTACAAGGTACCGGACGTTTTTCCGCAGCTGAAACGGACGAAAATCAGGACGACCACTAATTTGATGGTCAGTCACGCGGACATGATTATCGCCGCTTCACAGTCGACCAAGAATGATATAGTGGATATTTTTGAAGCCAAGGAAGAGAAGATTAAAGTCATTTACAGCGGATTTGATAAACGGATGAGTGAAGAATCGAAAATGTCCCGGGGCGTGGTGTTGGAGAAATATGATATCGGCAAAGATAAAAAATATATCCTGTTCCTTGGAACGATCGAGCCGATCAAAAACATCACGCGCTTGTTTGAGGCTTTCAAAAAATTTAAGGAAGACAGTATTAAAGAAAGTGGGAAATGCAATCATAAATTGGTAATGTCCGGCAAAAATGGTTGGTTGGCGCAGGAATATCGCCAGATTGCCAAGGATTTAGGCTTGGCCAAAGATGTAATTTTCACCGGTTATGTTATTGGTGATGAGTTGGTGCCGCTGTTCAAGAACGCCGATTTTTTTGTGATGCCGTCGCTCTACGAAGGATTTGGTATGACCGTGCTGGAAGCTTTTGCCACCGGCACGCCAGCCATCTTGAGCAACGTTTCTTCCATTCCGGAGGTGGCGGGGGACGCCGCGCTTTTGGTCAATCCTTTGAAGACTGAGGAGATTGCGGAAGCCATGAAACTTTTTGCCCAAGACGAAAACTTGAAAAACGCTTATCGTGCCAAAGGACTCGCGCAAGTGGAAAAATTCAATTGGGAAAAGTGTGCGCGCGAAACACTGGAAGTGTATAAGAGTCTGAAGTAGAAATTTTTATGTTTGAATCAATTTCCAATGCCGAAGCGAAACAATTGATTGCGGAAAAAAAAGACAACGCAAAATTTTCCATCCTGGATGTGCGGACGCCGGAAGAATTTCAAGGTGGCGCCATAGCCGGCGCGAAAAATATCAATATCTATGAACCGGATTTTCGAGCCAAGTTAAACGCGCTGGACAAGGAAGGATCTTATCTGGTATATTGCAGGAGTGGCGCGCGTTCCAAGGCGGCAGCGAAAATTATGCAGCAACTCGATTTTTCTGAAGTGTACGAAATTGACAATGGTTTTACGAATTTTCAATGATATAAAAGCGTTTGAGGGACTATCCATCCCGATGCTTTCGGAAAGAAATCCTTTTTTAAGGAGAGTAGACTCTGACGGGTTCCGCTTCAGCGGCGGATGAAGGCCCGTAATAGCCGTTTCAGAGGGTTGATTAGTTGAATAGTTTATTAGTTGATTAGGAAAGAAGCCTAATTAACCAATAAACTAAGTGACTAATTAACTAAATTAAGGTGGTACCGCGATTAAAGTCGCCCTTAAACGTAAGTTTTTGGGTGTTTTTTTATTTTTAATATACACAATTAAACATTTAATTTATCCGTCATCCTGAGCGGAGTGAGCCCGCTTCAGCGGGGGAACGAAGTCGAAGGATCTACTTACATTACCTCAGGCTTATTGATTTATAAAAAAGCCAGTGGTAACGCAAAATAGATTCTTCGACTTCGCTACGCTCCGCTCAGAATGACGACTTATACTATGAGTTTTAGAAAAGTAGAATCGAATCAAAAATTTCCGGAGATGGAAATGGAAGTGCTTAAATTTTGGGGGGAGAATAAAATTTTTGAGAAATCTTTAGAGAATCGCAAGGACGCTAAAGAATATAGTTTTTATGATGGACCGCCGTTTGCCACGGGCACGCCGCACTATGGACATATCGTGGCTAGTGTCATGAAGGATGTAGTTCCGAGATATTGGACCATGAAGGGATATTACGTCGAGCGTAAATGGGGGTGGGATTGTCATGGGCTACCGATTGAGAATATCGTGGAAAAAGAATTAGGCTCAAAGAAAAAGAAAGATATTGTAGAAATGGGAGTGGAAAAATTTAATGAGCTTTGCCGCAGCAAGGTTCTGACCTATGTGGATGTGTGGGAGAAAGTTGTCAGTCGCATGGGGCGTTGGGCGGATATGAAAACCTCTTATCGGACGATGGACAAAGACTATATGGAAAGTGTATGGTGGGTTTTTAAAGAGCTTTGGGATAATGGACTAATCTATGAAGACTATCGCTCGATGCATGTTTGCCCAAGGTGTGAAACTACTTTGTCGCAATCAGAAGTTTCTGAAGGATATAAAGATATAAAAGATTTGTCAGTCATTGCAAAGTTTGAGCTGATTGATGAGCCGGGGACTTTTGTTTTAGCGTGGACGACGACACCCTGGACATTGCCGGGCAATGTGGCTTTGGCAGTGGGAGAAGAATTAGAATATGTGAAAGTGAAAGATTTATGGATTCCTCTGGATAAAGATAATATAAAGCCATTAGAAGAAGGAAAAACTCCGCCGGCAGTAGAAATGAAAGAGGAATATTATATTATTGAGAAGAATTCTTTTGAAAAATATAAAAAGATGTTTCATAACGCTGAGCCAAACGTTATAGAAGAATTTAAAGGTAAAAATTTGATTGGCAAAAAATACGTTCCGCTTTTTGATTTTTATAGTAAAGACGAAAAATTAGCTAATCATAACAATGGTTGGAAAATTTATGCCGGTGATTTTGTGACGACCGAAGAAGGCACAGGCGTGGTGCACATAGCCCCGGCCTTTGGAGAAGATGATATGCGACTAGGGAAAGAAAATAATTTGCCCTTTGTGCAACACGTGGCAATGGACGGCAGTTTCAAAGAAGAGTTGGGAGAACTGGCCGGACTGAACGTAAAACCGATTGAAAATCCACAAGCGACGGATGTGGAGATTATAAAATATCTAGCCAAGCATGGCACGCTCTTCCATAAAGAAAAATTTGAACATAGCTATCCGCATTGTTGGCGCTGTGACACGCCACTCATCAACTATGCGACGAGTTCATGGTTTGTAGCTGTCACTAAAATCAAAGACAAAATGTTGGAGGTGGCCAAAAATATTAATTGGTCGCCGGCTAACATGAAAGAAGGCCGGTTCGGCAATTGGCTAGAAGGCGCGCGCGATTGGTCCATTTCCCGCCAGAGATTTTGGGCTTCTGTCATGCCGATCTGGGTGTGCGAAGAATGCGGCGAACAGAAAGTTTTTGGTAGTGTGGCGGAATTGGAAAAATTGAGCGGCGAGAAAATTGATGATTTGCACAAACACATCGTCGACAAAGTTACATTTCCTTGCGAAAAGTGTCAGAAGAAAATGAAGCGCGTGCCGGATGTACTCGACACTTGGTTTGACAGTGGCTCAATGCCATACGCTCAAAAACATTATCCGTTTGAAAATAAAGAACGCTTCGACAAAACTTTTCCCGCCAATTTCATTGCGGAAGGTGTGGATCAAACCCGGGCCTGGTTCTATTATTTGCATGTTATTGCCAGTGGCGTGAAAGAGCAAGAGGCTTTTCAGAATGTTATTGTGAATGGGATTGTTCTCGCTGAAGATGGCAAGAAGATGAGTAAGAAGCTACAAAATTATCCGGATCCAATGGAAATGTTTGAAAAATATGGGGCGGACAGCGTGCGGCACTATCTGATGAGCTCGCCGGTGGTGGCTGCGCAAAATATGAATTTCATGGAAAGTGAGGTGGGTGAAATCACGCGAGGAATGATGCGCATGCTCTGGAATTCCTATTCATTCTTCGTGCTTTACGCGGACATCGACAAATTCGAAGCGGACAAAAACTTTGATCCAAAAAAACTGAATGGTCTTTTGGACCGCTGGATGGTTTCAGAACTACATATGCTGATTAAAGATTTCAATGGGCACATGGAAAACTATGAATTGCATAAAGCGGCGCGCCTCTTGCCGAAGTTTATCGATAATCTTTCCAACTGGTACATTCGCCGTTCGCGTAAACGCTTTTGGAAAAGTGAAAACGATGGCGACAAGAATGAAGCTTATCAGACTTTGTATTATGTTTTGGTAGAACTTTCCAAAGTTATGGCACCGTTCACGCCATTTATCGCGGAAGAAATTTGGAGAAATTTGACGAGTGGCGTTTCAGAACCCCTCCGCCCCTTCGGGACACATCCCCTGAGTACAGGGGAGGGGGAAGTTGCGTCTGTGCATCTGCAAGATTTTCCGGCGGCAGATGAAAAATTGATTGATGAGAAAGTGAATAAAAATATGCAAGATCTTCGTGAAATTATAACTCTTGGCTTACAAGATCGGGCTAAAAACGGAATTAAGGTTCGTCAGCCATTGAAAAGGGTTATTCTTGGACAAAAATACGCCGATGTTTTTAATGAAACTATTAATAAGATTGAATGGAGCAGTATTCTCATAGAAGAACTTAATGTTAAAGGCGCGGAGCTTGGAACGAAAACTGAAACAGTTATGATTGATACAGAAATCACTCCCGAACTGAAGCTTGAAGGGGCTGCGCGGGAAATCATTCGTCATATTCAACAGATGAGAAAAGATGCCGGCTACGAAGTGGATAACCGAATTGAGGTGTGGTATGATGGCTTAAAAGAGGTTTTTGATAGTTTTGGAAGCTTAATCGCCAAAGAAACTTTGGCGAATAATGTTCTTTTGAAAAGCGAATCAGCGCTAGTGGCTGATTTAGAGAAAGTTTTTGAGCTGGACGGGGAGAAGGTTAGTGTTGCTATCAAAAAGAAATAAGGAGGACGCAACATTGAAAACTCGCACGTTGTTAGTGTTTTTGGGTGGGATAATTTCTGCGGTTATTTTAGGCTGTTGCTTTGACCTAAAAGTTCTTGTAGAAATTATCGCGAGGCTGTTTGTCGCTGTTCAAATAATTTTCTTTTTTAGCGGTGTTGGCATGGCAACCGCAGAATCTTTAAGGGGGGGAAAGGTATGACTAAAGAAAGAAGAAAGAAATTTTCTTTTCGGGGTTGGATTGTGGCACTCTTTTCCGGTGAATGTCAGGTCTGCAAGAGAACCACCGGTGCCAACTTGGTCACTTGTCGGCGCAATCACCGTGATTTTATTTTCGTTTGCGATGGTTGCTCAAGAAATTTTTCTGAGCCTGTGAAGATGGAGGAGAGATCAATCCTTTGTGAAGAGGACTATTTCTAAATCCGAAGGGGTGGGGTCGCTTTTATCAATGTGATTAGCGACCCCTGTTTTTATTTAAGAAATATAATCGAGTGTTACTTATCAAGTGAAAGGCTGAAACACTTGCGCTAGAGCGAAAAGTATGCTATAATTAGGTTGTAAGTGGCCAAAGTAGGCCAAAAAATACGGGTTTATGCCCCGTTTTTATTTTTTTACAGCTTAAAACAAAAATGTCTAAACAAGCGCTAAAAACCAAATATATCGTCCATCCTATCGCTGTCGCCGTGGTTTTTGTGTTTTTGACGACGCAAGTGCAAGCCAGTGAAATTACGTCGGACAATATTATAAAATATGTAAATATGGCGCGCTCGGCGCAAGGCACAAATGAATTAGTTGTTAATGATAAGCTTAATCAGGTGGCGCAGGATAAACTGAACGATATGATTGCCAATAAGTATTTTGCACACACTTCACCCGCTGGCATTAATCCGTGGTATTGGTTTCAGAAGGAAGATTACAACTATCATTATGCCGGTGAGAATCTGGCCATTAATTTTAAGACAGCAGAAGGCGAACAAGCGGCTTGGATGGCCAGCCCGACCCATCGTAAAAATATCTTGGAACCTAACTATCAGGAAATCGGCGTAGCGGTTGGGACAGCGGAAACTGACGGACAGCTTTCTATCGTTGCTGTGCAAGAATTCGGTACGACTTTTGCCGGCGTGCCGGCCGACGGGAAAAAATTTGCGCCTTTGCCAAATCCTGAGTTGATAAAAGATGCGGGTAAAACTGTTCCGCAAGTTTTGTCAGCTAAAAGTGTGGAGCCGGAACAAGCTAGTTCTTTTAGGATGGAAATAATCAATCAAGGTTTTCTAGCGGCGATGATGTTCATTATGCTTTCCCTCGCTTTTGCCGCCGCCGCCTTTTTAGCCATAGCTTTGGATAAGATTTGGGTAATTTTGGAGGATAAAAAAACCAAGAAAGAAGCTTTGTCAGCAGCTTAGAAAATTTATAATCGAATTTATTTAAGTGATAAAAACCGGCCAAAAATCCGGTTTTATTGACAAATTTTGGCGGATGTGCTTAAATGCATAATCATGGCTTGAGAGAGAGGAGAAGTTCTAAATATAGGAAAAAATGATCAAGGGAGGGGTATTGCATGAAAAAGAATGTGGTCATGAAAGTTCTTTTAGCGGGTGACGAGGAGTTAAATAGGAAGTTGTTAAGGCATTTCTTGGAGCGCATAGCTCACTGTGAAATAGAAGAAGCAACGAATGGGCAAGAAGCGATTGACTTGTTACGAGGTCAAACTTTCGACCTGTTTGTAACGGACTTCGAAATGCCCATAAAAAATGGGATAGATGTCATCCTTTCTATTCTGGGAAGTGGCGTGGGAGATACTGAAATAATTGTTGTTTCAGGCAATCTTCTTAAATTCATGGACGAGCTTTCCAATAGAGCTGAAAATTACGAGGAAATTTTGGAGCGGATTTATCCATTGCCAAAGCCGCTTCCCAGACAGATATTTAATTCTATCGTCCAGAAATGTTATCGACGCATCAGTAATGATGTAGGATAGCTTGGCCCAGGGAGAGAAGGTTTTTCTCCCCTGGGCTTTTATTTTTATATTTTTCCGATTTACGATAGAATATGAATAGTGCGAGTAGGGAAGTGTATAATATTTTTCAAAAAAGTGGATTATAAATATCAAGCTATTGTTTTAGGCAAATATGATGTCGCCGAAACTGATCGCATTTATGTGCTTTACACCAGGGAAGCAGGCAAGATCCGACTTCCGGCGCATGGAGTGCGAAAACCTCAGGCGAAATTGGCGGGCAATTTGGAGACGTTGGCGCACTCTGAAGTTTTTGTGGCGCGCGCGCGCGGAAAAGGCAGGATCACCGGAGTGATTCCCGTGGATTTTTTTGCTTCCATCAAAGAGAAAATTCATACCATGGAAAAAGTTTTTTGGGTTTTGGGAATTTTCGATCGTTTGGTGACGCAGGAAGAGAAGGATGAGCGCATCTTTGAATTGCTTCTTGGCTATTTGCGAGCCATTGACGCGGCCGAAGTGGAAGATGCAACCAAGACGGACATTTTCACGTACGGTTTTATTTTTAAACTGCTCCATCTTTTGGGATATGGTTTAGAAATGAGCAAATGCGTGGCTTGTGGCGCGATGCTCAAGCCCGGGGAGAATTTTTTTGAGAGCGAGCGCGGCGGCACAGTGTGCGCGGCTTGTGCGGCACGCGGAGGAAAACGGGTGAAAATCACGGACGAAGCGGTGAAATTCATCCGGCTATTTTTGGAAAACAAAATTGAAAATCTGGGCAAGATAAAGGCGGAAGAAAAAAAACTGAGCAATCTGAAATTGGTGGCGTCAGAAGCCATCAAATGGATCGCGGGGTAGCAGGGAAAAAAGAAGCAAGAAGCGTTTGATTATCAGCGGAAAATTAGATATAATAATGGCAGGAAATAAAAATTCAAAAATAAAAAAAGTATGTCTCTTTTCAATATCGAAGACAAACTCTATAAAAAAGATACACCGGAAAATCTTTCGCAGCATGCGGTTAGTGAATATAATCCCAGTGCCACTGAAATGGGGAAAAATATTCCCATCAAGGAAGATTTATGGGTGAAAGATCAGGTAGGCTTGGCTAAATCGGAAAAGCGAGAAGTCGCCGCCGGGCTGGTTATATTATTAGTTATCCTGGCCATCATCCTGGTGTTAGCTATCGGTTTTTTAGTGCAGCAAGGGGCCTTTAATAGCAAAAACGCGTTTGTTGCGATCGGTGGGGCGGAACAGGTGGAAAGTGGGCAAACAGTCACATACGAGATTGATTACAAAAATAATAATTGGATCGGGATGAAAAATGCTGCCATTAAGATTGCCTACCCGGAAGAGTTCCGTCCAGAACCGAGTGAAAATTTCAAAGAAGATAGTCGGACTTCTGGCACATACACCCTTGGCACAGTGGCTTTGCGTTCTTCCGGCAAGATTTTTTTCAGCGGCAAGGCCTACAGTCCTAAGGGCGCTTTGATTTATCTGAAGACGAGCTTAGTCTATCAGCCAGCCTTTTTTTTCGGAAACTTTGAAACTGCGGCTCAACTTGGCGTGAATGTGATTTCCGCTCCGATTACTTTCGAAGTTGAGGGACCGCAGGACCTGGTCAGTGGCAACGCCTTGGATTATGTCATCAACTACCGCAATGATGGCAACGAAGAGCTGGCCAATCTGCAGATCAAGGTGCAGTATCCGGAAGGTTTCAAATTTGTGTCTTCTGATCCGGCCAGTCAGGAGGGTGTGAACACTGCTTGGACAATCGGCAGCTTAAAGCCGGGCGGCTCGGGGAAGGTGGTCATCAGAGGTGAGTTAGCGGGAGGCGATGGGATAAATCGCGCGGCCAAAATTTCCATCGGCGTGGTGGATAAGGGAGAATTTGTGAGTTACAACAATGAAACTGTGGACACGCGCATTGTGGCTTCTCCATTGGCTGTGTTTCAGACAGTTAACGGAACTCAGCAGCGGAGTGCTAGCGCGGGAGAATATTTAAGCTTCAACGTGATCTACAAAAATAATGGCAATATTGGGTTGCGCGATGTGATTGTGACGGAAAAACTAGATAGTCCTGTTTTAGATTATGCTACGTTGCAAATAAAAAATGGGAGCTTTGACGAAGCGAAGAAGCTGATTACCTGGAAAGCTCCTGATGTGCCGGCGTTTAAAAGTCTAAATCCGGGAGTCAGTGGAGAGTTTAATTTTTCCATCAAAGTGAAAGGGAATATTCCATTGGATGGCGATATTAAGAAAAATTTTGTGATTACCAGTTTGGCTGCTATTGATAGCCCGGATGTGCCAACACCCATTTCAGCGAATAAAATAATTTCCAGTAATAAGCTGGACATGAAACTTAACAGTAAGATAATTTTGGAGACGAAAGGCTTTTATCACGATGCGCAGATTCCTAATGCCGGACCGATTCCGCCCCGGGTTGGACAGGAAACCACTTATACGTTACACTGGAAGGCCATGAATGTTTCCAATGATATAAATAATGTCACGGTCACGGCCAATATCCCGACCAATACTGTTATGACCGGCAAAATTTTCCCAGCTGATGCGCGCCTAAACTATAACGAAAGAACCAATTCTATCAGCTGGAATATTGGCAAGATGGATGCGGGGGAGGGTGTGTTGAACGGCGCACCGGAGGTGGCTTTCCAGGTCAGGATCAAACCCTCACCGGATCAATTCGAACAATCAGTCGGACTTTTAGGAATATCGACTTTGAATGCCAAAGATCTTTTCTCGGGTGAGAATCTGACAATCACAAATGACGCGAAAACGATCAATCTTTTCGAAGATAAGACGCTCGTGGACGTGGGCGGGGATAGAGTTTCAAATTAAGTCTAGTTATGGAAAATGTTTAAGATATTCGAGAAAAAAAATCAAGCCAGAACTGGAATAGTTACGACCAAAAACGGAGAAATCAAGACTCCGTTTTTTATGCCGGATGCCACGCGGGGTTTTGTGAAATTTCTCAATAATGAGGATATTGCAAGAACGGGGATTGTACCGATGGTGGTCAACACTTATCATCTCTTTCTTAGTCCTGGGATGGAAATTGTTAAGAAAGCCGGGGGCATCCATAAGTTCATGAATTATGATAAGCCTTTGTTGTCCGATAGCGGGGGCTATCAAGTTTTTTCTTTGATCCATAAAAGTCCTAAGATGGGGAAAATTACCGACAACGAAGTTGTTTTCCGTTCGCCGACCAGCGGAGAAAAGCATATTATTACTCCGGAAAAATCCATCCAAATCCAATTTGATTTGGGCGTGGATATGATGGTGTGCTTTGATGATCCGCCACCGAACAATTATTCCAAAGCGCGGATTGCGGCCGCGGTCGAACGGACCATTTTTTGGGCGGAGCGGTGCCTCGTTGAATATGAAAAACAAATCAAAAAAAGAAAAATTACCGCAGGCAATCGGCCGCTCATTTTCGCCGTGGTACAAGGCGGGGAATATGTGGATCTGCGCCAAAGATGTGTTGAGGGTCTGATTGAAGTGGGCAAAAAAGTGGGAAGAGATTGGGATGGTTTTGGTTTTGGTGCCCGACATGTGAATGAAAAAGGCGTTTTTTTGGAAGAAATCTTGCGGGCCACAGCTAGTTTCATTCCTGAAAAAGCTTTGCGCTTCGCTCTCGGAGTGGGTACGCCGGAAGATATTGTCAGATGCTATTTGATGGGCTGGGATATGTTTGATTGTGTCATACCGACGCGCGAAGGCCGGCACGGAAGAATATTTCTGCGGATTCGAGGTCAGCAACCCCTCCCCAGCCCTCCCCAACCCCTCTCCAACTCTCCCCTTAGTAAAGGGGAGAGGGAAAGACACGGCGCGGGGGGATTCTATGAAACAATCAATATGAATAATGGGAAATTTGCGGAGGATTTTTCCAAGATTGACGCGCAATGTGATTGCGACCTATGTCGAAATCACACACGGGCTTATGTGCATCATCTTTTCAAGTCTCGCGACCCGCTCGGGATGAGACTGGCCGCAATTCATAATTTGAGATTCTATGTGGAGCTGATGGAAGAATTAAAAACGCTATAAACTATGCTAGAGCTAGATAAGAAGAAGAAGAATTCTGGAAACTTAGAATTGCTGGCGCCGGCAGGCAATTTGGAGAAGTTAAAATACGCCATTGCCTATGGCGCGGACGCTGTCTATGCCGGCGTGCCGGATTTTTCTTTGCGGGTGCGCATTAATAATTTTACGGAAAGTACGCTGTGCGAAGCGGCGGACTATGCACATAAGCATGGAAAAAAAATTTATATTACGCTGAACATTTATGCTCATAATTTTCATTTAGAAAAAATCACGGCGCATTTGAAATTTTTGAAAACATTATCAATTGACGGCGTGATCGTGAGCGATCCGGGCATCATCAATTTAGTGAAGAAATATCTGCCCAAGGTGGACATGCATCTGTCTACGCAGGCCAACGCTACTAATGTTGAGGCGGTGAAATTTTGGCAGCAGATCGGAGTGAAAAGAATTGTGCTGGCGCGCGAAGTGACCCTGGAAGAAATTCGCGAGATTAGGGCATCCGTGCCAAAAATGGAATTGGAATATTTTATCCACGGGGCGATGTGCATGAGTTATTCCGGGCGGTGCATCTTGTCCAAATGGATGAGTGGGAAAAGCGCGAATCTGGGGGATTGCACGCAGCCGTGCCGATGGGCGTATCGCCCAAAATTACAAATTACAAATGACAAATGTCAAATAAATTCCAAAGTTCAAATTTCAAATTCAAAAAATAATTTAGACGAAGTATTGGCGATGAGCGTTGTAGATAATCAAGAAAAATTTGAGATGGATTTGGAAGAGGATCGACACGGGACATATTTTTTCAATAGTCGAGATTTGAACCTGGCCGCGCATATTGCCGATTTGGCAGAGGCAGGTGTGACGAGTTTCAAGATCGAAGGGCGGGCTAAGAGTGTCTATTATGTCTCAGTGGTCACGCGGGCTTATCGCAAAATTATAGCCGCTATTGGGAAAAAAAGTTTAAATTTAGTAATCAGAGCACAGCAGAAAGAACTGGACACGCTAGTGAATCGAGGCTATACCAACGGCTTTCTTTTGGGGGCGGAACCGGAGCATAATTTTTCAGGAAAATTGAGCGAGACGCCGTGGAAGTTTTCCGGCGTGGTGGAAGGCAAGAAAAAAATTGGCAAAGAAATTTTTAATATAATTTTTGCGCACAATGAAATGTATGCGCGGGACGTCATCGAGGCGGTGACACCCAAAGAAAACGTGAAAGTCAAAATTAAAAAAATCTTAAACTACAAACTTGAAAAAGTAACTGAAATCCATGGCGGACACGCCAACCGATTTTTTGTGCAGTTTGACTTGGTTTTACCGAAAGGTGTGCTTCTGCGGAGGAAAGTAAAGTAACTTCTTTTAAGTTAAGATCCGGATCAAGGTCCGGCCGATTATTCTTTTGCCCACAGCCCAAGTGATAAAATTGAATAAAATATTTCTTACGGGCCAAAGAATAATGACGACGACCAGCATGGCTTCGTGCAAGTATTTGTCGCGCAGAGCGGCATGAATTTTTCGGGCTTTGTGGCGCGGGTCAAGAATAGTTTTGGCGATGTCTTCACCTGAAACTAGTGCTTGATAGATGCCTTCGCCGGTGAAACCATCGGCCAGTCCCGCCGCGTCGCCTGCGAGAAAGATGTTTCCGAATTTCCAGCCGCGATAATCGCAATTGATGAGGAAAACTTCACGGGGTACGTTTTCAAGACTGATATTTCTTTCTTTGGCCCAGGCTTCGAATTTTTTTTGGGCAATGAGAGGTGAAAAAACTTTTTGAGGATAGCCATATCCGATGGAGATGTGGTCACGGTGCGGAAATATCCAGGAATACCAAGAACTGAAAAATTTGGAATTGAGAAAAATTTCAAAATCAGGAAAGTCTCCCAGGGGAAGCTTGTATTGCACAGCCACGCCGGCCAATCTCGTTTTGATCTTGAGAAACCGGCGCACGACTGAGTTGGATCCGTCCGCGCCGATGAGAAATTCAAAGCCAATTTTTTCTTGATCATTAATGATCAGATAATCTTTTTCAATTTTGCCAACATGGGATGAGGTGCGCACAGTGACATTGTGCCCCAGTTTTTGGAGTTGCCAAGCCCCTAAATTTTTCCGGTCGATGGTGTAGAAAAAAGTTTCCCCAAAATTGATGCGCGTCCTGACGCGAGGGGAGTTGAAAAAAATTTCATTGTATTTGTAGTCAATTATACTCTCAGGCAAATTGAGATACTGGATGCTTTTCCGTGTGAGGCCGCCGGCGCAGATTTTGGGTCCGATTTCAGCGTTTTTTTCCAAAATAAGCACGCTTTTTCCCGCCTCGCCCAAAATTTTGGCGGCATTGAGTCCCGCTGGTCCCGCCCCGATGATGATGACTTCGTATTTTTCCATAAGTTTGTTTATTTTATTCCAGTATAAAGGAAGGCGGGGAAAAGGCAATCTTTTTGTCATCCTGAGCGGAGTGAGTCGCCGATAAGGCGAGGAACGCAGTCGAAGAATCTGCTTTGTGATAATTCTTGTTTTGTGATTTATAGTAAAATTAGCAGCTACACCAGGCAGATTCTTCGACTTCGCTACGCTCCGCTCAGAATGACAAATCACTACATCGTTTAAGTATAGAGCCAATCTTGTTTGACTTTTTCAGCTTTTAGGGATAGGATAAAGATACTTCTGGGGTTTGGCTCCCGGAGGAAAATTTAAAAAGAGTCTCGACATTTAGTCGGGGAAATCAGGTGGAACCGCGGACTTGATGTAAGTGATTAATTACTTACATCGAAGCTCGTCCTGAACATGCGATTTTTTTGTATGTTCTGGACGGGCTTTTTGTTTCTCTCTACGAATTACGAATTGGTACGAATATACGAATTAGAAAAGATAATTTTTTAAAAATACCAAAACAATATGAGTGAAAAAAACAATAATGAACAATCCATGATGGAGAAAATGACATCGCTGTGCAAAAGGCGGGGGTTTGTTTTTCCGAGCAGTGAAATTTATGGCGGGATGCAGGCCATTTATGATTACGGTCATTATGGCACACTGCTCAAAAATAATATTCGTGATGCGTGGCTCCGCCACATGGTGCAGTTACGCTCGGATGTCGTAGGATTGGATAGCGCCATTTTCATGCATCCGAAAACTTGGGTGGCCTCGGGACACGTGGGCGGGTTCAACGATCCGCAGGCGGATTGCAAAAAATGTAAGTCACGTTTCCGGGCCGATCATATTTTGGAAGAATTTGGTATCAACGCTGATAAAGCACCTTTGGAAGAACTAAATGCACACTTGGACAAATTGCGCGCGGAGAAAAAATTGAAATGTCCCAATTGCGGTTCGACCGATCTGACGGAAGCCAAGATTTTCTCTCTCATGGTCAAATCCAATATCGGTTCGCCAACGGACGAACTGAAAGAAGAAAATGTGGTCTATCTGCGGCCGGAAACTTGTGGCGGCATTTATTTGGAATACAAAAATACCGTCGATTCACTGCATGTGAAATTGCCATTCGGCATCGCGCAAGTCGGCAAAGCTTTCCGGAATGAAATCGTGGCGCGCCAATTCATTTTCCGCACGCGCGAATTTGAGCAGATGGAAATGCAATATTTCTTGCATCCGAGCATGATGAAAGATAAATATGAAGATTGGAAGAAAACGCGCTGGCAATGGTACTTAGAATACGGCATTGCCGAAAATGAAATTCGCTGGTATAAGCACGAAAAATTGGCGCATTATGCTTCGGAGGCGTTTGACGTGGAATATAATTTCAAAACTCTCGGCGGCTTCAAAGAGGTGGAAGGCGTGCATGCGCGCGGTGATTGGGATCTGTCTCAGCATGCCAAGTTTTCCGGCGTGGACCTGAGCTATTTCGACGAAAAATCTGGCGAAAGATTCATCCCACACATCATGGAAACTTCCGTGGGTCTGAATCGTTTGGTGCTGATGTTCCTCGACCAAGCCTACCAAGAAGAAACAGTGGGCGAGGACACGCGAGTGGTTTTGAAATTAGACAAACGTCTGGCGCCGATCAAAGTAGCGATTTTGCCACTTTCCAAAAAAGAAGAATTATCCAAGCCAGCCAGAGAAATTTATGAAAAATTACGTGAGAATTTTATGGCCGAATATGACGAAACACAATCGATTGGCAAGCGCTACCGCCGCCAAGATGAAATCGGCACACCGTTCTGCGTGACAGTCGATTTTGAAACGCTGAATGATCAATCGGTGACCGTGCGAGAACGTGATAGCATGAAACAAGAACGGGTTAAGATAGGGAAGTTAGAAAGTTATTTGAGAGAGAATTTATCATAATTCTCAAAAGATGTTTAAAGTTGCCATGAGGAGGTAAGTTATGCGTTATGTCAAACCCGGAGAAGATAGTCTGGAAGCATTGGAAGAAATGGCATGTGGTGAAGGGGCTTCTGGTGGAGTCGAGAATGATCCAAATTTGGAGCGGGAATTCCAAGATATGGAAGACCGACCGGAAATTACAGCATCGGAGGGCGGTGCCGGGATAGTAAAACAATGCGAAAGCGGTGTTGTGGCTGCCCTCAGAACAATTAACCGTATCCTTATGCATCAAGCAGGTGATCCTGACATTCGTAGAATAAGGGACAGGTTGTCAAAGGCATATGACGATTTGCAGGAAAACCATCCGGAAATCGGCGAAGAGCTGACAAATGGCAAGGATTGACGGGAGGCTGGAAATAGAGAAAGAGACGACGTCTCTTTCTCTATGAAATAAAAAATAATAATTTTATATAAACTATATGAATATTCAAGAAATATACAAACTAGCCATCGAACTTGGGATAAAAAATGATTTTCGGACAAGAAAGGAAATCGCGGAATATTTGAAAGAAAAAAAAGAAGAATATGAAAATCTTCCGAAAGATGAAAAGAAATATTTTGACCAAGAAAAACTGACTAATCCTTATTCCGATTCTAGGATAAATTTTGCCGGAGGAAAAAAGGAAATTCGAAAAATAGTCGCTAGCATTGATATAACTCAGGGCGGACTTTTGATTGCCAAAGAGTTAGGGGTGGACTTGGTTTTCAATCATCATCCGGTCGGGTTGGCTCTGGCAGGCCTCGACGATGTGATGAATTACCAAATTGATCAGATGGAAAAATTAGGCGTGCCGGTGAATGTGGCGGAAAAGCTGATCCATAAAAGAATATCGGAAGTGGCACGGGGCATCAATCCGAGCAATCATTATGCGGTGGTGGATGCGGCCAAGGCGCTAAAAATAAATCTAATGAACGCTCATACGCCGGGAGATAACTGCGCCGCTCAGTTTGTTTCGCGAAAAATTGAAGAAGCTCAACCTAGATATGTCAAGGATATTTTAAAAATCCTTATTGAAATTCCGGAATATCAAGAGGCGAAAAAACAAGCTAGCGGTCCAATGATTTTTTCCGGAGCGGAGAAAAATCGAACAGGGAAAATAATCGTTTCTGAATTTACGGGCGGAACAGAAGGATCCAAAGAAATTTATCAAGTTATGGCCAACTTCGGGGTGGGGACAATCATCAGTATGCATCAAAGTGAAGAGCATCGGAAAGCGGCGGAAGCGGCGCATATCAATGTCGTGGTGGCCGGACATATATCGAGCGATTCATTGGGTATGAATTTAATTTTAGATGAACTGGAAAAGAAAGGCATGGAAGTCATCCCTTTTGGCGGATTAATAAGAATAAATCGAAATAAGAAAAAATAAAATCTATGAACTATAAAAAAACAACATTAAAAAATGGTTTACGCATCATTACCGCTCCGATGAAGGGCACGCAGACGGTGACGATCGTGGCGGCGATCGGGGTGGGTAGTCGGTTTGAAACTGACAAAGAAGCAGGGCTGTCGCATTTCATTGAACATATGTTGTTCAAAGGCACCGAGAAACGGCCGACCACGCTCGACATTGCCACGGAGATGGATGAGATCGGCGGCGATTTCAATGCGTTCACTTCCAAAGACACGACTGCCTATTATGCCAAGGCGGACGCCCGGCACGCGCAGGTTATAATTGACATAATTTCCGACATCTATCTCAATTCCAAATTCGAAGAAGCGGAGATTAAAAAAGAAAACGGCACCATCATCCAAGAGATCAATATGTATGAAGATATGCCGATGCGCAATGTGGAAAATGTTTTTGAGCAGTTGCTTTATCCTGGTATGCCGCTCGGGCGCGACATTGCCGGCACCAAAAAAACCGTGGCATCTTTCAAGCGAAAAGATTTTCTGAACTATATCCGCCGCCACTATATGGCCAACGACACGGTGATTTGCGTGGCTGGGAAATTGGATGAGAAAAAAGTTTTGGCGCAGCTCGAGAAAAGTTTTTCCGGCATGGAAAAAAAGAAAGACACGAAAATCGTCAAAGTGAAAGAGGTGCAGAAAACTCCAGCACTCAAGATCCAATTCAAGAAAACCGACCAGACCCATTTTGTCTTGGGGCTGCGCGCCTTGAATAGGGATCACAAGGATCGCTATGTTCTCTCTTTGCTTTCCACAATTCTGGGCGGCGGGATGTCGAGCCGGCTCTTCATCGAAGTGCGAGAGAAGCGGGGCTTGGCCTACTATGTTCGGACTGCGGTGGAAGCGTACGAGGACGCGGGGTATATCGCGACGCAAGCCGGGGTGGAACATAAAAATTTGAAATTGGCTTTGAAGACTATCCTGGAAGAATACGCGAAAATTGCCAGAGAAGAGGTGAGCGAAAAAGAACTCAAAAAAGCCAAGGACTATATCAAAGGAAAAACCGTGATGGGGATGGAGGCATCGGATGCGGTGGCTATGTTTTTCGCGGGGCAAGAAGTGGAGCGAGAAAAAATCATGACAGTAGAAGAAAAATTCAAATTTATTGACGCGGTCACCGTGAGAGATATCTTGCGGGTGGCCAAGAATGTTTTCAAGGACGAAAAGCTCAACCTGGCGCTGATCGGACCGCATAAAGTTACGAAAGAATTAAGGGGTTTGCTTAAGCTTTAATTAGGGCTTAGAATGAGATTATGAATGAAATTAGAAAAATTGAAATTTCCACGGCCACCATTTTCAAAACTATTTTAATCCTGTTGTCCATAGTGTTTTTGTATATGGTGCGCGATATCGTGATGCTGCTTTTCATCGCGGTCATTATTGTGGCGGCCATTGATCCGGCTGTAGATTTCATGCAAAAGAAAAGAATCCCACGGCCCATTGGAACTCTGATCATCTATATAGTTCTATTGGCCTTGATTTCTTTAGCAGTTTCATTTCTTATCCCCCCGATGACTAAACAGCTGCACGAATTCTCCGGCAATCTTAATCAATATTATGCCGGCGCGGAGAATTCTCTGAATAATTTCGGCACGCTCTTGCAAGGCCAGCATATCGACATTGGAGTGAGTCGGATGGTCAATGAAATCGGCAACGCGGTGGGCAACATTCCGCGCAGTATTTTTTCCACGACCGTGGGAGTTTTCTCGAGTGCGTTGTCATTTATCGTAGTGCTTTCCATGGCTTTCTATATGTCAGTCGAAGAGGACGGCATCAAAAAATTCATCGTTTCTCTGACGCCCGAACCGCACAAAAAATATGCCGCCAGTCTGACTACTCGAATTGAAAGCAAGATTGGCCGTTGGATGGCCGGGCAATTGATGTTGATGATTATTATTTTCATCTTGGACTACATCGGCCTTACTTTGATTGGTATGCCGTATGCACTGGTCTTAGCCTTTTTGGCCGGAATTTTGGAAGCGGTGCCGTATGTCGGTCCGATTGCTTCGGCCATTCCCGGCATCATCATCGGCTTTCTAGTCTCTCCGGTCAAAGGCTTTCTGGCTTTCTTGGTTTATCTAGTGGCGCAACAATTTGAAACCAATGTCATTGTGCCGCAGATTATGAAAAAAGCCTTGGGCCTAAATCCGGTCGCGACCATCTCGGCTATCCTAATCGGCTTTAAACTGGCCGGAGTGCTGGGGGCGATCATTGCTGTGCCGACTGCCACGGCAATCAGTCTTTTCATTGCAGACTTAATGGAACGAGAAGAAAAATAATTTATATGGATACAGGCACACTCTATATCGTCGCGACTCCAATCGGCAATCTCAGTGACATTACCTATCGAGCGGTGGAAATCCTTAATAAGGTTGATTTGATTGTGTGCGAAGACACCAGGACCAGCCGGAAACTTTTGGATCATTATGGCATAAAAACCGCCACGATGTCTTTCTATCAAAATATTCGCAGTGGGGGAGCGAGCAAGCCGGTGCCGAAAACGGAAAGAATCATTGCAGAACTTACGAGCGGCAAAAATGTGGCACTCATTACGGACGCCGGGACGCCTGGGATTTCAGACCCGGGCAATCAATTGGTGGCGGCGGCAGTGCGCGAAGGGGTTGTGGCCATTCCAGTGCCGGGCGCTTCGTCACTTACGACTCTCATCAGTGTGGCCGGCCTTGATCTGACCCGCTTTGTCTTTTTGGGTTTTCCGCCACACAAAAAAGGCCGCGAAACTTTTTTCAAAGAAGTGACAGCTTTCAATTTTCCCGTTATCTATCTGGAATCGCCACATCGCCTGATGAAAAATTTGGAACTGCTGAAAACTTTGGCACCAGAAAAGAATGTCATTCTGGGACGGGAGCTGACCAAGATGTTTGAAGAAATTGTGCGAGGGTCGGTTGGGGATGTGCTGGAATATTTTGAAAAAAATCCGGGAAAAGTGAAAGGGGAGATTGTGATAATTGCGTATTAAAAAACTATGAAACAGAAAAATTTTTATATAACCACAACCCTGCCCTACGTGAACGCTGATCCGCATATTGGATTTGCCAAGGAAATTGTGGAGGCGGATGTGTTGGCGCGGTATCATCGTGAAAAAGGCGAGGAAGTGTTTTTCAATACGGGTGTTGACGAGCACGGACTTAAGATTTTGAAAAAAGCCGAGGAGTTGGGAATCGATCCACAAGTCTATTGCGATCAAAAAGCGCCGGAGTTTGATAAATTAAAATCAGCCTTGAACTTGAGTTATAACAATTTCATCCGTACGACTGATGCGCATCACATTGAAGCGGCGCAAGAATTTTGGCGGCGGTGTGAAGAAAATGGTGATATCTACAAAAAAAATTATAGCGTGAAATATTGCGTAGGGTGCGAATTGGAAAAAACCGAGTCGGAACTGGTGGATGGTCGCTGTCCGCTCCATCCGAATGCGGAGCTGGAGCTGATCGAAGAGGAGAATTATTTTTTCAAGTTTAGCGCCTATCAAGAAAAACTTCTGGCACTGTATGAAAAAAATCCAGAGTTTGTTCTGCCAAAGAAAAGATTCAATGAAATCAAAAGTTTTGTCGAGCGAGGACTGGAGGATTTCAGTATCTCGCGGCTCAAAAGTAAAATGTCATGGGGCATACAAGTGCCAGGGGACGAAGAACATGTGATGTATGTCTGGTTTGATGCATTGGTCAATTACATTTCCGCGCTTGGCTGGCCTGATGAAAAAGGCAATTTTGAAAAATTTTGGCCAGGTGTGCAAGTGTGCGGCAAGGATAATCTGCGCCAACAATCGGCCATGTGGCAGGCGATGCTTCTGTCGGCCAAAGTACCAAACTCCAAACAAGTTTTTGTGAATGGTTTCATTACGGTGGACGGGCAAAAAATGAGCAAGTCTATCGGTAATGTCATCTCGCCATTGGAAATGGTGGAAAAGTTTGGCGTGGACGCGACGCGTTATTTACTTTTGTCTGGAGCTAGTTTTGGTGAAGACTTCGATATCACTTGGGAAAAAATGACGGAAAAATATAACGCCGATTTGGCGAATGGGTTGGGAAATCTTTTGTCGCGAGTGATTACGTTGGCTGAAAATATTGCGCATGAGCCAAAGGTCGAACCTTTGGATTCCAAAGGTTCGACCTTTGGCGAGCTGATTGAAAAGTTGGAGTTGGGTAAGGCACTGGAACATATCTGGAAAATAATCGACGAGGATAATAAATTTATCGGGGAGAAGAAGCCGTGGGAATTGGTGAAAAATAATCAGGCGGAATTTGAAAAGGTAATGCAGAAATTATTGGATGACTTGAGTTTGATTTCTGAATTGCTCGTGCCTTTCATGCCAGACACTGCTGCAAAAATAAAAACAGCTCTGGAAACGAAAAAAGTTGAGCCGTTGTTCCAGAGGATAAAATAAAAAAAGTCGTTGCGTAATGTCGCGCAACGACTCGAATTGTATGGTTAAGGAATATTTCAACCAATACCCAACCAGCTTTTTCCACTACTTGGCGCTATTAGACGCTTGAAGTAGAATGATCTTTCATGCAGGTGGCTATTGTCGAAGCCGACCAATTCCCAACCTTTTTTTCCGAGGATGTTTAGAATATCCTGAGTTCCTTCATTGGTTTTTTGTATACTTTGTACAATTTTATATTCCCATTGTTGCATAAGATTACCTCTTAGTTGATGTTTTTTGTTAAATCGCCTTGTTTTTAAAGAATATAGTAGTATGTATTATCTGATAACATTTGTCAATCTTCATTAAATTTATATAGTGAATATTGCTTAATTTAAGGCAAAAAATGACAAAAGTAGCTTACATGCATTTGTCATTCTGAGCGAAGCGTAGCGAAGTCGAAGAATCTGCTTTGTGTTTCCAGTGGTTATCCTATAAGGGTAAAACTTGTGGTAATGCAAAGTAGATCCTTCGGCTGCGTCCGAGTACGGACTTCGCTCATGATGACAAGCTTACTAATGACGGGTTTTTACTAAACATTAAATCTAGTGAATTAAATAACGAGATTGCCGCGGTCGTTTTGAGTACAAAACTCCCTCGCAATGACAGAATTTCCATGATTGACACCCATGCCCACATTGATGACCACCAATTTGACGCCGACCGCGAAGAAATGATTGGACGGGCTTTTAGTAGCGGCGTGGAAAAAATCGTGACTATTGGGGCGGGGCTAGGATCGAGTGCGCGGGCGGTGGAGGTGGCTAAGAACCATGACAATATTTTTGCCGTGGTGGGGTTGCATCCGGAATATTTTATGCAGCATGGAGCGTGGAATGAAGAGCATAAGCAAAAGTTGGAAGAACTGGCGCGCGCGGAAAAAGTGGTGGCTATCGGAGAAATTGGATTGGAATATCATTCACATGACGGAGCGCCTATAGCAGATGAACAAAAAGAGTTTCAAAAAGAAGGTTTTATCTATCAATTAGAATTAGCTAAGAAATTAAAGTTGCCAGTGGTCATCCATTGCCGTGGGGAGCGTGCGCCCGTAGGCGAGAAATATCGGGAAGTAGGCGAGGCGTATGAAGATGTGCTGGAGATTTTGGAAGATTCTTTCGGAACCCCTCCGTCCCGAGTACGAGACACCTCCCCTGAGTACAGGGGAGGGGGAGAACTCCCTTTTGTTGTTTTTCATTCTTTCGGCGGACGATTGGATTTTGCCAGGAAAGTCATGGCGCGCGAAAATATCTTTTTTTCTTTCAATGGCAATCTGACTTATGCTAAACCGAGTGCGGAAATTTTGGAAGTGGTGAAAATGATTCCACTCGAAAAAATCATGTTGGAAACCGATTGCCCGTATCTTTCCCCTGTGCCGCACCGGGGGGAACGGAATGAGCCGGCTAATGTGGTTTATGTGCGGGATAAAATTGCAGAAATTAAAGCCATAGATAAAGAAGAAGTGGACAAAATCACTTCCCAAAATGCGGTCAAATTTTTCCGTTTTTAGGGAAATTTTCCAATTATTGACTTTTTTTTCTTTTTGTTAGACAATTAGATGTACCCTGATGAGCCTGATTTGGCTGTGATAAAAATAAAATCATGGAAAATGAGACGGAAAAAAACAGTGCTGAGAAAAAAGCGGATAAAAATGAAACACGAAAAACTTTTTCCGTTATGGCCCTGGCCTGGGAATTGGGCTATCTGATTGCCATCCCATTGGTGGCGTTGACACTCGGCGGCCGCGGCCTGGATAAGAAATTGGGCACTTCGCCACTCCTGCTTCTCATCGGCGTAGTAGCGGCCATCATCCTTTCCTCGTATATGGTGTATAAAAAAACAATTGATATAATGGACCAAAAATAATGGATATTTCTCTTGTGCCGGAAACGATCTTCCATCTCGGAAGCTTTCCGTTCACCAATTCGCTTATCATGACTCTCGTCACTAGCGCCATCATCATTGGCATTTCTTTTTTTGTCCAAAAAAACACTAAACTCATTCCGCGTGGTTTTCAGAATTTGTTCGAAGCTATCATAGAATATTTTTTCGAACTGGTGCACAGTGTAACACAGGACAAGGAAGAAACCCGCCAGTTTTTCCCGATCGTGATGACCATTTTCATTTTCATCATCATTTCCAACTGGATGGGACTTCTGCCGGGCGCTGGCACGGTGGGCTTGCATGAAGTGAAGGAGGGGAAATCAATCATAGCGCCGTTCATTCGGAGCGGTTCAGCTGATCTTAACACAACTTTGGCCTTGTCGCTCATTGCGGTTTTCACCGCCAATTTTATGGGCATTTCGGCCATCGGGCTGGTGCGTTATGGCAAAAAATTTCTGATCAATCCTTTCAAAAAACCTTATTTCATCGGCACGTTCGTGGGCGTGTTGGAACTCATCAGTGAAATGGCTAAGATCATTTCTTTTTCCTTCCGGTTGTTCGGCAATGTTTTCGCCGGTGAAGTGCTTTTGATTGTGATGCTGAACCTGGTGCCATATTTTGTCCCATTGCCGTTTTTGTTTTTGGAAGTGTTTGTCGGATTCGTGCAGGCCTTGGTTTTTTCCATGCTCACTCTGGTTTTCCTGAAAATGGCAGTCACAGCGCACGATCACTAGGAAGTTTATAAAGTTCATCAAGTTCATAAGGTTGGAAAGTTTGTAGCGTTGTAAGGTTAATTAATTTTTTTTAACGCGCACATTATTTTTGCTCCCGTAAGAGAGAAAGCAAGGATGATGCACGCAATAAATGTATGGATGTAGAAGCATCAAAGAATATAGCGGCAGCTATCGCGATCGGCTTCGGTGCGATCGGACCTGGTATCGGTATTGGAATCTTGGCTTCGAAAGCCATGGAATCGATCGGACGAAATCCGGAAGCGACTCCGAAGATCCAGGCTAATATGATTTTGGCGATTGCTTTCGCGGAAGCGGTGGCGATCTATGCCTTGGTCATGTCCTTGATTATTAAGTTTATCTAAGTCAGTCATCGGTCAATGGTCATCAATCCGCATAACTTTGCGGGTTGAGAACGATTAACTGAATAAATATCTTAAAGCTAATTATATGGAATTATTGAACAGTTTAGGCATCAATGGAAAACTATTACTGGCGCAGATCATCAACTTTTTAATCCTGCTTTTTGTGTTGTATAAATTCGCCTATGGCCCAGTGTTGAAAATGTTGGACGAGCGCACCAAAAAAATCGAGAAAGGCATGAAAGACGCGGAAGCTTCCGGCAAAAAACTAGAGGAGATTGCGGCGCGCGAAAAAGGCATTCTGGATGAAGCGCGTAATCAGGCCAAGGAAATCGTGAAACGTTCGGAAGACACAGCTGCGGCGCAAGCGGAAGAAATTGTGATTGTCGCCAAGGACCAAACGCAGAAAATGGTGGAAACGGCGCAGAAACAAATTGAACAAGAGAAGAATAGGATTCTGGCGGAAGCGAAATCCGAAATTGCCAATTTAGTGATGGCGGCCACGGAGAAAATTATTGGAGAGAAGTTGGATAGTGAGAAGGATAGGGAATTGATAAAGGACGCGATAAAATAGCATGAAAATTACAGCCGCACAATATGCCAAGTCGCTTTACGAAGTGACTCGAGAAAAAACTCAAGCGGAGATTGATGGTTTTGTGGCGAATTTTCTCAAGGTGCTCAAAAAAAACAATCAGTTGAAGTTGGCCGGAAAGATCATGGAGAAATTTTCTGCCATTCATGACGCGAAAAATGGCATCATTAGCGCGACCGTGACGAGCGCGCGGGAGTTGGACGAAAAAAATTTGAAAGAAGTGGAAGAATTTGTGGCCAAGAAATATGAGGCGAAGAAAGTTATTTTGAAAAATATTGTGAGAAAAGATATTAAGGGTGGAATCATTTTGCAAGTGGGGGATGAGATGCTGGATGCAAGTGTGGGAAGGAAGATTGATGATTTGAGATATATTCTGAACCACTGATTAATTTAAAATTTATAATTTAAAATCGTAACAATATAATTTTATGTCGAAAGATTACATCATTGAGCAGTTGAAAAAACAAATTGAAAATTTTGCGGCGGTGGCGACGACGGAGAAAGTCGGGACGGTCGTGGAAGTGGGGGACGGCGTGGCTAAGATTTCCGGCCTCTCTGACGCTATGGCTTCTGAGATGTTGGAATTTCCCGGCGGCGTGTATGGCGTGGCACTTAATCTCGAAGAGGGCGCGGTGGGCGCGATGATCCTGGGAAAATATGAAGGCATTAAGGAAGGCGATACAGTCAAGTCAACCGGTCGCATTTTGTCAGTGCCGGTGGGCGACATGATGGTCGGCCGCGTAGTGAGTCCACTCGGGGAAGCGATTGATGGCAAAGGTGAAATCACATCTGACATATATTACCCGGTGGAAAAAGTGGCGCCGGGCGTCATTACGCGAAAATCAGTGAGTGTGCCGGTGCAGACTGGAATCAAAGCCATTGACGCCGTCATTCCGGTCGGGCGCGGCCAGCGCGAACTTATTATTGGCGACCGCCAAACCGGCAAAACTGCGGTGGCCATTGACGCTATCATTAATCAGAAAGGCCAAAACTTGATTTGCATCTATGTGGCCATTGGACAGAAGGAATCGAAAATTTCTCGCATCGTGGCGGAGTTGGAAAAACGGGGAGCGATGGAACACACAATCGTGGTGGTGGCGGGAGCATCTGACCCGTCAGCTTTGTCATTCATTGCCCCGTATGCCGGCACAGCCATGGCGGAATATTTTATGGACAAAGGCAAAGATGTGCTCATTATTCACGATGATCTTTCAAAACACGCTTGGGCCTATCGCCAGATTTCTTTGATCTTGCGCCGTCCACCGGGACGCGAAGCTTACCCGGGTGACATTTTCTATTTGCATTCCCGTCTTTTGGAACGATCGGCGCGTTTGAATGATGATTTTGGCGGCGGTTCCATTACGGCTCTTCCAATCATTGAAACGCAAGCTGGCGATGTGTCCGCCTACATCCCGACCAATGTGATTTCCATTACCGATGGCCAAATTTATTTGGAAACCGATTTGTTCTATAAGGGTATTCGCCCGGCGTTGAATGTTGGGTTGTCAGTGTCTCGTGTCGGTTCCGCCGCACAAACCAAAGCCATGAAAAAAGTGGCCGGCAAACTAAGGCTTGATCTTGCACAGTTCCGCGAACTGGAAGCGTTCGCGCAATTCGGCTCAGACTTAGATGAAAACACCCGAAGACAGATTGAAAGAGGTCGAAGAACAGTGGAAATTTTGAAACAGGACCAATATGAGCCAATGCCGATGGAACAACAAGTGGCGGTGCTGTATGCTCTCACTAATGGTTTCATCGACGACGTCGAAGTGGAAAAAGTGAAAGCCTGGGAAAATGATTTTCAGAAATATATGAAATCCGGCGGCAAGGCAGTTTTGGAACTCATCGCTGAAAAGAAAGAATTGTCGGAAGAAGTGGTGGCAAGTTTGGAAAAAGCGATTAAGGAGTTTAAGGAAGTGTACCAAAATGGGAAGTAGACGAGGAAATTTCAAAATCCAAATTTCAAATGTCAAATAAATATCAAATGGCTAAATGACAAATTAGAAATTATTTTTTATGGCTAGCACAAAAGATATTCAAAGAAGAATAAAATCCGTCGGCAATACGCAGAAGATTACGCGGGCGATGGAGATGGTGAGCGCCGCTAAGATGCGAAAATCGGTGGCGTCGGTTTTGGCCATCCGGCCGTACGCGCACGCCGCGTGGGGAGTGCTCACGAATTTGAGCCGCGCCTTTGCGGAATATAAGACCGGACTTTTGGAAGTGCGCGAAGTGAAAAGAGTGCTGGCCATTGCGGTCACCTCGAACCGGGGACTGTGTGGAGCTTTCAATTCGCAGATTTCCAAAAAAATCAGAGAGGAAATTTTGCACCCGGAGAGCTTGAAGATGAATCGGGTAGGCAAGAAGAGAATTGAATCTACTCAGGAGAACATTGAAATTGATTTCATCACGATTGGCAAAAAAGGGGAGGGTGTCGTGCGACGTAATGGCAAAAATATCATCGCCTCGTTCAATGACTTATCCTATCTGCCGAAAGTGGACGATGTGCGAGTGGTGGGTAAAATGGTGATGGATGATTATCTGGCCAAAAAATATGACAAGGTGGTGATTTTCTATACCGATTATGTGTCGGCCATGAGCCAACAGGCCAAGGTCCGTCAGCTCTTGCCGATTTCGAAAATTGATTTGGAGAAGCAGATCGCCGAGATGGATGTGTTGGCCAAAGAATATGGCTTGAAGGAAGTACGTTCGGAATATAAAGTGGAACCGACGCCGAATTTGGTTTTGGAATATATTTTCCCGCGCCTGATTGAGATGCAGATCTATCACGCCATTCTGGAATCGAACGCCTCGAAAGAATCGGCCCGCATGCTAGCCATGAGAAACGCCACAGACGCGGCCGGTGAAATGAAAAACAGTCTGACATTCGTGTTCAATCAGATCCGGCAAGGCAAGATTACGCAGGAGATTGCGGAGATTTCCGCGGGAAGAGCGGCGTTGGAGAATTAGAAGTCTGAACCACTGACCGTGCCTCGCCGGCAGGCGGGTTCGCACGTGATTATCCTGATTGCACTGATTTAAAAATACAAAATAGCAAAGTAATGTAGAGGTTTAATTTATTAAACCTTACCCGGAAACATTTTCCGGAGACAGGCAGGTTTGATAAATCAAACCTCTACATAAAAAAGAAAGAAGTTCTTTGGAAAATTTTGGAGAAAAAAATAGAGCCCACATCAGTTATGATGCAGGCTCGGGTGAGGCAAAGAACGGGGAGGTTCAGGTCGGAGACGCTGAATTAAGCATGCTGTTGAGCTATACGAGTACGAAAGAATAAAAGTTGTAACGGCGGCTCGCATCATCCTCTTTTTGCAGATAGCCTCCTTGAACATCCGGGCTGGCGTCAGCGCTTAGTCCGTGTAAACCGGCTAGAAGTGTGGCTATGGAAGCGGCTGTCTTCTCGTCTTGTATTACCAATGAAGAACTGAAATTATTGAAATTGATTTCCCTCTCTTTCCATGGATAGGCCTTATGTTTAAAGCCTCCAGTGGGGTCATAACATACGAGAGTAGCATGTCCTTCAAGAAAAAATAACATTATCCTGGTTCCTTTTTTGAAAATACATCCGGGTTTTTCTCCTGACATGGTGGTCTCCTTGTTGTGCTTGTTGTAAAAGAATGTTAGAAAATGGTTTGTTGAAATGATTTCGTGGAAACACTAACAACCCCTCATTATACTCCAAAACCACAAAAAAGTCAAGCCCCGAAAAATGGCTTTGCCATCTCGGGGTGAAAGTTGAATTTTAACTGGTGAATATTAGCTTAGATAAAGCAATATTTAGTAGTTAGGGTTTAAAGAGAATTGTCATTCTGAGCGAAGCGAAGTCGAAGAATCTACTTTGTGTTTCCATTGGTTATGCTATAGATTGCAAAGCTAGTGGTAACGCAGGGCAGATCCTTCGACTGCGTTCCTCCGCTAGCGCGTCGTTACTTCGCTCAGGATGACAAAGTTGGTAAATAATCAAGTTAATAAATAATTTGTAAAAAGTTAAACTAAATTATATGAAAAATATCGGAAAAATCACACAAGTTATCGGGCCGGTAGTGGATGTGGAATTCGCGGATGGGTTGCCGAAGATTTATGACGCGCTGGAAATCGACCTTAAGGGCGAACGGTCCGCCGAGTACGGCGAACAGTCCGCTTCAAAATTGATTCTCGAGACTCATCAGCACACTGGCGGAAACAAAGTCAGAGCCGTGGCCATGGGGTCAACTGATGGATTGCGTCGTGGGATGGAAGTGACGGATACTGGGTCAGCCATTTCGGTGCCGGTGGGCGCGGGCGTATTAGGCCGAATGTTTAACCTACTCGGTGAAACGATTGATGGGATTGAAGCGCCGGTGAAATCGGAAAGAAGAGATCCGATCCATCGCGACGCGCCAAGATTTGAAGATCAATCGACGCAAGCCGAAATTTTGGAAACCGGCATTAAAGTCATCGACCTCATTTGTCCATTCGTGAAAGGTGGGAAAGTCGGACTGTTCGGTGGTGCGGGCGTGGGTAAAACCGTGGTCATTCAGGAACTCATTCGTAATATTGCGGCGGTGCATGGCGGCTATTCCATTTTCGCTGGCGTGGGAGAACGGACGCGAGAAGGGAATGATTTATACCATGAAATGAAAGAGTCGGGCGTGCTGGACAAGACTGCTTTGGTCTTTGGCCAGATGAACGAGCCACCAGGAGCCAGACAGCGTATCGCTCTTTCAGCCCTCACCATGGCGGAATATTTCCGGGACACGGAAGGCAAAGACGTATTGTTCTTTGTGGATAATATTTTCCGTTTCACTCAGGCCGGCTCGGAAGTATCAGCTCTCCTCGGTCGCATTCCATCAGCCGTGGGCTATCAACCAACCTTGGCGGAAGAGATGGGAAGATTGCAGGAAAGAATTACTTCGACCAAAAAAGGTTCAGTCACCTCGGTGCAGGCGGTGTATGTGCCGGCCGACGATCTCACCGACCCGGCGCCAGCCACTACTTTTGGCCATTTGGATTCCACCGTGGTGTTGTCGCGCGGACTGTCAGAGCTCGGAATTTATCCAGCCGTGGATCCATTGGATTCATCTTCGACTATTCTTGATCCGAAAATCGTGGGCGAAGAACATTATAACGTGGCGCGCGGCGTGCAGAAAGTTTTGCAAAGATATAAAGATTTGCAAGACATCATTGCTATTCTCGGCATGGAAGAATTGTCCGATGAAGACCGCGTGATTGTGGCGCGCGCGCGCAAAGTGCAGAAGTTCCTGTCTCAACCTTTCTTTGTGGCCGAACAGTTCACTGGTACTCCTGGCAAATATGTGAAACTGGCTGACACCATCAAATCGTTCAAGCTGATTTTGGAAGGAGCTTATGACGAAATGCCGGAGCAGGAGTTTTATATGAAAGGCAGCCTGGAAGAAATCAAAAAATAAATTTTCAATAATCAATTTACAATTTTCATTCAATAATCAATTTTCCAATAATCAATGTCATTGAAAATTAAGTTATTGAAAATTCAATGAAAATTGAAAAATGTAAATTGAAAATTAGAGACTTATGTCAAATCAATCAATTAAATTTAAGATCATCACTCCAGAGCGTACCGTTTTCGAAGCCGAGATATCTCAGGTGACTTTGCCGGTGACCGAGGGTGAGGTGACTATTTTGCCCAGTCACAGGCCATATATCGCCTCGCTTGAGCCGGGGGAAATCATTTTGAAGACGAAAAAGCAGGAAGGCGAAGAAGAAACCAGCTTGGTAGTTTCGGGCGGCTTTATCGAATTCAATGAAAATAGTTTAGTCGTTTTGGCGGACACAGCCGAACGCGCGGAAGAAATTGACTTGAAACGGGCGGAAGAGGCTAGAGCGCGGGCGGAAAAATTGAAGCAGGGTGCGATTTCCATGGACGAAAGCGAATATGCTCGCGTGGCGGCGGCCATCCAAAAGGAATCAGCGCGCATCCGGGTGGCGCGAAAACACTATACCATGAAAGGCATGAAAATAAACTAATTTTGTCGTGTTGACATTTTTATCCGGAAGAGTAGGATAATATTTGTTGGGATAAAATAAAATATTTTTAGTATTTTAACTTCGGGTAAATCCGTTTTTTTATTTTTTCATTTTATGAAAACTTTTAAACTGCTGGACACTTTATTTTTTGGCAAGAAAGTCACGGAAAAAAAAGACAGTTTTTTTTCGCCGACGGAAGTTGAAAGAGACGTGGAATTTGAAAAAGCCGGTCGAGAGATAAAGAAAATAATAGGCAAGCTATATAGCGGGCGGTCACTGCGCATTCGGGCGGTGGACGCCGGCTCGACCAACGCCGAAGAGATCGAACTGACGGCACTCACCAATGCTTATTATGACATCGATCGCTTCGGTTTGAGTTTCGTGGCTTCGCCGCGGCACGCTGATATGTTGTTCGTGACTGGGCCGGTGACGCGGAATTTGGAAAAAGCCTTACTCGCGACTTATGAAGCCGCGCCGCACCCGTGTATCGTTGTGGCGGTGGGCGACGGGGCCATTGATGGTGGCATTTGGCAAGATTCTTATGCCGTGGTGGGCGGAGTGGACAAAGTCATTCCGGTGCATATCCGCATTCCGGGTTCGCCGCCCACCCCGACCGAAATCATGCGCGGCGTGCTGGCGGCCTTAAGAAAACATAAAGAAAAATAGTTTATGTGGGAAAAATACATAATTTTTGGCGTGGTGGTTTATTTTTTGGGCTTAGTCTCATCGGCGCTTTTGGCGTTTTTCGGCCAGTCTTTCAAAAAAGGTGCGCACCTGTTCATTTTTTCTAACGCCATAGGATTTTTATCCGGGCTGGGATATCTTTTAGCTAACCCAGAAGATAATTTTGTGTTAGCCCATTTCACTTGGTTCTTCCAATTCGCGCCGCGCTTGAATTTTTTGGCGGCCATTTTCTTTTTGGTTATCAGTGGCGTGTCTTTTCTGGTGGGAGTGTATAGTTTGCGCTATCTGGAGCTATACGAAAAAGAATATGATCCACGCTTAGTGCAATTCCTGATGGCTTTTTTTGTTTTAGGGATGCAGGGCGTGCTTCTGGCCAACAATACTTTTGCCTTCCTCTTTTTTTGGGAAGTGATGTCGATGACTTCTTTCTTTTTAGTCATGACCGACAAGAAACCAGAATCAATCCAAGCCGCTTTTCTCTATTTCATCATGACGCACTTGGGCGCGTCAGCCATTTTGGGAGGTTTTTTGATTTTGGGCGGCGGATCATTTATTTTTAATTTGAGTGACATCCACAACGCTTCGCTCAATCTTTCGCCGGCGATGCGCGCCATGGCGTTCTTGCTTTTTGTGTTCGGTTTCGGTTCCAAAGCCGGGCTGGTGCCGTTTCATGTGTGGCTACCGGAAGCTCATCCGCAAGCGCCCAGTAATATCTCAGCCATGATGAGCGGCTTGATGTTGAAAATTGCCGTGTATGGTTTTATTACCATCATGCTAAATCTCGCCCATGTTCCAGCTTGGGCGGGTCTGATCGTGCTATTTCTGGGTCTCTTGTCCGGCGTGGTGGGGGCCTTGTACGCGGCCGTGGAAAGAGATATGAAAAAAGCTTTGGCGTATAGCAGTATCGAAAATATGGGCATTATTTTTACGATGTTGGGGCTGGCAGTGTATTTGTTAGCCTTGGACAACTATACGCTTATCGCCTATTCGATTATGGCCTTTGCCATTTTCCATGCTATAAGTCATGCGTTCTTCAAAACGGCGCTATTCCTCAGCAGCGGAGTGGTGATAAATCGTGTGCACACCAAAAGTTTGGAAATGATGGGCGGCTTGGCCAAACTGATGCCGTTTTTCAGTTTTGCCTTTTTGTTGGCTATTCTGGCTTCATTGCCATTGCCATTGTTTGGCACCTTCTATGGCGAGTGGGGACTGATCCAGAATATTTTGTCTTTATTGGGCGAGGCAAGGATGGGCGCTGGATCTCTCATCGTCCTGCTTATTATTCTTTCGGTCGTGGCACTGATCAGCGGGTTGGCCATTTTCGCCATGGTAAAAGTTTTCGCGATGTCGATGTTGGGCTTGCCGCACAATCTGCCTACGGAAAAAAGAGCAGAAAAAAGGGATTATCTTTTAGTCACTCCTATCTTATCCTTAGGAGCTGGCGTTCTGTTGCTCGGGTTTTTGGCTAAATTTTTTATCCCACATATAATTATCAGTCTACAGGCCAGTTCTTCTTTGACGCCGCTGCCGATTTTTTCTCCGGTGCCGCTGAAACTTTCTTCCATGGCGGTTTCCGGTGCAATCATAGTTTTTGGACTGCTGATATACCTGGGCCAGAAAATTTTTATGACTAGCAAGCGAGAAAGATTTTATCACACCTGGGATTGCGGCCAAGCCATTGACGCAACGATGCAATATAGTGCCACCGCCTTTTCTGCGCCCATCAGATTTTTCTTCTTGACTTTCATCGGTCGGAAAAAAATAATGCAATCAGTTGCAGTTCTAGAAACTAATCCATGGATTAGGAAATATAATTTTCGCTTATCTATTCGTCCGAATTGGAGTCATATATTTTACGAACCGATTGCGAAAGGCTTGCTCATAGTGGCGAAAAAAATCCGTTTCATCCAAAATGGGCGCATCCAATATTATATTTTGTTTTTACTCCTTGCTCTAATTGGCACTTTAATTTTCGCTTTATGAACCCCATCATTGCCACGTTGATCCAACTGATTTTTGTTCTGCTCGTTGCGCCATATGCTGCGGGTTTGGTGAAATTTTTGAAAGCCCGCTTACAAGGTCGGGACGGCGCGTCACCTTTTTTATTCTACGTGATGCTTTTCACCTTGCTGCGAAAAGAAATGGTGATCTCGGAAACCGCTTCGTGGATTTTTCGCGCGGTGCCGTTTGTGGTTTTTGGCAGTACGGTTTTTTTGGCGGCTATCTTGCCGCTTATCTTTACGGGAGCATATCTTGCACCCCTCAGTGATTTTTTGGTGGTGGCGGGCGTGTTGGCTGTGGGGTCAATATTTTTAGTCTTGGGCGGCCTGGATACTGGCAGCGCTTTTGGCGGGATGGGGTCGAGCCGAGAAATGACCATTGCCACTCTCCTCGAGCCGGTTATAGTTATGGTTTTTGCCACTATCAGCTTTGCCACTAAGCAAGCTACCCTGGATGGCATGCTTCGCGTGCAAACCGGTTTTCATCCTTACCTGATTTTGACAATCGCGGCGTTAATCCTAGTGGCCTTGGCGGAAAACGCGCGCTATCCGGTGGATAATCCCGCGACGCACTTGGAATTAACGATGGTGCATGAAGCCATGATCTTGGAATACAGCGGGAAATATTTAGCTCTTCTGGAATATGCGGCAGCTATAAAATTAGCGGTCTTTTCTTTGCTGATTGCTAATTTTATTTTTCCAGCGTCACTCATTGGGGCGCCAGCCTTGGGCGGCGGCGCAATAGCTGCCGGATTATTTTGGAGTACGATAAAAATCATAGCGGTCATGATGGCTTTGGCGGCTTTGGAATCAGTTTTGACCAAGATGCGCTTTTATCGCATGTCGGAATATTTTTCTATTGCATATGTCGTGGCATTTCTCGGAATGATTACGGTTCTGCTCGCGACCTTTACGGAAGTCTCTTTGCAATATCACACTTTGTTTTCTCTTTTAACTGTCGTATGCGTGGTGTTGCTTTTCGGCAAAGTGCGCCTGAAAGCTATTTTGCGCTACTACGCTGTTTCTTCTTTGGCCATCGCCGCTCTGGCTTGGAGTCTGGTGTCACTCGCTCCGGCCGAAGAAAAAATGCATCTGTGGTTATTTGCGATTTTCACCATCCTTACTAAAACTTTCGCCGTGCCTTATGTGATCAATCGGTCCAGCCACGCTAAAAAAAGTCTCACTAACTTATCATCATTCCTCCGTCCAGGGAAAAGTTATTTCCTGGCAGTGGCGCTTCTAGTGGTGACTTATTTCGTCTTAAGACACATCTCGATCACCGGTCTCATCAGATGGAATTCATTGCTGTACGCTTCCATAACCCTCATTGTTTTAGGTATTGCGATGATGATTATTAAGAAAAATATATTTTCTCAGATCGTGGGACTTTTGATTATTGAAAATGGAATTGCGGTTTTCGTGCTGGCCACCATTGGCTCCCTCCCTATTGTTATTGAGTTTGGAATTTTTGCTGTGACCGTCGTGACTGCCTATATTCTGGCTATCCTGAGTGCCCGCATTGCGGAGCTTTGCGGCAGTGCGGACACGGACGATTTGCGCGGACTAACTGAATAATTTATTTTAAGTTTAGGACTTAAACATTTTGCCGACTGCAAATGCGTAAGTCTTATAGCTAATTTTTTATGAATCTCTTTTTCTTAAGCCTTCCATTCCTAGTCGCTTTTCTTTCTGCGGTCGTCGCCAAGACGGAAAAAGTAGCACGGAGAAGTAGCCTAGTCTTTTCGGTGATTGGCGGGCTGGCCTCAATTTTTTTCGCTTGGCCGTATCTCTTTAATCCCCAAAGCCAATTGCTGGGGACGTGGTTCCGGATGGACAGTTTTTCGGCTTTGATGGTTCTGCTCATCGCGTGCATATATATTTTTGCCTTGATCGTGAGCGTGCGCTACATCGGACATGAGTATGGCGAAAAAATTATTACTTTTTCCCAATACAAAATGTATTTTGCACTCTTCCAGCTGTTCGTGCTTTGCATGCTGGTGGTTGTTTTGACCAATAATGTACTGTTACTCTGGCTGGCACTGGAAGGCACGACGCTGTCGTCCACTTTTCTGGTGGGATTGTATCGTAAAAAAACCAGTATGGAGGCGGCTTGGAAATATATGATTATCTGTTCTACGGGCATCAGTCTTGGGCTTTTGGGTATTTTGCTTTTAAGTTACGGAGCCCACGTCGGTGGCGTAGCGGAAGGCAATATTTTTCTTTTGAATAAATTGGCGGAAAGTGCGCATCTCATACCGATAAATATTATCAAATTGGCTTTCATCTTTATCTTTATTGGGTTTGGCACTAAAATCGGCTTGGCGCCGATGCACACCTGGCTGCCGGACGCGCACAGCAAAGCGCCATCACCCATCTCGGCCATTTTTTCTGCCGTACTTTTGACGGTGGCGCTTTATGCCGTTTTGCGTTTCAAATTTATTGCTGACAATGCTTTTTTGAGTTCGGTTTGGACGAATCATTTATTTTTGATTTTTGGCTTTCTTTCCATCATGCTTGCGGCGCTTATGATGCTTATTCAAACCAATTATAAAAGGATGTTGGCCTATTCGAGCATTGAACATATGGGCATCATCATTTTTTCTGTTGGACTCTCGCCGCTTGGTGCGGTGGCTGCCCTCATGCATATACTGGGACATACTTTTGCTAAGTCGATGTTATTCTTCGGAGCAGGAGAAATTTTGATTCGTTGGAAAACTACCAAGATCGCCAAGATAAAAAATATGTTCGAAGAGGCGAGATATACCAGTATACTCTTTCTTTTGGGCATCGTTATGATTGTGGCTATCCCGCCGTCCGCTTTGTTCGTGAGTGAATATGCCATGTTCGCTCAAGTGATTGTTTTGCATCCGGTGGTGTCCATTCTTTTGTTCATCGCCTTGGGCATCATCGCTTACGCTATGCTTTCACTCAGCGTGAAAATGATTTTTGCGAAGGAGCCCGCCTCCGCTACGAGTTCTGGCGCGGCGAAGCCCGCCCTCGCTGAAGCTACGGTGGGCAAGGAAAAATGGAATGTTACGCACACCATCATGAGCGTGGAATTGTGCATGGTAGTGTTTTTGGCTTGGTGGCTTACGACGCCGGGATCGATGGGTGTTCTCGGCAATATAACGAAAACTTTTATTTATTAAAAAAATAGCAATTAACAGCATATGACTATCCAAGAAATTATTGCAGAATTTAAGGAAAAAATAACTATCGTCAGTGAGAAAAGCGATTTGATAGAAGCTAAAGTTTCTCGGGACGACTTAGCTGAGGTGGCGACAGCTCTGTTTCATGATCATAAATTACCATTGTCCCTGATGTTCGCCACGGACAACCGTACGGAAGACGGTAGTTTTGGAGTGCATACTGTTTTCAGTGTTCCCGCCGAAAAGAAGTGGCTGAAAATTTCGGTGGAAGTTCCGGCTTCTGATCCGCAATATCCCGCGCTCACCAGAACTATTATGGCGGCGCATTGGTATGAAAGATATTTGCGCGACATGTTCGGCATCACGCCCGTTGGCCATCCTGATTTGCGCCGTTTGGTGCAGCATGAAAATATGCCAGAAGGCATTCATCCATTGTGCAAGGATTTCTTGTGGAACACTAAGTTGGAAAAAGCTAATGTGCCGTATCCGATGCATCATGTGACTGGTGACGGGATTTTTGAAATTCCGGTCGGACCGATCCATGCCGGTATCATTGAGCCGGGCCATTTTCGTTTCAATGTGGCCGGCGAAAGAATTTTAACCTTGGAAGGCAAACTATTTTTTACGCATAAAGGCGTGGAAAAATTGTTGGAAGGCAAGAATATCATGGAGGCACTGCCGTTCATTGAAAGGATTTCTGGTGACGCAGCGGCTTCGCACGCTTTAGCGTACTGCGAAGCGGTGGAGAAAATCGCCGGTTGCGCGGTCCCGCGGCGGGCGCAAATGTTGCGCGCAATTCTCACCGAATGCGAAAGAATCACTATGCACATTCATGACCTGGCCAATATCGGTGGCATGGGCACGGGGTATAGTTTTATCGCAGCTAATGGTTTTCGTATCAAGGAAAGAATGATGCGTCTTTCGCAAGAGATTTGCGGCAATCGTTTTTGGCGCGGCCTGATTGTCCCGGGCGGGATAAAAAAAGATATCACTGATGAGGATTTGAAAAAAATATTAAACGTATCTCAAGCGGCCTGGAAAGAAATGGAAAAAATTACCATCATCGCGCTCGACAGCGAAGGCTTTTTGGATCGCTTGCAATATACGGGCGAACTGCCAAAAGAGGCGGCCGAAGCCTTTGGGGCGGTCGGTCCGGCGGCGCGCGCGTCCAAGGTCAGTCGCGATGTGCGGCGCGATCATCCTTATGCCTCTTACGCCGAATTTCCGATCAAAGTCATCACTAAAAAAAGTCTGGATGTTTTTGCGCGTTATCGTATGCGGATTAAAGAGATTGAACAATCACTGGTTCTGATGCAAACTTTAGTGGAAAAAATGCCAGCTGGAGATATTATGGAAAAAGTGGCAGTGCGCGATGGCTTTGCACTTGGCGCCGTGGAATCATGGCGCGGAGAAATCATCTGTGCGCTGCAAATTAAAAACGGCGTGATTGAAAGATGTGTGCCGCGTGATCCCTCTTTTTGCAACTGGGCCCTCTTCGGCATTATGGGTCCCGGCAACATCGTGCCGGATTTCCCACTCATCAACAAAAGTTTGAATCTGTCCTATTCCGGGACGGACTTGTAAAAATATAATAACAGTGTATTTACATCGCGGAGCTTTCGAGCCCCGCGTTTTTTATGTACTTACACGCATACCCACCTCCATACCCACACGCTCACCTCGTTTTACTTGAAAAACGCGGCTAAGTGGGGTAAAATAGAAAAGTAGACAAATTCACCCGCCTTCGCCAATAGGCTATGGCGTGGCAAGGTCAACTTTATGGAAGAAAACGCTAAATACAACCCTAATGAAATCGAGGCCAAATGGCAGAAATTTTGGCTTGAAAAAGGGATTTCTCTGATAGATAAGGATGATGTGACCAAAGAGAAATTCTATATTTTGGATATGTTTCCCTATCCGTCGGGGGCGGGGTTGCATATGGGGCACACTGAGAGCTATACGGCTAGTGATGCGGTTTATCGCTATAAGAAACTGCAGGGGTTCAATGTGCTGCATCCACAAGGTTTTGACGCTTTTGGGTTGCCAGCGGAAAATTACGCCATCAAGACTGGCATTTCGCCGGTGGAAACGACTAAAATAAATATAATCAATTATATCCGGCAGATGCAGTCTTTGGGTTTCGCCTATGATTTTTCTGAGCAGGCAGTGACGTGCGATCCGGAATATTATAAGTGGACGCAATGGATCTTTGGAGAATTTTTCAAGCAGGGGTTGGTGTACAAAAAAACATCCAAGACTAATTGGTGTCCTTCGTGTCAAACGGTGATTGCCAATGAACAGGTAGTGGATGGCAAATGCGAAAGATGCGGGACAGAAATCGAACAAAAAGAAGTGCCGAGTTGGTTTTTTAAAATTACGGATTTTGCCGAAGAACTTATTAATGGTTTGGACAATGTTGATTGGCCTGAATATACCAAGAAGAATCAGAAAAATTGGATAGGGAAAAGTGAAGGAGTGACGGTGAAGTTTCAAATTATGCCCTCTCCTGTCCGGAGTACCGGACATCCTCTCCCGAGTACAGGAGAGGATGAATGTATTGAAGTTTTTACGACTCGGGTGGATACGATTTTCGGTTGCACCTATGTCGTTCTGGCGCCGGAGAATGAATTGGTTTCTGTGTTGAAGGAACAATGCGAGAATAAGGATGAAATAGAAAAATATATCGAGCAGGCGAAAAACAAGACTGAACTGAATCGGATGGAGGCCAAGGAAAAAACCGGCGTGGAGCTGAAAGGCGTGCGAGCCATCAATCCGTTCAACGATGAAAACGTCCCTGTTTATATTGCGGACTATGTCTTAGCAAGCTATGGCACCGGTGCAGTGATGGCCGTGCCGGTGCATGACGAACGGGATTGGGAGTTTGCGGATAACCACAATTTGCCGAAAAAAGGCGTTATTATTCCTAGACCTATAAAATCAGGCTTACTCATCGGTGATGAAATTGATAATGTCGATGAGTCGTATGAACATTTTGACAATTACGCAAATAAAAAAAAGGATAATATTAGAAAAGGCATAGAAATTTTTGTTGAAGACGGGACCGTAATTGATTCCGGAGAGTTTAATAAATTAAATTCTGACGAGGCGCGGGAAAAAATGGCGGTGTGGCTGGAAGAAAAAAAGCTGGGCAAGAAAATCGTGAATTATCGTTTGCGGGATTGGTCTATTTCACGGCAACGTTATTGGGGCTGTCCGATCCCGATTGTCTATTCGCCGGACGGTGAAGCGCATCTGGTGCCGGAAGAGCATCTGCCATGGAAACTGCCAATGGACGTGGACTTTGTGCCGACTGGTATTTCACCTTTGGCCAAATCCGCGGAACTGAAAAAACGTACGGAAGAAATTTTTGGAGCGGGTTGGACTGCGGAATATGACACGATGGACACCTTTGTCGATTCATCGTGGTATTTTTTGCGTTATCCTGATGCGCATAATGACCAAGAATTCTGTTCCAAAGAGAGGCTGAAAAAATGGTTGCCGGTAGACGTGTATATCGGCGGCGCGGAACACACCTACATGCATCTTTTGTTTGCTAGATTTTTCGTGAAAGCCATGCATCGGATCGGCATTCTTGATTTTGACGAACCGTTTTTGAAGTTGCGGCATCAGGGGATGGTATTGGATAAGGAAGGAAAAAAGATGTCAAAGTCCAAGGGGAACGTTATCAACCCGGATGATATGGTGGCAAAATTTGGGGCAGACAGTGTGCGGACCTATATGCTTTTTGCGACGCCACTGGAAGATGCGGTGATGTGGAATGAGAATAATATTGTCGGAGTGAGGAGGTTTTTGGAGAAAGTTTGGAAATTGCAATACAAAATTACAAATTACAAATTACAAATTACAAATAAAATCCAAAATCCAAATGATCAAAATAAAAAACTAGTTTCGCTCATTAATAAAACGATCAAAAAAGTCGGGGAGGACATTGAAAATTTCCGGTTCAATACGGCAGTGAGTCAGTTGATGATACTCGTGAATGAGATGGAAAAACAGACAGAAATAGTCGCTGCTGATTATGAAAAATTACTGCTTTTGCTAGCGTCTTTCGCGCCGCATATTGCGGAGGAAATTTTCCAAAAAGTTTTGGGTCACGAGGAATCAATATTTTTGCAGAAGTGGCCAGAGTTTGAGGAAGCGTTGACCAAAGACGAAACAATAAATCTAGTATTGCAAGTGAATGGCAAGGTGCGTGATATGGTATCAGTAGGCGCGGACATTGCAGAAGAGGAGGCGAAAAAAATCGCGCTGGTCAGTGAGAAAATCCAAAAGCATATCGGCGGCAAAGAGGTCAAGAAAATTATTTTTGTTCCAGGTAAATTGGTTAATATTGTAATCTAAAAAACTATGCAAGCAGTCATTCTCGCGGCGGGCAAGGGGAAGCGGATGGGGAAGCTGACGGTGGCGGAGACTTCGCTGATGCTGAAAATCAAAGGCAAGCCGCTTTTGGAATATAAGATTAAGGCGTTGCCGAAAAAGATCAAAGAGGTGATTTTTGTGGTGGGGTATCACAGCATGCACATCATTTCTCATTTCAAACATCACTATGATGGCCGGCGGATGATCTATGTTTTGCAAAGCAACTTGAATGGTACCGGCGGAGCCTTGCATCTGGCTAAAAGCATTCTCAAGGATAAATTTTTAGTGATCATGGGAGATGATCTATATCATAAAAAAGATTTGGAAGAAATGCTGGCCTATGACTTGGCGATTATGGGGCACGCCGTGACTGACCCCAGTCTCTTTGGAATGATTAAGGATGATGGTCATGGCCTGATGCTGGACGTCATTGAAAAACCCCAAACCTCGCGCCATAAATTGGCCAACGTCGGCGTGTATATGTTGAACCGGGATTTTTTCGAATATGAGCTGGTACCGGTGGGGAACGGAGAATTCGGTTTGCCCCAAACATTGGCAGCGATGGCGGCGCAGCATAAGATAAAAATCCATAAAGCGCGGGCGTGGCATCCGATCGGGAGCCAGGAAGATTTGAAACGCGCCGAAGAGCTTATCCAAACTTTCTTATGAGCACTAAAAACGTCGTCACTATCGGCGGAGGGACCGGCAGTTTCACCCTTCTCTCAGGTCTCAAAAAATATCCGATCAACATTGCGGCTATTGTGTCGATGGCCGATGATGGCGGTTCGACCGGCGTCTTGCGCGATGAACTCGGGGTGTTGCCACCGGGAGACGTGCGGCAATGTCTGGTGGCACTCTCGGAATCGTCGGAGACGCTGCGAAAATTGATGACGTATCGCTTTGAAAAGGGCGGCCTTAAAGGACATAATTTCGGTAATTTGTTTTTGTCCGCTTTGGAAAAAACCGAAGGCGGGTTCACCCAAGGGGTGGAAGAGGCGGCCAAAATTTTAAACGTGAAAGGGGAAGTCATTCCGGTGACTAAGCAAGACACTAATTTATATCTGCTGCTAAAAAATGGCAAACTGCTTTCCGGCGAAGAGCAGATCAATCATAATTTTGAAATTGAAAAAGCGGGCATTGCTAAAAACTATTTGCAGCCGCGCGCCGTGGCTAACCCGAAAGCTATTGAAAAAATCTTAGCCGCCGACCTGATTGTTATCGGGCCGGGCAATCACTATTGCAGCATCATGCCTAATTTTCTGGTAAAAGGCATTGCGGACGCAATTTGTAAATCCAAGGCTAAGGTAGTGTATAACTGCAATCTGGTCAATAAGAAAGGCCATACGGAAAAGTTCACACTAGATGACTATATACGTTCGTTGGATAAATATCTGCCGGCGAAAAGGATTGATTTCGTCACTTTTAATGCGACCAAGCCGAATGAGAGTTTGATCCGGAAATATGAAGGGCAGCGTGCGCTTTTGATTAAATTCAGAGAGAGTGATGAAGAAAGAAGTTATCGCGTAGTGCGGACCGATCTTTTGAGTAAGATAAAACCGAGGTACAGCGCGGCGGATGTGACCGCTCCGCACCGCGCTTTTATCCGGCATGACAGTGAAAAATTAGCCAAGACCTTGATGATGATTATGGAACTGGGGGAATATGAGAATATAATCCGGGATATAATCTAGGTTAGCTACATGGATATTCGCGCCATTAAAAATGATCGGGTGTATTTTTGGACCAACCACGCCAAGTATAAATTATTGCAATATGGGCTGAGCCCGACGGCTATCAAAAATGTTATGCGGCGGCCGGAAAGGACGGAAGAAGGCATTGCGCCGGAGACGACTGCGGTGATGCGGCGGAAAGATGGCAAAAAAGTGAAGCGGGAGATTTGGGTGATGTATCAGAAGTCCGGGATTAAGAAGAAAATTATTTCGGCCTGGATCTATCCGGGAGTCAGTCCGCAAGATAGGGAAATTTTCGTGCCAGAAGAAGTGTGGGCGGCGTTGAGTAATTTAGAATAAAAATAAAAAAATGGAAAATAAAAATATTCAGAAAATATCCCAAGAAAAATTTTTTACTTTGTCGGAATTCCGCCATCGAGTCGGCATCCCTCTCATTATGGCCAAAAAGTTAGTCATGTGGGGCGAGGTTGAAGCGGTGCGGGCCATTGACGGCACATGGCTCATTGCAGAAACGGAAGTGGTGAAAGTGGCGGAGCTGATCAAAAATCCTTGGAAAAAAATGTACTTTTTCTTTCGCGCCTTAGGGCCGGGCGTGATTACCGGTGCTTCGGATGATGATCCGAGCGGCATTGGGACCTATTCTTCCGTGGGAGCGCAATTCGGTTTGGGACTTTTATGGATGGCGGCCTGGATCCTGCCGATGATGATGGCCATCCAAGAAGCGTGCGCGCGGATTGGGATTGTGACCAATCGAGGACTAGCCGGCGTTTTGCAGAAGCACTATAGACGCAAAGTGATGGTGGGCATCGTTTCCATCCTTATCCTGGCCAACGTCATCAATATTGGAGCGGATTTGGGTGCGATGGCTAAATCTTTGCAGATGCTCATGCATGTCAATTTTTATCTGGCCGCTATCGCCTTTGCGGCGGTCATTATTTTCCTAGAAGTTTTTGTGGGCTATCACACGTATGTCAAAATTTTAAAATGGTTGGCAATTTCAGTTTTGGCTTATGTGGTAACTGGCATTATTATTAAACCTGATTGGCATGCCGTCCTGGTGGCCACAATTATTCCGAAGATGAATTTCAGTCGAGAATATTTGTTTGCGATCGTGGCGGTGTTCGGTACTAGTATCACACCCTACTTGTTTTTTTGGCAGACTTCGGAAGAGGTGGAAGAGAACAAAAAAGACAAAAAAATCTTTCGCAGTTTGCATCAGAAAGATGACCGCACGATGGTCAACCGGATTGCCAAAATGCGCACAGACGTCGGCACTGGCATGATCTTGGCGAATGTCGTGTTCTTTTTTATTGTTGTTACTACGGCGCAAGTTCTGTTCAAAAATGGCATTTTCAACGTGGATTCGCCGGAGCAAGCGGCTTTGGCACTTCGTCCGCTCGCCGGCGACTATGCTTATTTGATGTTTGCCTTCGGCATCATCGGGACCGGACTTTTGGCGGTGCCGATCCTGGCGGGCTCCGGCGCCTATGCCCTGTCTGAAACGATGAAATGGCAAGAAGGATTGGAAGAGAAATTTTCGCGGGCCAAAGGATTCTATCTGGTGATCATTGTTTCCATTCTGGTCGGACTGGCGCTGAATTTTTTCCATATCAATCCAATCGCGGCGCTCTACTATTCCGCATTTTTGAATGGCGTGATTTCTTTGCCGCTCCTGGTGGCCATCATGATCGTGAGTGATGACAAGAAAATCATGGGCCGCGAAAGCAACCCCATGTGGGTCAGAATTTTTGGTTGGTTCGCCGTAGTCTTCATTGCCGGCGTGCTCACTCTCTCTGGCATATTATATTTCACTTAATAGCTTTTTAATCCAGAACATCATTGCCAGATCCATCTCCTTGGGGTAAGATTATAGTCTATGAATATTACTAAATTGGAAAAATTTTTAGGAGAAAATGGGCAGCCGAAATTCCGCCTAGAACAGCTCAAAAAAGCCATTTTTAAGGAAGCTGTGGCCAGTTTTTCAGAAATTTCCACACTGAGCAAAGACTTGCGCGATGAGTTGGAAAAAGAAATGAAAATCTTGTCTTTTTCTGTGGAAAAAGTCTTAGTGGCCAAAGACAAGAAATCTATGAAAGCTCTTTTGAAATTGAACGATGGCAATCTGATTGAGACAGTCTTGCTTTCTCCGCTGGAAAATACTTGGTCGGTGTGTGTTTCCTCGCAAGTGGGCTGCCCGCTGGGGTGTGAATTTTGCTCTACCGGCCGCTCGGGTTTCAAGCGTAATCTGACCGCGGAAGAAATAACGGATCAAGTTTTGTTTTGGAAACAATGGCTGAAAAATAATTTTGAATTTAAAATTAAAAATTACGACGTTAGCAAAGTCGTCTATATGGGGATGGGGGAACCGTTTTTAAATTGGGAACAGGTGAAAAAAAGCTTGACGGATCTGACCGATCCGAAATTATTCGGCTTTGGCGCGCGCAGTCTATCTGTTTCCACGGCGGGCATTCCCGAAGGGATTGCCAAGATGGCCGAGGATTTTCCTCAGATAAATTTAGCATTGTCACTGCATTTCGGCGTGGACGAAAAAAGAAGTGCCTGTATGCCAATCAATCGCCAATATGATTTAACTGAATTACGTGAAGCTTTGCAAAAATATTTTAAATTGTCCAATCGCCAAGTTTTTTTGGAATATGTCATGCTTGACGGAATAAACGACAGCCAAAAAGACGCGGAAGCGCTGGCACGCTTTGTGAAATCGATCGGAAAATTACAATTGCTGCACATCAATCTGATCCGCTACAACGCTACGGATGCGAAATTCAAGGCTTCTTCCAAAGAGCATACGCTGAAATTAAAAAATTATTTATTAGATCAGAATTTGAGCGTAACCATTCGGAAAAGTTTGGGGGAAGAAATTCAAGGGGCATGCGGACAGTTGGCTGCATAAAATTTTATGAAAAAAAATCCTCAAAAATTATTGGACAAAATCAATTTGCCGGCGGACGTTCGGAAATTACAACCGGCAGAATTGCCAGCACTGTGCCAAGAAGTGCGGCAGTTTTTGATCGATAGTGTGGCGACGACCGGTGGACATTTTGGTTCGAACTTGGGCGTGGTGGAATTGACGGTGGCTTTGCATTATGTTTTTGAAACCCCGAAAGATAAATTGATCTGGGACGTGGGGCATCAAAGTTATCCGCATAAAATTTTGACCGGGCGAAAAGACCGGATGTTTACGATTAGGAAAAAGGATGGTCTCGCACCTTTCCCGCGGCGAGAAGAAAGTGAATATGATGTTTTTAATGTAGGTCATTCCAGCACATCCATCGGGGCGGCGGCGGGGATGGCGATTGCTAATCAGAATCGAAAAAGTCCGGCGCAAGTAGTGGCCATTATTGGCGACGGTGCGCTGACCGGCGGCATGGCCCTGGAAGCGTTGAATCATGCCGGCGACGCGGCGTTGGATATACTAGTGATCTTAAATGACAATAAGATGTCCATTTCGCCGAACGTGGGCGGGATGGGCAAATATCTGACGCGGCTCATCTCCTCGCCGGCCTACGTGAAAACGCGAGCTAAGGGGCGGGAACTTTTCGAGGTGGCGCCGCGCCTCAAGAAAATTTTGATGCGCGCCGAGAGTCACACCAAGGGCATGATAGTGCCTGGCACATTATTTGAAGAATTGGGCTTTGAATATTATGGACCGATTGATGGGCATGATGTTACCGCACTAGTGGAAGTGCTATCCAATCTGAAAAAGATCAAGGGGCCGAAATTTTTGCATATCATCACTAAGAAAGGCAAGGGCTATGCGCCGGCTGAAAAGGATCGTTTGAGTTTTCACGCCGTCAAACCGTTTGATCCGGTGACGGGCAAAAATATTCCCGGCAAGCAAAAAAGTTTGAGTTACACTGACATTTTTTCACAGTGGATAGTTGTGAAAGCCAAAGCTGAAAAAAATCTGCACGCTGTTACGCCGGCCATGTGTCATGGTTCCGGTTTAGTAGAATTTAAGGAAAAATTTCCGGCGCGCTATCATGATGTCGGTATCGCGGAGCAACATGCTTTAATCTTGGCCGCCGGTTTGGCCGTGGCGGGGAAATTTCCGGTGGTGGCCATCTATTCTTCTTTTTTGCAACGAGCCTATGACCAACTCATTCATGATATCGCACTGCAAAATCTGAATGTCCTTTTGGCTATTGATCGCGCGGGGATTGTCGGACCGGACGGCGCTACGCATGCCGGTAGTTTTGACCTGTCATTCATGCGCATCATTCCCAATCTCGTCATCATGGCGCCGAGCAACAAAAATGAATGTTACGCCATGCTGGAAGCCGGCTTTAATCATGCTGGACCGGCCGCAGTGCGCTATCCGCGCGGGGGAGATGAAGATGAATTTGATGAGAATAAAAATGAAAAAATCGAAATTGGGAAAGCTAAAATTCTGCGCACTGGAAAAAAGATAGTTATTCTAGCGTTTGGAGTCATGGTGGAAAGGTGCAAGTCAGTGGCCGAAAATTTGGATGCTACTTTAGTCGATATGCGCTTTGTGAAACCCCTTGACGAAAAATTGTTACATGAATTAGCGAAGACGCATCAATATTTTGTGACCGTGGAAGATAATGCCGTGGCTGGCGGAGCGGGGAGTGCGGTGGCGGAATTTGTGGTGAATAATAAACTTGATGTCAAAGTAAAAAACTTGGGCTTGCCCGACGAATTCCTGCCCCACGGCACGCGGGAAGAAATCCTGGCCGAAGCGGGGCTGTCGGGGGAGGGGATTGAAAGGGCAGTGAAAAAATATAATATATTTTAATGTGAATTATTATGGAAAGTGAAAAGGGATTTATGCCGATGTTACAATCGGATAGCAAGAAAAAAGGACGGAAGGTATGTGCGTGGTGCAATAAATATTTGGGCGAGTAGGAAGGGGAAGGTATTAGTCATGGGATGTGTGAAAAATGTTTCAATGAGGAGATGGAAAAAGAAGATAAAGCTTCTGCGAAGAATGAAAACGAAAAGTCATCTAGTGAAAAATAATGTGCGTAGGATTGTCAATTAAGGTAAAAAAGGTATAATTAAGATAGCTAAGAAACAAAAGTAGAAGTACGGGATGAACGATCCTATTATTCAAGTCGAGCATTTGAAAGTGATTTATAATAAGGGCAAACAGAATGAGGTGCGCTCGCTTTTTGACGTGAGCGTGAAAATCTATCCCAAGGAATATGTCATCATTTATGGTCCGTCCGGTTGCGGCAAATCCACTTTGCTCTATTCCATGTCGGGCTTGCAGGCGCCGACGGAAGGACAAGTGACGGTGGAAGGGCGGAATCTGTCGCAGATATCCAAGAAAGATATGGTGGAATTGCATCAGGTCGGCATCGGCATGGTTTTTCAAGCTTTCTATCTGATTGCTTCGCTCAGTGTGCTGGAAAATGTCTGTCTGCCAAAAGTCTTTCGGGGGGAATCGAAAAAAGAACGACAAGAAGAAGGTGTTAAGCTTTTACATCGTTTTAGTATCGTGGAACAGGCTAAAAAATTCCCCAGCGAACTGTCCGGCGGGCAGCGTCAGCGCGTGTCTATTGCTAGGTCACTGGTCAATAATCCGCAGATCATTTTTGCGGACGAACCGGTGGGAAATCTCGACTCTGAGTCGGCGGAAAATGTGATGCGGATCCTGAAAGAGCTGAATGAAGTGGACAAAAAAACCATCATCTTGGTGACGCACAATCCTGATCATCTCCATTACGCCGATCGAATCATATATATGAAAGATGGCCGAGTGGTCAAGGAAGAAGTCAACACGGAAAAACGGCCGGTGGATGCTTTGAAGGTTCCGGATGTCAAATATGAAGAACTTTCCAATGAATTGAAACTTTTGATGCGCACTTTCAAAAATCTCAGTCTGGCCCAGATTGGCTCGCTGATGGTGCCGTTTAAGGCCAATCAGTTGATGTCGCATATCTTGTCCGAGCTCAGTCGCGAACAAGTTCAGGTGGCGGAAAGTTATCTAAAAGAGTTTTTGTTTAATAATATTGATGCGGAAACAATGTTCAAAGATCTGGATATGAAATATGAAGATGGCGGCGCGGATTGGAACAAAAGAAGAGCCGCTTCATTTATGGAAAGAGTCACTGCCATTACGGATCTTTCACGGGCATTGACTGAGAAGAATGAAACTGAATCATCCGAGGCGATGGCCAAATATCTAATCCATCTATTCAAATTGAAAATGGATCAGGATGAGATGCGCGTTCTGGCTTCTTTTTTACGATTGCGGCTCAGGAATAAGATTGATCGCGAAGAATTGGAAAAGAAGTTGGATGCGCCGAAAAAAGCGGAAGGGGCAGGATTACACAGCGTGACGGCGGAAAAAATTTCCCGCGAAGTGGAAATCATTATGCTTATGAAATATAGCTAAAAATTTTATGAAATTTAAAGATTTATTCTTGCTGTCCACTCGTATGTTCAAGGCGCGACCCTCGCGCACCTTTCTGACGATTTTGGGCATGAGTGTCGGCATCGGAGCCATTATTTTTTTGGTGTCTTTCGGCTATGGCTTGCAAAATACGCTGTTGCAAAAAATCACTACTTCCGATTCTCTTTTGACGCTGGACGTGACGCCAGATCGCTCTAAAGCGACACTGCTTGATCAAGGCGCGGTGGACAAAATCGCCGCAGTTAGTGGCGTGGTGAAGATTAGCCCAGCCTATCAGCTGGATACCCGAGGCAATATTAATAATTTGTCAGCGGATTTTACCGCCCTAGTGGCTTCCCCGGATTATCTCAAACTGGGCGGGCTTAAATCCTCGGCTGGCATATTGCTGAGCGACGAAACACTGACTGGCATCGCCATGTCCACTGCTACGGCTAAAATTTTCGGGCGTGAGCCGGTGGCATTGATTGGCAAGGACATCACGCTTTCTTTTTCGACCGCTAAGAATGCCAATGGAAGTCCTGTCAGTAATGGGGAAGCGGAAAAAATCAATATTCCAGCAGGCCAGTTTAAAATTTTAGGCATTTTTGAGAGTGATGACAGCCTGATCTACGTCAACCAAAAAGCTTTGTCAGGTGTCCAGACGCCCGTTTTCAGCCAGTTGAAAGTCAAATGCCAGGAAAGCAAAATCATGCCAAACGTCCAGAAGGAAATAATGGGTTTAGGTTTTTCGGTGTCTTCTATTTCAGATACGGTCGATCAAGCGAATAAAATTTTTGGCATAATCAAAGCCGTGTTGATGTTGTTTGGGTGTATTGCCCTCATTGTGAGCGCCATTGGGATGTTTAACACTATGACCATTACTCTTCTTGAGCGGACGGAAGAGATCGGGATTATGAAATCCATCGGAGCGTCTGACTCAATGATTTCTTGGATGTTCATCATGGAATCCACTATCATGGGTTTTCTGGGCGGTTTCATCGGCATTATCATCGGCTGGACAGAAGGTCAAATCTTCAACGTCATGGTCAATCTGATTGCCACTCATTTCGGGGGAGAAAAAGTCAGCTTATTCTATAGCCCACTGTGGTTTGTTTCGTCTGTCATTCTTTTTTCCGCTTTTGTCGGACTTCTTACTGGGATTGTACCGGCGCGGCGGGCTTCAAGAATCGATCCTCTGGAAGCGTTAAGGTATAAATAGAAGTATTTTACTTTGTTCGAAAACAAAACCAGCCCTTAAAAAGGCTGGTTTTTTGGTGCCGAAGGAGAGAATCGAACTCTCATGGAATTGCTCCCGCGCGATTTTGAGTCGCGTGCGTCTACCGTTCCGCCACTTCGGCAAGTTATTTTGTGTTTTGCTCCTTCTATAGTACAATAAGGATAACACTTAGACATTATGGCAAAAATAATTTCATTAGTCAACCAGAAAGGCGGAGTGGGCAAAACCACCTCGGCTATCAACCTGGCGACCTATTTGGCCGCGGCCGGGAAGTTTGTGCTGCTCTGCGACCTTGATCCACAAGGCAATGCTTCGTCCGGCTTGGGACTAGACGTGCGTAACATCAAAAAAAGCCTTTATCATTCCATGATCATTGGGGAGCATCCGTCGAAAATCATTATCCGCACGGAAACTTTTGGTCATGATCTGATTCCGGCTTCGCAAGATTTGGCCGGTGCCGGTATCGAGCTGGTGCATATGGAAAATCGTGAATTTCGACTGTATAATGTGCTGCGAGAAATCCGCACCAACTATGATTACATCATCATTGATTCGCCGCCGAGTCTTGGCCTGCTCACAATCAATGGTCTCGTGGCCAGCGATGAAATCATCATCCCAGTGCAGACGGAATATTTCGCGCTGGAAGGACTGAGTCAGCTCCTGAACACAATTGATCTAGTGCGTGACAACTTGCAGCCCAATTTGAAAATTATGGGCGCGCTGCTTACGATGTATGACAAGCGGAACCGTTTGGCGCGCCAAGTAGTGCGAGAAATTCAGGATCATTTTCCCGGACATGTCTTCGATTCGATCGTGCCGCGCTCGGTGCGGTTGGCGGAAGCCCCCGGTTTTGGCAAATCAATTTTGAGTTTTGATGCTTTTTCCAAAGGGGCGCGGGCGTATAAAAATCTGGCGCGGGAAATCATTGAATTGGATAAAAAGGATAATAAAAAAGGATTTAGCGTATAGGGTCAATTTTAACTTTTATATTTATGGCACAAAACTATGGATTAGGCAGGGGACTCTCCTCCCTTATCCCGCAAAAAAAACCTCCAGTACAAACTTCAGATGACGTAATCAGCGAGCCCAAAGAAGATTTCAACTATTTTGGGAATCGGGGAAATGTTTCCGCAGGCATCGGAAAGATGGCTGAGGAAAAGAAAGCGGGTCTCGATGAAAATGTCATTCAAGAAGTGGCGGTGGCCAGCATTATTCCCAATCCGTATCAACCGCGTTTGGAATTTAATGAAGAAAAATTGCAGGAATTGTCCAACTCGATTAAGACCCACGGTATCATCCAGCCTTTGATCGTCACTAAAAACGAGGCCGGGTTCGAGCTGATTGCGGGGGAAAGAAGATTGCAAGCGGCCAAGTTGGCCGGACTCTTAAAGGTGCCAGTGATTGTGCGCGAAGCGAGCGAGCAGAATAAATTCGAATTGGCCATTATTGAAAATGTGCAGCGCCATGATTTGAATCTGGTGGAAGAAGCCAAGTCGTATAAAAAGTTGGCGGAAGAATTTGACTTAAGTCAGGAGGAGATTGCTCAAAAAATCGGCAAGAGCCGCAGTGTGATCGCTAACCGTATGCGCCTCCTTACTTTGCCGATCGAAATCCAAAAAGCGTTGACACTTGGAAGCATAACTGAAGGTCATGCCAAGCTGCTTTTGGCTATTCCGAATCCGGAAAAACAACGGGCTTTTTTTGAAATGATTTTGAAAGATAAGTTGACGGTGCGCCAGACCGAAAGTCGGACCAATGAAATTTCGGTGCGCACACACAAACGAAAAATTTCCGTTGACCCGGAAACAAAAAACTTGGAGGACAACTTTTCGGCCGTCCTTGGCACTAAAGTCCGAATCAAGAAGTCCGGCACTGGCGGACGCATTGTAATTGAATATTATTCGCCGGAAGAGCTGGATGGAATTTTAGGCAAGATAAAATAAATTATTTGTTATGAATAAAAAATATTTAACGGCCGGGTTTGTATTGGCGGTGGTCTTGGTCGCCGGATTTTTATTTTGGAAAAAAAATAATCAAGCGGCTGTTCTCAAAAATGGCTCTAAAACTCAGTCGCTGGATATTTCCCAAGTTGTTCCATACACCGCGCCTAAAACGCCAGTCAAACATATCTTCATTGTGCTGGAAGAAAACAAGGATTATGCCGCAGTCGTGGGCAACACTAAAGATATGCCGTACTGGAATTCTTTGTCCGGTACATATGCGAGCGCGGACAACTATTATGCCAACACTCATCCTTCGGTGGGCAATTATTTCATGTTGACGGCCGGGAAAATCATCACTAATAATGATGGCTATGCCAAGACGATTGACGATGACAATATAGTGCGGCAGCTCATGGCGGCCGGTAAAACCTGGAAAGAATATTCGGAAGATCTGCCAGCTGTTGGTTACACCGGTGGCAACGTCGGCAATTACAGTCAGCACCATAATCCATTGTCCTATTTTTCCGATGTGCGCAATAACCCACAGCAGGCGCAAAACCTGGTGCCTTTCTCTCAGTTGGCCACCGATATCACCAATAACACTTTGCCGGAATATGCTTTTATCGTGCCCAATATGATTAATGATGCACACAGCTGTCCCGCTAGTGGACCGTGTAATGAACTCGCGGCGGCGGACAAATGGCTGAAAGAAAAAATTGATCCACTCGTAAAAAGCCCGGAATTTAGCATGCCCGGCGGGGGACTGCTCATTCTCACTTTCGATGAAGCGGACGCATCAGACAAAACCAATGGCGGGGGACGCATCCCCTGGGTCTTGGTAGGCCCGGATGTGAAGAAAGGTTATGTCAGTCATACTTTCTACCAACAAGAAAACACTTTACGTTTTATGGCAGAGGAAGCTGGTTTGACCACTTTTCCCGGGGCGGCAGCCAACGTAAGCAGTATGCAAGAATTTATGCAAGGCAATTAGATTCAATTCACAAGTTTCGAAATAGACACTTGCCCGAAATTTTGGCGGCTATCAATTGGGTAGTCGTTTTCTTTTTCAGCTGAAGAATTTTTTACATTAGCCTCTATATAGAAAAGGGGTATATGCAGTCGGATATTGTCTGGTCGTGGGGTTTGCAGCAAGGTAAAATTTTGTTCTTCAGCTAAATATTGTAAGGCTTTGGAAAAATTGGATAAATAGCGCGGGTCACCTGTCAGTTGCGCTTCTTTTTGATTGTCTGAGTTAGCTATAATGTATTGCAACATCGGTTCGATTTCTCCCAGCACGACAAAGTGCTCATTGCTGCGGTTTTTAGCGGTTAGCTCGTGGGCGTTGGTGGCGATAACTTGTAGATTGACCAAGGCCACCGCTAGAAAAAGCAGGACGATCAGGAAAGAATAAAAACGGGCAAATTTTCGGATAGGATATTCAGCCAAAAAACCAAGGAAGAGGAAAGGTAGGAAAAAGATATGGATGAAATAGCGGAAATCCACAAAGCCGGCGTTGACAATCATGGTCATTACGAAAAATGACAGGATTGAATAGAGCGCGATCAGATGCAAAAAATATTTTTTACTTTCATCTTTTTCACTGAAACATCGATGGATGAATAAGGCATAGCCAAGGATTGAAAATATGAGACCCAGGAGCAGGATTTTTTTAGAGTTGGGTAGTTCTTGGGTTCGGAGGCGCACTCCGGAAACGACAGTGTTATTCCGGAAGAGAGCTAGGTAGGAAAGTGTACAGGCGTTGGCTCCGTCAGAAGAAGCCATGTAGGTGTTGGCTTCTATGTGACAATCCACTGCATTGACAAACATGGTGCGCAGAGAATTTTTTCTATCTTGACCGACCGAGCCATGCGAAGTGAAGTTGTTCAGAAAAATTTTAGTGTTGGAAAAGTTAGCTTGAAACTCACTGATGATTTGTGGCACGTTCAGAATAAAAGCGATACATAGCACAGCGGCCATTTTTTTCCACAAGGTTTTATTTTTGAGCCACAAATAAACAAAAGCAAAAAAAAGCGTGGCTGGCAAGAGCCCCATTAGGATGGCGTGCAATTGGAAGCCAATGCCCAGGGCTATGCCCAGAGAAAGTATCCACATCCAGTGTGTCTGTTCTTTTTTAACCAATAACTCATGTAGTGAAAGCAAGAACAAGAGGACAAAAAAGGGAATGATATTCGGATTCCACGCGAAGCGCGAATATTGGATGGAAAAGGAAGAAATGGCGTAAAGACCAGTTAGACTCAGGGATATATTTTGGTTGAAATAGCGTCTAACAAAAAGATAAAAAAGCGGCAGTGACAAAATTGAAAAGAAAAGGATTGGGTAAACTGTTGTGTCGGGCTGGGTGCCAAAAATCTGGGCACTCATAATTTGGAAATAATAAAAGATTGGGCCGAGGTGGAAAATTTTACTATGCGGCCCGCCCGAGCCGGTCATATCCGGGCCGAGGAGCGGCCAGGCGGTGTGTCCTTGCACGACATTACGCACCAATGTGGCTTCGGCCACTTGATCATTTTCGAATTCCAACCAGGCATGAAAATGATAAGTGCGCAAAAAAATCCCGACCACGATTATTGCAATCAATAGCCATATCTTATAGCTGACTTTCTTCAGCTGCAAAAAGAAATCCTTGTTCATTGTGATTTTAGGGTGGGGTGAGTTTAAATTGTTTTAAAATCGACTGATGAGCCAGTCCCAAAAACGCACGAAGGAGTTGGCGGTTGGATGCACCGATAAAATAAAGCCGTTCCGCGGGGCTTGAGAAAAATCGAAATCATTTTTAAGATCGCCCAAGATTGGGACATTTTCCCGTACTGTCGGTCGCGGATCGGGGCGGCCATCAGTTGCGGGATCGAGCCGGGCGCCCTGCATAAAATCGTCTTCTATAAATTTTAAATAGGCGTCAAAACTCAGTGTTTGATGATCAATGTAACCTTTTTTAGCATACGGGCTAATGACCAGACTCGGAACTCGTAGTCCATAGCCATTTTGATCAACCACTGGCGGCGTGACATGATCATAAAATCCGCCCCAGTCATCCCAGGCCAGGATAATAGCAGAGTCTTTCCATTCCGGACTTTGCATGACAGCGTTTATTATGCTAGTGGTGTAAGCTTGGCCATCGCTAATAAGGGCTGGAGAGTGTTCGCTATTAGTCTGATTGGGGACAATCCAAGACACGCTGGGCAGCGTGTCGTTTTTAGCGGCGGTAATAAATTTATTGATATCTTGAATGTTTTGTAATTGGTTATTTTGTTTCACCGTTTCAAAATCAACCAAGGGATTCCAATAGCTGGAGATGTGGGGATTTTGCGGCAAGGGCGCACAAGTCATGGCGTCATCGTCGCAATCCGGTTGCGCACCTTGGTCTAAATAATAGCCCCAACTGACATTATATTTATGCAATAAATAAGTGATATCTGTCCAAGCATAGTCCGGGTTGTTTTTGGGTAATTTCGGACTTTGCAATTTATTTTGACAGCTCATTGGGTCACTCGATTTACACTTGGCTGACCAAGATGAAACCATATAGAGGTGAGCGATCAAGCTCCAGGAGGCGTTCGGTTCGAACATATGGTCTTGTAAGACAAAATTTTTGGCGTAAGTCCAATAATTGGGAATTTCCGCGTCAGTGTGATAACCCACTACATCCGGTAAACCTTTATTAGTCGCGCAGCTTGGATCAGGATTATTTTTACACGCTTGCTTAATGGCTGCTTCTTCTTGGACGATAAACCCATCCATCTTGCCACTATTGATGTCACCGACCGCGTCGCTAGCTTGGTGTGGTCCGCCGGAATTTTGATCTTGCACGTTATGGAAGGGCTTTATGCAAGTCTTAGTGTTAGGGTCGGGAATGCAAACGGTTGGTTGGTCATTCTTCATCGGAATACCATCCGCGCCAGGGAACGTGCCGAAATAGGAATCGAAAGAGCGATTTTCCTGCATGATAAAGATGACGTGTTTGATCTTATGGATGTCGTCGTCCGTGGAGGTTTGTAGGGCGACGTTGCCCGTAGTGTCCAGATTGTAAAGCTTATTCCAAGGCATCTGTTTGTTCCCAATTATGAAAACAACTAGACCGGCTAAAAAAATAAAACCAATAATTAATATGAACCAAGAACGCTTGCTTAACTTAGGAAAATGCAAGCGATCTATTTTTGCGATTAAGTGTGGAAAAATTAACTTCCAAGCGAAATAGGCTACGGCCGCGGAAAGTATCAAACTAGTAGAAATATCCACCCAGTGATGTACGCCGGCTAGTACTCGAGCAGCGCCGACTATGGCGGCGGCCACAAAGAAGAGTGAGCCAGCTTTTTTTCGGAAACAAAAAATGGCGGCGGCCACTGCGCCTAAAATCAGCGTATGGTCCGAAGGGAAGCCATTATCGGCGTCGTGCGGGATAAGTGGGACAAAATGGCTAGCCACGAACGGACGAGGATCATAATAAGCCAAAGACAATAGTTTGGCTGCGGCGTAGGTCAGTGGCAGCGCTAGCAGGGCAAAAAATAAAAAGCGCCGGCGTTCGACTGCGGGCAATCGGAAAAGAAACCACAGGGCGGCGGCCAAAACCAAAAAGATGAAATCTTTAGCCAGGAAAATTATAAGCAGGTTGAATAAATTAGACATGAGGAGTAGTACTTTTGTTAGTTAAATTATTTCTTATACAGATAGAAGAAATCTTTGGCATAGCCGTTCAAATATTCTTTGGAGCCGTCAGTCAATTCTTTGGTCAAAGTCGTAGAAGTGTATTTTCCTCCGCCGGCCGGCTCGAAAATGTTGAACCGCACCCAGATGGGATTGATGTCCAACTGGATGGCATTAACCGCGCCGGCGGTTTTTAGAGCAGCGGCCAGGGTGTCTGGGGTGAGATTGTTGCCGACGGCGAAAATCAAATTGCCTTTGGCGGTGAGGCCGATGCCAGAACGCCAAGTATAGATGCCCACCGTGCCAGCGGCCAAGCGACCCCAAAGCAGTTTATTTTTTGGGTCAGACACGCTGATATTTCCGTCTTGGATAAGCATTGGGCAATTTTGGCGAATAAACAGCATGTCGCTGCCAAAAGACTGGCCGGAATAATCCACAATTTTCAAGCTCCCGTCTTTATAACCAACCAGCGTGCCTAGATCATTTTTGAGAGGCAGGTAAGTGGTGCTGCCGACAATCATCCCGTATTGACCATCTTTATATTGGAAGCCGCCATCAAAAGCGGAAATAAGATTGCCACTAGCTAAAATATCTTTGGGAATCACGCCCGGTCCGGGTTTTCCCACTGGCCCGCCGGGTTGCTTTGTGCCGGCTACGCTGCCCATTTGCATGACACTCATATCCATCTGTACTAAAGTCACGCTGGCATAGGACCTGTCCGGATCAGGGCGGACAAAGGTATAAGCCATCACCTCTTGGCCGGGAAAAAGACTGAGGGGGTGGTCGCGCCATACGCCTTCACCGTCCAGCGGTGGGAAAGAGTTAATAAGACTAATCGGATTCAAATCTAAATTTCCGCCGCTGATGTTGGATGCGCCGGCATCTTCGAATCGGGGCGGTTTATCGGCGTGTAAGTTGTTAGTCAAACGTTGCAATTGATCGGAAGTATTGAAAAAAATCTTTTCAAGATAAACGACCCGGTTATCGCCCAATAGTGGTCGCAGAACATTATCCGTAAAAACGGCCGCCGCCCCCAGATTGAGTTTCAAGAAGAATAGAGCGCCTAGCAAAAGCAAACACCCGGCCAAAATTATTTTTATGACCCAGTGTATTTTTCGGCGTTTCTTTTTTCCAGAATTTTCAACCGGTGTGGCCGGTGTTTGAGAAGTTTCTTCCATAGATAGGCTATTTTTGCACTAAGGATTAAAATTTAGGATTTTTTCCAATATTGCCCCAACCAGGTGATGCCGGCTGGCAAATGCTTTATCCAGAAAGGCCAATTATGCTCCCCGGGAAAAGGTATTAAATCGGCTTGGAAATCCTTGTTCTTCAATAGGGTGAGTACGTTATTGCCATCGGCAAGATCAGCTGAGCGCTTATCCGTTATCATTATCACCCTAGTAGTATTATCTTTCAATGTTGGAATGTAGTCAATCGGAGAATTTTCTTGGACTATTTGTTTGGAAGTTATAAAGGATTTAGTGAGGGGTGTGATGGGAAGTTCGCCGTAGCCGGAAAGGGAGATGGCATAGCCGAAAACATCCTGATGTTTCAAAGCGATATTCAAAGCGCCGAAACCGCCTTCAGATAGGCCGCCAATCGCTCTATGACCAGCATCTGGAATGGTTGGAAAATTATTATCTACGTAATTAACTACAGTCTTAGCGATAAAATCTTCATTAGGACCTAGCGCGGAATTGATATATTGCGTATCCACGTTATTACTGCCGTTACCATCCGGGAAGACCGCAATGAATGGTGCAATGCTCCCATCAGCAATCCTTTGATCCAAAGTTTGTTGTGCGCGTCCATGATACAGCCAGTCAGAGGCTTCTCCCGGCGAGCCATGCAAAAGATAGAGGACGGGATAGTGTTGGCTTTTATCGTTCGGATCGTACCCCTTGGGCAGATAGAGGAGGACTTCACGTGATTTGCCCGGCGCCATTTGTAAAATCGTCTTCACGACCAAAGAGCCTTGTTGCAGCCGGGTTTGACTGGCTGTGTCGGCCGCCAATGCATTTGCTTTTAGTAGATCCGAATCATATTGTTTGCCGAAGGGATTGTAATTTGGGAAAAAGCGGATCGTGTCGATCAGTCTGTCCGGCCAAAAAGGAAAGATTCGGATATCGTCCGTAAATTGGTCAGGATTCACTTTATACCAAATGGTCGCTGCAAAAAAAATACTCACCAGAAAAATGGTTATCCCGAGCATGATTTTGGCCATGCCGCCCAAGATTTTTCTGGACATTGTTTTAGGGCGATGGACATTGTCTTTACAGCTAGTCCCAAAAAAGCCAGAAACTCTGCCTGATTTTTCTTGGGAAATCAAGCGATGATATAGGCCAAGACTGACCAAAAACGGGACAAGATAGTAGATGATCCTGAAAAGGACAGAGGCTGCCACAGCGACAGGCAGCGGGGCGCCCAGGATGTGATAGATAGCTACTTCGGACAGGTCTTGCACGCCCAGGCCGCCAGGAATGAAAGAGACCAAGCCGGCGATAACTGACAGGAAAAAACCAGCCATGAGCGCCATGAACGAAAATGTAAAGCCGAAAGCCATGAAGCAAAATTCGAAAATCAAAAGACACAGCAGCCAATCAGCTAGGAAAGTGGCCAACATCCGGACAAAATCTCCTGGTCGTTTCTTGCTCAAAGCAAGACCGTTGTCCAAGGCTTGGCTGGTGTTTTTCAAGGATACTTGGATATCAATTTTGATGAGGGCGTGGACTAGCCAAGCTATGCTACTAAAAAGTTTCTGGCGGATTTTTTTCGAGAACAAGAAAAAAGTGAGGGCCAGGAAGAAAACGGCAAAAATCATGAGGGCCGCTTGGAACGCCGGCGCAAAACGCGCGGCAATCATCCCGGTCAAAAGGGCATAGGCGACCGAGAAGGCGGAAAAGAACAGAATGACTAAAAAATTCAAATACGAGAAAAAAAGTGAAGCAGCCATGATGTGGGAGCCTTTATCTTTTTCGTTCTTGAGTAGCATCACGCGTAAGGAATAGCCGACGGTGCCGCCGAGGGTCAGTAGGTTGTTGAAAGCGATGGTGACTACGCCGATGATGAACAGTTTTTTCCTTTCTGTCGACAGGCCAAAAAGGATGTTGAGCAGGGTGTAAGCTTCGGCCGCTAAGACTAAGGAAACGCCCGTTGCCAAAAAGGCGGCGATGGCAAAAAACCAATTGGCTCGCGCCAGAACGGACAGGGATTTATTTTTTTCTAAGAATAAAACTAAGCCGAAAGTCAACAGTAAAAGACCAAAAATTATTTTGGGCCAGGGCAGGCGCTTAATGGGAGAGGAATTTTTCATTTGTTATAATTTTTGGAGCGCGTCAACTTAGATAGGGTGAAAGTGGAAGTAATCAGATTGACCGGACTGCCAGCATAGACTAAAAAGCGATCTTCCCAGATTGGTTGGAATTTCTTCTTGTAATTATATATCCCTTCAAAGGAAAATAAAATAGATGCATTTTTATAAATTTCTTGTAACGCCTTTTCCTTGAGGCTGTCGGACGGAAAAGTATTTTCTTTAGAAATCGGAGACAGCCCCAAGTCGAAGGTTTTATAACCTTTGGCAAAAAAATAAAAAAACATTTTGATGAAAAGAAAATCCATCGTGCCGTTCAAGGCGTCCAGCTTATGGCGCATCAGATCGATGGTCGCTTCGCCAGTCTTCCAAGACGGGATCTCGTTGGCGAAAGCAATAATTTCGCCCTGTGCATCTTCCACCACGAAAATGCGACACTCACTCAGATATTCTTCATCAAAATAGCCGACGGTAAAATTGCGTTCGTGCCGCCCGGATTTTTTCAGCCATTCATCCGACAGCATTTTCAATTTTTCCAACATTCCCGATGAATGGGGTGGTTCTAGGCAAATGAAGCTATAGCCTCGCTTTTCAAATTTGCGCACGATCCGTGAGAAGTCCTTGCTCGGGCCTAATTCTGTTACAAACTTCGCGAGATCGATGAAAGCTTCCTGGCCGATGCGCAGATAATTGAGCTTGGCCACTTTGCAGATGGCGCAAAACTCGGCGGTAACGCAATAAAAAGCTGGCCGCCAACCATAATCTCTAGTGTAGTGGATAAATTCTTCCACTGTGGCTAGCGTTTCACTGGTTGGCCCGATCGGGTCGCCCAGGGCCATCGCGACGCCATTGGCTAATTCAAAGGAGATGAAGCTGGTTTTGTTTTTATTGAAAAAATAATGTTTACTCGGCCATAATTTGAAGTAGTCCAATGATGAGCGGCCGAACTTATCTAAAATCTCCGCGGCCGCTTGGCGCTCTAGGCCGTAACGTTGCAACTCATAGATCGGAAGAAAAACGCTGTAGGCCGCTAAGCTGAGCGCCGAGATGCCCAAGAAACGGAGCAGCTCCAAAAAATGAGTGGCGTAATGGCTGTGCGGCACTAGGTCGCTATTACCTAGTAATAGATATTCTCGCAAGGTGCGCAGGAGCGCTTCGCTCAAATGAAAATTGATGCCAAATTCTCGTTGGTCCAAAAACCAAAAACCAGCGGTGCCGCATAGCACTGCTAGAAGAAAACTGCCGGCAGCCAATCTCACTCCTTGAAAAATATTTTCTCTGGCATAGCGCACGGTGAAATATTGTCGATATTCAAAAAGAAGGACCAGAGTCAGAAGCGCGGTCATAAAATAAACCGGATGAGCATGCAGGATATCCACTGAGGATATGATTATCAACATGCCTATAATTGCCCACCAAGCCACAATTTTTCTTCGATGAATGTGATAGGAAAGGTAGATTAAGGTAAAACCGAGTACGACTGTCAAAAGACTGCTCCGATGGAAAAGCCCGAATGGAGTTACCGTCAATAGCAAGGTAGAAAAATTATTGGAATGAAAAAAGAATTCTTCAAGAAGGGCCAATAGCCCGTTGAAAAAAGTGAGAACAGCAATCAAGTCGACCTGCCAAGGCGTGGAAAAATAGACACACAGGTTTTTGTGGAAAAAACGATAGAGCTTGGAGAGTTTACCCATGAATTATTTTCTTAAGTTTGTTTTTTATCCGGTGGACAGCCACGCGTAGAGATGTTTCTGATTTGTGAGTTGTCTTGACCATCTCTTTATAACTCAAGCCCAAGACAAAGCGTAGCGTAAAAAGTTGTTGTTCCTTGGGGTGGAGCTTTTTAACCAGGCGATAAATTTTTTCTACCATTATTTTTTCACTTAAGTTTTCATTTTCATCAGTGAGCGTCTGAATAGTTTCCAAATCGAAGAAAGAAATGGTTTTCTTCTCTCGATAATAATCAATCAGGCGATTTTTAGCGATCCGCCAGACCCAAGCGGAAAAATCTCCGGCGCTTTCGTTAAAGTGCTGAATATTTTTTAAGATACGCAGAAAAACATCCTGCGTCAAATCTTCCGCTACATCCCTATTCATAACTTTTTTGATAAAATGGCCGAAGAAAAGCGGATTGAAATAGCCAAACATGGCTGTGGCAGCGTGTGGATTGCCTTTTTGGATGGAAGCTGCCAGCGTATTCAGATAACTTTTTTTTAAAAATTTTGGCATATTATAGTAATATTCCCTTAGTTGTTTAATTTTAAAATAGCCATATTTTTATACAACTTATAATTAAATACAGAACGTCCCAGATGAGTTTCACTCTGAAGCTGTTTGTCCGAGGACGGTTTCTCAAGGAAGATAACTGGGACATTAGGATTAATATTCTTCTCTTTATATGCTCGGATGATTTCCACGCCAGCCTTGGCCGCTAAATAATAAAAAGGTTTATAGTAGCGGGAGAAATAAGCGCTGTCACCATCCAAATAAATCTTTCGAGGCGGTTTAATGCCGCTAATAATATAACTTGTCATATCGTACGCTTCTCTTAGCGATACTGAACGCGTGTCGCTGTAGGCCATCTTAGTGTAGGCTTGGTAGTTTTGTAAGAGCGTTTGAAATTGTAACAGTATTATCAAGAATGTGGCTATTCCCAGGGAAATATATTTAAGTTTACCCTGGTTTTTTTTCCAAAGAAATTCTAGCCATAAGCCGGCAAAAACAAATGGCAAGAAAAAAAGAACAATGTAGTAGCGGATGGAAGCTTGGTCGATGATTGGCACCATCACTAAAAAGGTTACAGTGGCATAGGCGCAGATTAACATTAAAAAATCTTTTCGTTGTGTGTTGGTTTCTTGTTTCCAAAAATAAACTAGCAAGCCATAGCCGCCCAAGGTAAAGATTAGACTGCAAAGAATCAGGAGAATCGCGTCTAGCTTGAAAGGTTTATTTTTCTGAAAAAAACTGTTAACAATATTCCCCGTGTCGCATTTGTCGCCAGTGCCCAAGGAAGTCAGGATGTGTAAATTAGCGGTTGATTGGCAAAAAATTGCCGCTTCTAAATGTGTCATCAGCTTGCCGCCGCCGGCATTCTGCGAAAAGGCGGCTTTAAATTTATTTGCATTCGAATTGCCATGCGTAAAGTTGTAAATAAATTGGCTTGTGTTGGCCAGCAAGACGAAAAATAAAATCACCACACCTTTTTTCAAGAGGATCAGTACTGGCATTTTTTTAACGGCGGCCAAGTAAAGAAAAGTCAGGACCGTCAGAATCGGCAAAGTAAAAATCAAAATGGCGTGCAATTGAATGCCCACACCGACGGCGATGCCGACTAGAACCGCACTCCACCATTTCTCATCGCCGCTTTCCAATAGGGATAAAATGCCCAGAAGAAAAAGTAGGACGAAAAAAGGGATGGAATTAGGATTGAATGCGAAGCGAGCATAAGTAATCATGAAATAGGAAAGGCTCAGCAAAAAAGTCAGGAGCAAAGAAAGTTCCTGGGTAAAATATTTTTTGGCGAATAGATACAAAAGTGGAATAGTCAGAATGGAAAAGAACAAATCAGGATAGGCTAATTGCCAAGGCGAGGCTCCAAAAATTTTCGCCGACAGGATTTCTAAATGATAGAACCATGGGCCGAGATTGAAATGGGTGTTGCCAGCTTCCGGTCCGAGCATGATCCAAGAGCTTTTGCCAGCCAAAACATCGTCCACTAGGGCAGCGTCTCGGGCCTGGTCAGGATTGAAAGTCAGCCAGTCGCGGAAATGATAGGTGCGCAAAAAGACGCCGAAAAAAATGATCGCCAACAGCATCCATAGATGATATGGGCCGGTTCTAATTTTTTTGAAAAGAGTATTCCTCATTTCTAAATAATCTTATTATTGCGCCGCTAGACAATGCTAGAGTTAATAATAATTTTTATAAATGAAGAAAAAATGAAGGCAAAATTAGTTGTGGAGTTGGGGAAGAAGGACGATAACTTCCGTACCCACGCCTGGGGTGCTGGTTATTTCCAGTTTCCCGTGGTGTTGAGTGACAATCTTTTTGACAATCGATAGTCCCAGGCCAGCGCCGCTATACTCTGCGGAGCGAGCCTGATCGGCTTTATAGAAGGCTTCGGTGATGTGTGGCAGATCTTTTTGAGCGATGCCGATGCCAGTATCTTTGATGGACAGTTTCAATTGACTACTACTTGTCTGGACGGAGACATGGATCTTGCCGCCTGCGGGTGTGTAGTCGATGGCATTTTTCAAAATATTTAAAAACAGCCTTTCGACATCCAGTCGGTTGCCGAGCATGTTGCCGGGTGTGTTTCGAACAAACGATAAGGTGAGATTTTTTCTTTTAGCCAAGCTTTGGAAAGTGGTGGTCATTTTTTCCACCAGTGTGTCTAGCGAGATTAGCTCAAGGGGTTGTTCTGATGTGTAGTTATGCCTGGAGAGAAAAAGCAGTTGATCCACCATGGCTGACATCCGATCGATCTCTTCTAAATTACTAAGCATGACTTGGCGGAACTCTTCATTGGTGACGGTTTTCTTTTTGAGGCTCACTTCACAGTCTGTTTTCATAATCGCCAGGGGCGTACGCAAATCATGCGAGGCGTCGGCTGTAAAACGTTTTTGTTTTTCCAAAACTTCTTCGATTGGGCGCAAATTTTTGCCCGCTAGAAAAAACCCTAGTCCACTGAAAAAAAAGAGGATGATCACGTTACCAATAATTAGCACTTCTTTCTCTTGCTCGTCAGCTTCTTCAATGGCCACTTGTCTGAGGGCATGGCCCCTAAACTTGTCATTGATGGTTTCTTTGATATTTTTGGCCAGACTGATGTACAGACCGAAACTAAAAACAATCATGATGAGGGCGATAATGATTAAGTAGAAAGTGGCCAGCTTGAGGCGCGCCCACAGGAAAAGATTATTCCTTGAACCGGTAACCCACGCCGTGAATTGTTTCAAATAATTTTTTGCCATCGTTTTTTTGGAATTTATTCCTTAAATTTTTCACATGGACATCCACAATGTTGCTGAAAGAGTCAAAAGAAAAGTCCCATAAGCTACTGATGATCTGTTCGCGGGTCAGTACTTGTCCGGGATGGCGCATAAAATATTCCAGCAGGCTGTACTCTTTGAGAGTGAGGGAGATTTCTGTATCAAGATAAAAAACTTTTCTGGTGCTGCTGTTTAGGTTGATGTGGTGTCTTGTGAGTTCCATTGGTATAACGACAGCCGGTCTTCTTAATAAGGCCCGAATGCGCGCCAGTAATTCTTCGAGCGAAAACGGCTTAATCATATAATCATCCGCGCCGGCGTCCAGCCCGATGATTTTGTCTTCGGTCGTGTCGCGGGCGGTCAGCATCAGGATCGGCAAGGTAATGCCAAGTTGGCGAATATTTTTACAAACCTCCAGTCCGCTGATTTTGGGGAGCATGACGTCTAAAATAGCCAAGTCATAATCTTCGCCGCGGCTTCGCAATCTGGCTTGCCCGGTTTCCCCATCTAGCAAGATATCTACCGCAAACCCTTCGTTTTCCAAGCCATTTTTCAGGCTTTTCGCTAATTTTTGATTGTCTTCAATGAGGAGTATTTTCATAGCTATTATTATATACGCAAGTGAAGGAAAAATGAAGCCAGTGCAACTTTTTTCGGCGCCGCTGGAAATTCATATTTTCTTCATTTGTGGAAGTTAAACTAAACGGGTAATTTTTTAAAGGGTCGATTGAAATGAAATGGTAATAATTAAAATTAATTAAATAATAATATTTATGGATAAATTTAAAAATCAGAAAGTGTATAGCATTGTTGCGATCGTAATTGTGCTAATAGGAGTGTTTTATTTTTGGCAACATTCTTCAACTAAGAACACCGCTGCTAAAAGTAAGACGACGCAAGTCGCTGGCGTCAAAAAAAGTAAGATTGGCAAGAAGAAAACCGCTGGTCAAACTACGCCTGTGGCGCCAGCTGCCGGTACGACGACTATTCCGGCTGCACCGAGCGCGACTATAAATACGCCTGCTAGTGCAGCTCCTAATGCTACAACTTCCGATACTACTGCTCCAGATGCGGCCGTTCAGCAATAAAATAATTTAACTATGGCATCATAAAATATCATAAATTATGAAAAATACTATTCCTGGCCGAGGATCAAATGGGCGAAATGATCTTGATACAAAAGGATTCAAACAAATGCTCAATAAGGTTCCGGAAATAACGATATTTTTTTGGATTATCAAGGTCTTATGTACGACAGTCGGTGAGACGGCTTCCGATTTTCTGAATGTCAATATGAATCTCGGCTTGGTGGGCACTTCCATCGCCATGGGCCTCTTGCTGTTAGTAGTCTTCTTCTTCCAATTCCGGGCTACGAAATATATTCCGGGTCTGTATTGGTTGACAGTGGTGTTGGTGAGCATCTTTGGCACTCTGGTGACGGATATTTTGACGGACAGTATCGGCGTGCCACTGGAAGTTAGCACTATCATTTTCAGTACTTTGCTAATTGTGACTTTTGCACTGTGGTACGCCAAAGAAAAAACACTCTCGGTCCATTCAATTTTCACGCGACAAAGAGAATTTTTCTATTGGTTGACTGTGCTGGTCACCTTTGCTCTTGGTACGGCCACGGGTGATTTGATGGCAGAGAGTCTGGGCTTGGGTTATGCTTTGACCGGCCTCATTGTTTGTGCAGTGGTGGCGACTGTGGCGATGGCTTGGCGTTTCAGACTGAACGCCATCTTAGCTTTTTGGCTCATCTACATTATGACGCGGCCACTCGGTGCCTCACTGGGAGATTATTTGTCGCAAACTCCCAAATATGGCGGCTTGGGCTTGGGCGCGACCAACACGAGTATCATCTTTCTCTTAGCTATTTTGGGTACGGTCATTTTTCTGTCGGTCACTAAGAAAGATTTGATTGCTAAAAAAGTCTCTAAGGAAGAAGTTAGAATGGAACCTCAAACTGCTTTTTGGCAAGTAGCCGTGACAATGATGGTGCTACTGCTGGCGGCCGGTACGGGATATCATTGGCGCCACGGCGTACTGCAAGCAGAAGCGAAAGGTAATGTTGCACAAGACTCATCGCAAAGTGCTTCAGCTGACGCGGCTACTCCTTCTACTGCTACTAATACGGCGCCGGATATGGCTAATAACCAAGCTCCTAAGGCTTCACCGCTCGGGAACGTTTCTAATTTCCAAAAAATTACCCAGGACACACTGGATATGGTGAATGCGGGCAATTTGTCCGGGGCTAAAACACGCGTAGATGATTTGGAATATGAATGGGATAACGCGCAGTCTCGGCTCAAGCCGATGAACGGCGCTAAGTGGACTGAAGTTGACGACGCCGTGGATAAAGTTTTGCGACAATTACGCGCGGTGCATCAAGACGCCGGTGGCTGTAAATCTTCACTGGAAGCCTTATTAGCCACGCTCAATTAAATTATGGCCTTTTATTATGGCTATTAAAAAAATCACACTGCTAAGTGTGATTTTTTTGGAGCCAAGGGCATTTTGGGGAAGATCAAATAATTCTCTAAATCATCCCTTCTTTCTTCATAAACTTGCGAATATGGGCTTTGGCGTTAGAAGTTTTGACGAAACGTAGCCAGTCGCGGCTGGGATTTTTGTGATCTTTGGACGTGAGAATTTCGATAATCTCGCCATTCTTGACTTTATAATCCAAAGTGACAATGTGGCCGTTTACTTTGGCGCCCACGGCCCGGTCGCCGATCTCACTGTGGACTCGGTAGGCGAAGTCAATCGGGGTGGCTTCTTCCGGCAAGTCGATGATGTCGCCCATCGGGGTGAAAGCAAAAATATGATTTTTGAAAAAATCAATTTTCAGACCTTCCATAAATTCTTGATCATCCTTGCCCAGGCCGTTTTGCCATTCGCGCAGCTGTTTGATCCACACCAATTCTTGGTCAGGCACTTTGGTTTTTTTGCGGAAAAGCATATCTTTGAAACTACGCTTATTTTCCGAATATATCCAATGGGCGGCAATCCCAAATTCCGCTTCATCATCCATCTTTTTGGTGCGAATCTGGATTTCTAGGAAGTTTCCTTCCGGTCCAAAAATGGTGGTGTGGATGGATTGATAGCCATTAGGCTTGGGCAGTGAGATATAGTCCTTGATGCGTCCGACCAAGGGACGATATTTTTTATGCACGATACCAAGGGTTTCATAGCAATTGACGATTTCCGGCACGATGATTCTCACCCCGACCAGATCATAAATCTTGTCGATATTCATATCATGTTTTTTCAGTTTTTGGAAAAGGCTATAGATATGCTTGGCGCGGCCGAAAACATCCACTACGCGGATGCCTTCTTTGCCGAGCTCTTTTTTCAGCTCAGCCACCACCGTTTTGATATACTTTTTTCTTTGTTCTTGCTCGGTCGCGGACAGCTTAATGATATATTCGTAATTTTTCGGTTCGAGATATTGGAAGGCCAGGTCTTCCAAGCGAGCTTTAATGTCTCCAATGCCAAGACGATTGGCAATGGGAGCGTAAATTTCCAATGTTTCTCGGGCGATGCGTTCTTGTTTTTCCGGCGGCAGACTTCCGAGCGTTTCCATATTATGCAAGCGGTCGGCCAGCTTGATGAGCACTACCCGGATGTCAGCCGCCATCGCCAAAAACATCTTCCTGAGATTTTCCAGATAATTTTCTTCTTTGGTGCCGCGCAGCTTTATTTTTCCCAGTTTGGTGACGCCGTCCACCAATGCGGCGATTTCTTTGCCGAATTTCTTTTCGATTTCCTCAATGGTCACATCCGTATCTTCGGGCACATCATGCAAAATTCCCGCAGTAATCGTGCGGGCGCCGAGGCCGATCTTGGCCAGATTCATGGCGGTGTGTAATGGATGGTCGATATAGGCTTCGCCAGATTTACGCTTCTGATTGGTGTGGGCTTTTTCAGCTAAAGCGTAAGCACTGCGAACCATGGCCTCATTTTTAGAGTCCATTTTTAACTTGATATTTTTTAAGACGTCTTCAATGGTTATCATAGGGAAGAGATGCTAGTAATAACTCTTACAATCTAACTCTCATTTTCTTTTTCAAAGGAGCACTCCTTGGAAGAGCATTTAATTTTTCCTTTAGCGGCAAAAACTAGGAGACTTTGGCAAAGCGGACATACGCCCCCAGTCGGCTTGTTCCAAAGGGCAAAATCGCATTTCGGGTAGCTGTTGCAACCGAAGAAAACTCTCCCGCGCTTGGATTTTCTTTCGATGACTTCACCCACGCCGCACTTGGGGCATTTCACGCCGGTCTTAGTCTCGATTTTTTTGATATTTTTGCAAGCCGGGTAAGCGCTGCAACCTAAAAACATGCCAAAGCGGCCCTTTTTCACGGTCATCGGGGCACCGCACAATTCGCAAGCGATGACGCCATTCTCTTTTTCAATTTTGTCTTGCTGTTCTTTTTCTTCCGCTGTTTTTTCAGTATAACGACAGTTTGGATAGTTGGAGCAAGCGATGAATTTTCCAAACCGGCCGAATTTTACGATTAAATCTCCGCCACATTCCGGGCAAGAGCGATCCAGCTTCTCTTGAAAGTCTTCTTTTTTCACCTCTTCAGTTTTTGATAGGAGGTTCTTATGAAAAGGTTCATAAAAATTGCGGATGACGGGCACCCAGGTACTGTCGCCCGCCGCAATCTTATCAAATTCTTCTTCGATATTGGCCGTGAATTTTATATCCACAATATCGGCGAAGTGCGCGACCAAAAGATCACTGACCAGAGTCCCGATTTCCAGCGGGAAAAGTCGGCGTTCTTCATTTTTTTCTACGTATTTTCTTTCAATGATAGTAGTGATGGTCGGGGCGTAGGTCGACGGTCGGCCAATGCCATTTTCTTCCATGACTTTGATCAGGGTGGCTTCACTGTAGCGGGGTGGTTGAGAAGTGGATTTAGCGGTAGCCGTGGCACTGGTCAAATTCAAGACGTCATTTTTTTCGAGCGCCGGTAAAATGTTTTCCGCGATGGTTTGGTCGCTGTATACTTTCAAATAGCCGTCGAAAACTAAGGTTGAGCCATTGGCGCGTAGGAGATAAGCATTTTTTTTCGCCTTGGCTTCGATATCCATCTTGACGGAATCAAATCTGGCCGGCTGCATCTGACACGCCAGCATGCGGTTCCAGATTAGTTTATAGATCTTATACTGGCTGGGCTCAAGAGAATCTTTGAGTTCGGTGGGAGTTTTTTCCGGATAAGCCGGGCGGATGGCTTCGTGCGCTTCTTGGGCGTTCTTAGATTTTGTCTTATAAAAACGCGGTGTGGGCAGAGCATAATCTTGGCCGAAAAGTTTCGTAATGGTTTTTTGCGCGCTAAGCATTGATTCCATCGATAGATTGGTGGAATCAGTTCGCATATAGGTGATTAAACCTTGTTCGTAGAGTTTCTGCGCCGCCATCATCGTTTGTTTGGAAGAAAAGCCTAGGCTATTGATGGCTCCTTGCTGCAAAGTCGAAGTGGTGAAGGGCGCGCTGGGTGTGCGCAACGTTTCCCTTTTGACAATATCCACAATCTGGCAAGTGGAGGCCTGCAATTCGGCGACGATTTCATCCGCCAGTTTCTGACTGCCGATGTTAGTTTTTTTAGTTTTATAATCTCCGGCAAAAAGCTTGAGCGTGATGGACTCATCGATTTTTTCGCCATTTTTTTGCAACAGGCTGGCGTCGAAAGAAGTTGCATTTTTTTTATCTTCCGCTTGGAACTTGGCATCGATCACCCAGAATTTTTCTGATTTGAATTTTTCAATTTCTTTTTCACGTTCCACGATCAGGCGCAACGCCACGGACTGAACACGACCAGCGGACAGTCCCCGGCGGATCTTTTTCCACAAAAAAGGAGAAAGTTCAAAGCCGACCAAGCGATCCAAAATTCTTCTAGCTTGTTGGGCGTCCACCAAATTAAGATCAAGCGTGCGCGGATTTTCCAAGGCTTTTTCGATAGCCATCTTAGTGATTTCATGAAAGACGATTCTTTTGGTCGTGCTCGGTTCCAAGTTAAGGGCGCTCATGAGATGCCATGCAATGGCTTCTCCTTCGCGGTCTTCGTCAGAGGCCAGGATAATCTCGTCTGCTTTCTTGGCTAAGATTTTTAGGCTATCCACACGTTCAATGGCTTTGGTTGGAATGACATAGTCCGGCTGAAAGTCGTTTTCAATGTTAACGCCCATCTTTTTTTCCGGTAGATCGCGGATGTGGCCATAGGAAGATTTGACCGTGTACTTTTTACCCAAAAATTTGGCAATAGTTTTGGCTTTGGTAGGAGACTCTACGATAACGAGTTTCATGTGTTTGGTTCGGATTATGTGAAATAATACGGTTAAATAGTTAAAAAATATATTGTGTCAAATTTTCAATTATCAATTTGCAATTTTCAATGAATTTTCAATGCTCAAATTTTCAATTGATCATTGAGATATTGATAATTTATAAATTGATTGAAAATTGATCATTGTAAATTGAATATTATATTAGTATATAGTTCTGTCCGCCGATGTTTTTTACCCAGCCTTTCAATTCCATCATTACGAGAGTGGCGGAGGCGGTAGCAGTTTGAAGTTTAACGAGTTTCGCAATAATGTCAATGTGGAGCGGTTCAGAAGAGAGAATTTTGAGTAGTCGCTCTTCCTCTTCGTTGCAGGGTGCTTTAGGCAGTGATTTTTTTTGGTGAGTGTTTTTCTCTAGGCCCAGTTCTTCCAAGATATCTTTTATGCCGGTCACGACTTTGGCGCCGCTGCGGATGAGCCCATTGGTACCGATAGAGCTTTCGGAAAAAATGGAACCAGGTACGGCGAAAACTTCCCGATTGGCTTCCAGCGCCATTTGCGCCGTGATGAGGGCACCACTTTTTTCGCCCGCTTCTACCACGATGGTGCCGAGCGTCAGGCCGGCCACGATGCGGTTACGGGCCGGAAAAGCCATCCGGCCGGTGGTGGCCTCAGTTGTGTATTCGCTGAATAGGGCACCGGATTGGACAATTTCCCGCGCGAGATTGACGTTATGCCGCGGATAAATATCTTTTTCGTCCAAACTATTGCCCAAGACGGCAATCGTTTTCCCACCGCCGTCCAAAGCGCCACGATGTGCCCAGCTGTCGATGCCGAGGGCCATGCCACTGATCACCGTAATGCCGGCAGCGGAGAGATCCTTGGCCAAATTTTGCGCGACCAGGGCGCCGTAAGGAGTGTTTTTTCTGGCGCCCACGATAGCCACGGCGGGCGCGGCGATGAGGCGCGAAAATTCTATCTCATCAAAGGGCTCGGCAGTTTTGATATACAGAAGGTAAGGCGGATGAGGTGATTCCTTGAGGATTGCCGGATAGAGAGGATCGTTCCAGGCGAGGAGGTGAATATTTTCTTTGGTCATGATTTCCCATTCGCGCTCGGGATGGGTATTTTTTCTTTCGTCAAAAATCCGGCTGGCTAATTTTTCTCCAATCCCGCTTCTTATCAGGGGCTCTAAATCGCCGTCCCACGCCGCTTCCGCACTGCCGAAAAAGCCCATCAGCTTTCTTAATGTTTGTGCGCCCACGCCTGAAATCTTGTTAAGGGCGTTCAGATATTTTAGGTCTTTTGAAGTTGTCATATTTTTTTAAATGTAGCATAATATGCACGCTCTTGACAAATTTTTGATATATGCTAGAATAGTTTGAAATTTAAAACTATTAAATAAACTTATATGCATAAGGGCAAAGAAAGCAAAAAAACGGCACCAGCGGAAATTTCGGAAGGAGAATTCAGTTTTTTGGTCATGGCCGAAAAATTATTGATGGATATGTCGGACCGCAGCGGGGAAATTGTCAGACGACGCTTCGGGCTGACAACGGCGCGGGGGGAAACGCTGGAAAAGATCGGCCAACATTACAGCATCACTCGAGAACGAGTGCGACAGATTATCGCGGAAGCGGTGAAAAATATTGCGCAAAAATTGAACCATAAAGACTTTTTTCTCACCGAAGAAAAAATAATTTTTACAGTAATGGAAAATGGTGGTATAATCAGAGAAGTTGATGCGATTGAAAAAATAAAATACGGTTCAGTGCAAGAAGCTAATGCGATTAAATTTTTTGCCAGTTGTTCTCGCAAGATTTTTGCCGTTGAGGAAAAAGGCATTTTGGAAAAAGCTTGGGTAGTTTCGCGTGATCTCATTTTTGAAATCAAGAGACTCATCAGAGAAGCGGAAAAAACTGCCTTGAAAGAAGGTAATCTTCTATCAGACAGCGAAATGTTGGAGAGATTGATGGCGATTATGCCGGAAACGCCGAAGGAAAAGATAATGAATTTTCTGTCAGTGGCGGAACGGGTGAAAAAGAATAAATTTGGAAAATGGGGCATGATAGATTGGATGGAAGTCTCACCGAAAGGGACGCGGGAGAAAGTGCATTTGATCCTCAAGGAACACAAGAGGCCTTTGCATTTCACCGAAATTGCCGATTTGATCGACAAATATGAATTGAGCAAGCGAGGTGCCCATCCTCAGACAGTGCACAATGAATTGATCAAGGACGAACGATTTGTGCTGGTTGGGCGGGGGATTTATGCTTTGGCCGAATGGGGCTATTTTTCCGGTACGATCAAGGATATTATCGAAGTGATTTTGAAAAAATCTGGACGGCCTATGAAGAAAGATGAGGTGATGGCCGAAGTACTGAAAATGCGCCGAGTGAAAAAAACGACTATTATGATAAATTTGAATAATCGAAAATTTTTCAAAAAAGAAGGCGAATTCTACCGATTGAAAAAATAAATAAAAGTTTTATAAATTGAGAAACGATAAATGTTATGAACAACGCTTCAGACATTAGTTCTATATTCGGAGTTTTTATCCAATTTTTCCAGCTGTTCTGGTGGATCATTCTGCCAGTCTTTTTGTATAAACTTTTTACATTTCTTTGGATAGACTTTTCGGGTTGGTATGGGGCCAATTCTTGGACCGCTCTCAAAAAATGGACCTTTCTGGAAATCATTCCGCCTCGGGAAATCGAACGCGGACCGAAAATGATGGAAAATATTTTTACGGCTATGACTGGCGTCCTGACGACTTACAATACTTTCGACGTCTATTTAAAAGGGGCGTGGTACCATGATCGTTTTAGTCTGGAAATGGTCGGAGAAGAAGGCAAGATGCACTTCTATATTCGCACCCAAAAAAATTATCGGGCGATGATAGAAGCGCACATTTATGCTCAATATCCGGATGCTAAAGTGCTTGAAGTGGGTGATTATACGGAAAATTTTCCCAGAGTGGTGCCGAACAAGTTTTGGGATTTGTGGGGGACGGATTTTGAGTTTGTCGGAAAAGACGCTATTCCGATTAAGACCTATGAAAAATTTGAGGAAACTGTCACCGGGGAAATGATTGACCCAATTTCGGCTCTGGCGGAAGTGATAGGCGCCTTGGGCCCCGGTCAACACATCTGGCTGCAATATGTTTTGCAACCCTTGCCTGAGCCGGACAATAAGTCAGACGAGCATATAAGTGTGGTCAAGAAGTTGAAAGGTGAAACAGTGGTGGAACCGATGGGTTTGGCGGGACACCTGATGGATGTTATTGCCAATATTCCCGCTGCCTTTTCCGCTCCGGTGGTTTTCGGCGCGGCCGAAAAGAAAGAGCTTGGTCCGCTGGAATTTCGTCTTTCTCCGACAGAAAAAGATATCCTGAAAGCCACGGAAGAAAATTTAGGCAAGAATCTGTTCCGGACAAAAATGCGGTTCATCTATATCGGCCGCAAGGAAAATTTCGACAGGTCCAACGTCTCCTCTTTCATCGGCGCCCTCAAGCAATTTAATGATATAAATTACAATAACCTGAAGCCTGAGGATGTCAGTAAGACTTATGGTTCTATATTTTTCATCAAGCAACGTGTGGATTTTCGCAAAAGAAAAATCTATGCGCGTTACAAAAAACGCAATGTGGATGGTAAGAAAATCATTTTTTCCACTAAGGAATTGGCCACAGTGTTTCATTTCCCTGATTTGAGCGTGAAGGCGCCTTCCATTACCCGGACGGAATCAAAACTGGGCAGTGCTCCGTCTAATTTGCCTGTTGGATAATTGTTTGTTTAATAAAAATAATTGTATTGGTACGAGATCCTTCACCCCGCCGCGGCGGGGCTCAGGATGATTTCGTCCATTTTTTACCAAAATGTCTGAAATCAATTTTTTCGCCAAAACTAATTTTAGGAACAAGGAGGTGGTTTTTGGCATCAAGGAAGATGACCGCCGCCGCCATATGTATGTTATTGGAAAAACCGGAATGGGTAAATCCAATATGTTGGAAAATATGGCTATCCAAGACATTCGGAATGGCAAAGGCGTTTGTGTGGTCGATCCGCACGGCGAATTTGCCGAAAAAATGGTGCGGGCCATCCCGGCTAATCGTATCAATGACCTGGTTTATTTCAATCCGGCGGACAAAGAATTTCCGATTGCCTTTAATATCTTGGAGTCTGTTGAGGAGGATAAAAAAAACTTGGTGGCCAGTGGTATGATGGGGGTGTTCAAAAAAATCTGGCCGGATGTGTGGAGTCCGCGAATGGAATATATTCTAAATAATACAATTCTCGCCCTTTTGGATTACCCCGGTTCCACTATGCTCGGCGTGAACCGCATGATGAGTGATAAGGATTTCCGGAAGCGTGTTTATCCGAAAATTAAAGATCCGGTGGTAAAATCTTTTTGGATTAATGAATTTGATCAATGGGATGATAAGTTCAGAAAAGAGGCGGTGGCGGCTATCCAGAATAAAGTTGGACAATTCTTGTCGTCTTTCGTTATTCGCCACATCGTCGGTCAACCGAAATCTACGATCGATATGCGGGAAATTATGGATAACGGTAAGATTTTGATTGTGAACCTTTCCAAAGGACGAATCGGCGAAGATGCGATGCGGCTTTTGGGTGGTATGGTGGTCACCAAGATCCAGTTGGCGGCCATGGGACGGGTGGACATTCCAGAAGAAGAAAGAAAAGATTTCTATCTGTATGTCGATGAATTCCAAAATTTTGCCACGGAAGCTTTTGCTAACATTTTGTCTGAGGCGAGAAAATATCGCTTGAGCCTGATCTTGGCCCATCAATATATAAACCAATTGATTTTTGACGGCAACGCGACGGTGCGAGACGCTATCTTTGGCAATGTCGGCACGATTGTTTCTTTTCGGGTGGGGGCGGAAGATGCGGAAGCGCTGGAAAAAGAATTTGATCCGGTTTTTCTGATGAATGACATCGTGAATCTTTCCAAATACCGAATATATTTGAAATTAATGATTGATGGTATCGCCGGTGACGCTTTTTCCGCTACGACTTTGCCGCCGGCCGACCTGGCCGATACAATCGGTAATGAAGAAAATGCCATCAAAGTTTCGCGCGAGCGATATGGCCGATCGCGCGCGGAAATTGAAGAAAAAATTGCTCGCTGGAGCGGCATGTTTGAGTTTGATGAACCCAAGAAAACAGCCCCGGACGCGGTGAAAAATTATCCGGGAGCTTCCAGGATTACGCTTAAACCGACCGGGCCAGCTGTCAGAAAAGATTTTAGCCCGGCTATGCCGAAGCCAGTGGCGCCTATGTCAGCGCCGCTGATAAGCAAAAATATTTCGAGTAATAGCTATGACCCGGCTCGCGCAGTCAAAGAAAATTTATCCAAGCCGGAACTTCCGCCGAAAGCTGCTGTCGCAAAAACTGAAGTTGCTGCGGTTGCCCCACCGGCCGAGCGGCAAATGTTTGATACGGTTTGTGATAGCTGTGAAGAAAAAATTCAAGTGCCTTTCGCCCCTGACCCCAATCGTCCGACTTTTTGTCGGGAATGCTTGAAAGAATATCAAAGAGCTAGAGCCAGATCGCAGCGAGAAAAAACTGAACAGTCGCCAGCCCCAAGCGGAGGTGTGCCGGACCACGCGCGGCCTACTCAGGAAAAACAAATAAGCTCGCCCGAACAAGTGGATGATTATGAGCCTGTAGCCATGTCGTCAGATGAAAAACCGATGCGGCTGACCCAGATGGTGCATATGGCACCGAAAAAATTTCAAAGTACGCGGAGAAAACCGGAAATTGACCGGGCGGGCGTACGAGACTTGATAAATAAAACAAAAAATAACTGAAATAAAAATGAAATTTGAATCGAACCGAAGAACGCTGAATTATCTGTCGTTGTGCATGCTGATACTTTTTAACGGCGTACTGCTTGGATTTTTGGTGTATGTTGGCCATAATTTAATCGACAGCACTAAACAGTCGCATATATTGGAAGTGTCGCAGGATATGCGCAACGAAACCTTGCCATCGAAACGGTAGGCAGATCCATGAAAATAAAAGCGGGAAAGTCTATTTGCGAATTACCTAAGATTTTGCTACCTTGGAATTTATGAATTCAAAAAAGCCAAAAATTCTAATTGGAATGAGTGGCGGGGTGGATTCTTCTTCTGCGGCCGCCCTGCTCAAAAACCAAGACTTCCAAGTGAAAGGTCTTTTTTTGAGGCTGTATGGCGAGGAAGAAAAAACGTTGAAAAATATCCAGGATGTGGAAAAAGTCTGCCAAAAATTGGACATACCGCTGCAGATCAAAGATGTCAGGCCAAGATTCAAAAAAGAAGTCATGGGCTATTTTTTGGAGGAATATGCATCTGGGCGCACGCCCAATCCGTGTGTTTTTTGCAATGAAAATTTTAAGTTTAAAATATTATTAGAAGAAGCGAAAAAGGCGGGAATAGATTATGTGGCGACGGGTCACTACGCGAGAATAACCAAAATACAAGAAACGATAAACAAGCAAATTACAAATTACAAATTACAAATTACAAATAAATTTCAAAATCAAAATGTCAAATTAAAGACGGTCTTCAGATTAAGAACTGCTAAAGATAAAAATAAAGATCAGTCATATTTCCTGTACAGATTGGGACAAAAGGAATTAGCTAGGATTATTTTCCCATTGGGAGAATATGAGAAAACCCAAGTGCGGGCGTTGGCGAAAACGTTCGGTCTTGCGGTGAGTGAAAAAAAAGAATCACAGGATGTGTGTTTCATGGCGGGCGTGACTTTGGACGAATTTTTGAAAAAAAATCTGAAATTGAAAAAAGGCAAGATTGTTGATGCTACTGGGAAAATTTTAGGCATCCATCATGGTTTGCCGCTCTATACGATTGGACAGCGAAAAGGCATTCATATCGGCGGCACCGGTCCATACTATGTCGTAGCCAAGGATTTGAAAAAAAATATTTTAACAGTTTCCAATGATCTGCAAAAATTGCCATTATTTTATAAAGTTGCTATTTTGGAAAAGGTGAGTTGGGTCAGCGCTATACCGCCGCGCTTGGCTCGGGTCTTGGCGCGCAGCCGATACCGAAATCCCTTGGTTTATGCTATAATCAAAAAGCATGGAGCAAATAATGCCGAATGCGAAATAGAGTTTGAAAAACCGGAGAAAGCTCTGGCCAGCGGACAGTCAGTGGTGTTTTATGCGAAAACCGGAGAGGTGATCGGCGGCGGGGTGATTGCATGATTGAGAGGTGGGTGTCCCGCACGAAATTCCAATATAAATAGAAGTACTATATGGATTTGTGTGCGTAGACGTCTAACGGCTTGGTTTGGAGGTAGATAAAATTTTAATAGCGAATTTCTGCGGGATGCTCATTTTTGTTGCTTCTCGCTACGCTCAAAGACAAAAATGGCATATACTGACGATGATTTAAAAAATTTAAGCGAGGAAGAGAAGCGGAAACAGTTGCGTAATTTCCAGATGGAGATTATCGTAATGGATTCTGATACGCGCAAAATTCAAAATAAAAAGAGCACCTTGGAAATGGAAATCAGGAAGCTGCGAATGGATCAGGAAAGGATGCGGATTGAGATGGAAAATAAGAAGAAGGAATATGACACGCTCGGTTATCAAATCATCAAAAACGAAGAAGATATGAAAAGATTGAAGAAAAAAATTAATTTATTATAAACAATAAAAATATGGCATCAGAATTTGCCAGCATCGTAATCGCGCAAATTGGCAGTCGAAGCACCGAAGTGGGGAAAGCGGTATATAATTACCAAGACAGCGTTAAGGACATTGAAAGAGAGCTGGATCGCGGATCAATTGATGTGGCCGCGGCTATGACAAAGTTACGCGCACGTTTTTCCTATCATTTAACTGATGACGATTATCGTAAAATCGAAAAGGAAACTAGGTATAACGTTAAATAGTTATTCGGATACCCACCCAGATACCCACCTAGACTTTTATAATATCTATAATATCTACAACACTTATGACCGCGAACGAACTCAGACAATCATATTTGGAATTTTTCAAAAGCAAAGGACATGCCATCATTCCGAGTGCGCCGGTGGTGCCGGAAAATGATCCAACCACCCTTTTCATAACGGCCGGGATGCATCCTTTGGTGCCGTACCTGATGGGTGAAAATCATCCACAAGGCACGCGCTTGGCCAATGCGCAAAAAAGTATCCGCACCATCGACATCGATGAAGTGGGCGACCGCACCCATCACACTTTTTTCGAGATGCTCGGGAATTGGTCGCTGGGCGATTATTTCAAGAAAGAAGCCATCTCCTGGAGCTGGGAATTTTTGACTTCGCCGGATTGGCTGGCTCTCGACAAAAATCGCTTGGCTTGTTCAGTGTTCGAAGGAGACGCAGACGCGCCGTTCGACGCGGAAGCATTCGAAATTTGGAAAGATTTAGGCATGCCGGTTGCACGCATTGCTAAACTCCCGAAGAAAAATAATTGGTGGGGACCGGCCGGCGTGACCGGGCCGTGCGGACCGGACAGTGAAATGTTCTATTGGATTGGTGACCCCAAGGCCGTACCGGACAGCTTCAATGATGATAATGACCTGTGGGTGGAAATTTGGAATGATGTTTTTATGCAATTCAATAAGACTGAGGACGGCCGGTATGAAAAATTGGCGCAGCAGAATGTCGACACCGGCATGGGACTGATGCGGGTTTTGACGGCCATCAATGGCTTGGACGACAATTATCGCACGGAACTTTTCTGGCCGCTCATCCAAGAAATTGAGAAATTATCCGGCTTAGAATACGGTGAAAAATCTGATGAGGAATATATCGCCGAAGATCAAAAATGCTGGGTGGATACGCGAAAATCTTTTCGTATCATTGCTGATCACATTAAAGCCGCCGTGTTCATTATGGCGGACGGCGTAGAGCCGGGAAACACTGAACGTGGCTATGTACTTAGGCGCCTCATTCGGCGCGCTATCCGCCAGGGACACATCCTGGGTATTAAAGAAAATTTCACCACTAAAATTGCGAAAGTGGTGCAGGAAATTTATGGCGCGGTCTATCCGGAAATTTTGGATGACAAATTAATAGATGAATTAGATAAAGAAGAGGAGAAATTCAGGAAGACATTGGAAAATGGATTGAAAGAATTTGAAAAATTTATAAGTAATCCGGAGGGTAATTATATAACTAGAAAAGTTGGTGATGAGATACAAAAAGCAGATTGGTATGCAAATGATGATACAGCGGATATGGTATTTAATTTGTATCAGTCGTACGGATTTCCCTTAGAGGTAGTTTTTGAAGAATTAAAAAATAGAAAAATTAATATTGATGAAAATAAATTAAAAGATAAATTTGATAAGAGATATAAAAAACATCAAGAACTTTCCCGCACCGCTTCAGCCGGCATGTTCAAAGGCGGGTTGTCCGATACTAAAGAAGAAACGACTGCCTTGCACACAGCGGCGCATCTGATGCTTGCTGGACTACGGAAAGTTTTGGGCAGTCACGTACATCAAAAAGGGTCGAACATCAACGGTGAAAGATTACGTTTTGATTTTTCCCATGCGGAAAAAATGACTGACGAGCAGAAGAAAGCCGTAGAAGAATATGTCAATACAGCTATTGCCGCCAAAATTCCGGTAGAACTGAATGAAATGACCTTGGACGAAGCGCGCGAGTCTGGAGCAGAAGGGGCGTTTGAAAACAAATATGGCGAGGTGGTGAAAGTCTACAAAATTGAAGGTTTCTCCAATGAGATTTGCGGCGGCCCGCACGTGACCAACACCGGCGACATCGTCGGCACTTTCAAGATTAAAAAAGAAGAAAGCTCGAGCGCGGGCGTGCGGAGGATCAAGGCAATTTTAGAATAAAAAATATATGAAAATAATTACCGATGAAAAAATGATTGATGAGTTTTTGGAGCGCGGAGTGGAGGAGATTTATCCCTCTAAACTGGCTTTTCGAAAAAAACTTATGAGTGGAGAGAGGCTGCGAATCTATCAAGGGTTTGATCCGACCGGTCCCTATCTCCATGTGGGACATGCTATGGGCATCCGGGCTCTCGGGATTTTGCAGAAACTCGGACATGAAGTGATTTTTTTGGTGGGAGATTATACGGCTAAGGTCGGTGACCCGGACAAAGATACGACGCGGAAAATGTTGACCGACGAAGACATCGAAAAGAATATGGCCGGCTGGAAAGAGCAGGCGGCCCAACTTGTTGATTTCGGCGGAGACAACCCTGTACGCTTTGAACGGAACAACAAATGGCTTTCAAAAATGACGCTGGGAGATATTTTAAAATTAATGTCTAAAGTCACCATCCAACAAATATTGCAAAGAGATTTATTTAAAAAAAGACTGGAAGCGGATGATCCGTTAAAGTTTCACGAATTGCTCTATCCATTGATGCAGGGATATGACGGCGTAGCCATGGAAGTAGATATGGAGATTGGTGGAGCTGATCAGACTTTCAATATGCTGTGTGGCCGTGATTTATCCAAGAATTATTTAGGCAAGGAAAAATTTGTGCGGACGAATAAGATGATGGATGCGCCAGACGGAGTGACGATGAGCAAAACCAAAGGTAACGGCATAAATTTAGCTGATTCTCCAGAAGACATGTTTGGAAAAGCGATGTCGTATTCTGACAAACACATTTTGTCCGGCTTTGAACTCCTGACGGATGTTCCTGTAGAAGAAATAAGGGAGATTGAGAAAGCGATGGAACAAGGCGAGAACCCGATGATTTTCAAAAAGAAAATGGCGTATGAAATTGTCAGGATGATAAAGGGGGCAGAAGCGGCTGCCGCAGCACAGGAAAATTTTGAAAAAGTCTTTTCCAAAAAAGGCACGCCGGATAAAGTGACCTCTATGGAAGTCACTGCAGAGGCCTCTATAGTGGCCACTATGGTGAGTGTTGGGATGGCGGAATCCAATGCTGATGCCAAAAGAAAGATTGAGCAAGGCGGCGTCAGCGTGGACGGCGAAAAAATCACCGACATCACCGCCAAAATAACGAAAGAGATGGATGGGCAGATTTTGAAAGTGGGAAAAAGAGAATTTCGGAAATTGAAGGTGAAAAAATAGATCTGCTTTTGTTATAATGTAAAAACCACTCAGAATTTTGGGTGGTTTTTTGCGCTTGACTTTTTAGCCGGTTTGTGCTATCATTCTGGGCTAATAGAGCGTTGTCAAATTAATAGAAAAGATGGATAAAATCGATAAAATCGAGGAGGTGCATCATGGTACTTTTTATTGCGTGTACAATTGTCGGGGTCTGTATATCTTTTAAGATTATTTATTCAAAAAAGAATATAGATTTTTTTGAAAAGATTATATTCTCTATTATGGGTGTGGCGGCAAGCGCATTTATTGGGACTGTATCGACAGGAATTGCATCTAAGGTAATTTTGCATTCAATGCAAGAATATGAATACGATAAAATTAATATCGTAGCGATTGACAGCTCGAAGGAGCTGTCGGGTACCTTCATCCTTGGATTAGGAAATGTCAATCTGGAACAACAGTATGTGTTTTATTATCTGACTGCTGATGGCGGTAAGAAATATGGAGAAGTTTCAAAATATTCGGCCATTATCTACGAAGAGGAAAGAAGGGATGGCTATATGGCTAAAATCGGTGAAAGAACCGTTTATTCCGACAAGGTTCTCTTCTGGCTTATCCCCAAGTTCTTGCTGGACGGTAAGGATAGTACGACGTATGCCATACATGTTCCTAAAGGAACGGTTAAGCTTGAGTTCAATATCGATTTGAAGTAAAGCTGGCACATGGTGAAAAGCTAGAGGCGTAGCGGGCTCTTGAGGATTTCATTTCCTCAAGGGCTCTTTTTTAATTTGTCATATTCCCCGATTTATTCTATAATTAAATCAAAGTCAGCAAGAGAAATAAAAACTAAAATTAAGTTTTGTTTATGGCATTTTTTTCTAAAATTTTAGGCTTTAAGAAAAGTTCTTCGGAATTTTATCTGTCATTGGATATCGGCACGGAAGTGGTTAAGGCGCTAGTTTTTAAGATTGATGAAAATTCCGGAGCGGGTATCGTGAAAGGAGCGGGGCGCGCGCGGCAAGGACTGCGGGATATGCATAGCGGCGCGGTGTCGGATATTTCCGGGGTGATTGTTAATTGTCGGGAAGCCATCAATTTGGCCAAAACGATGGCGGGCGCCAAGAAAGTGGAAAAAGCCATCGTGGGCATTGCCGGGGAACTGGTGAAAGGCACGACCACGACGGTGCATTATGAAAGGGTTAATCCGGAAATCCGCATCGACATTCCGGAATTGAAAAATATCATCCAGAAAGTGCAATGGAAGGCCTTTGATCGTATCCGGCAGCAGTTGGCGTGGGAAACAGGCCACAGCGAGATTGAAGTGAAGCTCATCAATGCGGTGATTGTGGATGTGCGCATCGATGGATATAAGGTGACCAATCCAGTCGGTTTTCAAGGGCGCGATGTGTCCATTTCAGTTTTCAATGCGTATGCGCCGATGATCCATCTGGGGGCGCTGCAAAAAATTGCTGACGAATTGAAATTGGAACTGTTGAACATTGCCGCCGAACCGTATGCCGTGGCGCGTTCCATGGGCATCGAAGATTCGACGGAATTCAGTGCGGTCTTTATCGACATCGGTGGCGGCACGACGGATGTGGCGGTGGTGCGCAATGGCGGCCTAGAGGGCACGAAGATGTTTGGTCTCGGCGGGCGAGCGTTCACCAAAAGACTTTCGACTGAATTGGGCATTGGCATCGAAGAAGCGGAAGTGCTGAAAATCAAATACGCTGAAGGCAAGTTGGGCAAAGATGTGAGCATGAAGATTGAAAAAATTCTGGCCGACGATTGTGATGTGTGGTTGCGCGGCATTGAGCTGACACTTTCGGAATTTTCTGAGGCGGATCTGTTGCCCCATCGCTTTTTTCTGTGCGGCGGCGGTTCAGGTTTGCCGGGGATAAAAAAAGCGTTGCTGAGCAAAGAATGGTGCAAAAAATTACCTTTTGCCAAGCAGATCGAAGTGAGTTTCTTGCAACCGAAAGACGTGGTAAACATCTCTGATGAAACTAAACAACTAAAAGATCCGCAAGATATCACACCGATGGGCTTGGCCAATTTGGCGCTGGATTTGGTAGGTGAGGAAAAAATGATGGCCGGAATTTTGCGTCGCGCTGTGCGAATGATACAAAAATAATTTAAACGTATGCATCAAGCATTTTACATCGACATTGACGAAGAAATCACTTCCATCGTGGAACGGCTGCGACATGCGCGGGCGAGTGAAATAATTCTGGTGGTGCCTAAACGCGCCTTGCTCATTCAGAGTATCGTTAATTTGCGTATCCTTAAGCGTGAGGCGGATGAAGCCAGGTTGCAATTGATGATGGTGACGCAGGATAAGCTCGGAAAAATTCTCATTGAAAAAGCTGGGATTTTTGTGCAGCAGAAAATGGATAATATCTCTGATGAGGAAATCAGTGTGGGCGAAGAAAGTCAGCCGCTGCCGGAGTTCAAAGCGGAGGAGAAGGTCAAAAGTGGTAAGGACCGCTTGAATACTATCGGATCAAGCAGTTATTTCGATGAAGAGATGGCTAAGGAAAATATTAAAGCCGAACAGATCAAATTACAAATAGAAAAACCTAAAGTGCCAGAGCAAAAATTAGGAAAAGAAGTTCTGACCAATCGGGAATTGGTTTTAGTTCCGGACAAAGCGGCCGAAAGAAAATTGATGGTGAGACCGGCGTTCGATTTGAAGCCGGCCACACCGGTGGCAAAAATTCCAGTGATGGCTCCTACGGTGCCTAACGCTAGTGATTTTTTTAATAGAGACGCTAAGTCCAACTCTGTGCCTGCCCCTACTCCTGCTTCTGCCCCTATTTCTAATCCCAATCTCAACCGTACTTCCAGTCCAAGCTCGAATCCAAATCCCAAGCCAAATTTTCAAGACAAAAAAATAGAAGATTTTTTCTATCAGTCAAGCGCAATCACGGCGCAGCCGGAAAAAGCGCCGAGTAAAAATAGCAATCCTGAAACTTATAATTTGACCGGCCAAGTGCATCGTTGGTTCTGGGTTTTTGGTGTTGCCGCATTTCTTTTGGTGGTGGGCATTGGCGGGTATGTTTTTGTTCCGAAAGCGGCCTTGGTAGTTTCAGTCAAGGCGGATTATAAATCTATTGATGCGGAGGTCATGGGGAAGATTGCCAGTCCGTCAGTCGACCTCGCCAGCGGCACTATCCCGGCTGCAACCGCTTCTTCTAAACAGGAAGTGACCGAAAGTTACCCTGCGTCCGGCAGTGGACTTGTTTCCAACCAACACGCGCATGGCACCGTCACGATTTATAATGAATATAGTTCCAGCCCGCAACCACTGGTGGCCACTACGCGATTCTTGACCGGCGACGGAAAACTGTTCCGCTTGGTCAAAGGCGTGACCGTGCCGGGGACCAGTCTTGAGAATGGTCAAGTTAAAAAAGGAGAAATAGAAGCTGAGATAGTGGCGGATCAGTCAGGTGATGGCTACAATGTCGGTCCTTCAACGTTCAATATTCCCGGTTTTAAAAGTAGCGGGGTTAAATATGAAAAAATTTATGCCACTTCAAGTGCGGCGATGACCGGCGGCGGCAATGGAACTAGCGGCGCCAGCGAATCAAAAGTGATAACCGATAATGATATAGCCGCGGCCAAGAGCAAAATTCTGGTTTCACTGAATCAAAAGCTCGAAGAAGATATGAAAAAATCCGGCGGAGACGATGCCCTTATTCTGGATGGGGCCATAAACCAGTCGGATGTGGTTTACAAACTTTCCAATTCAGCTGGAGACGTGGTGAATTCCTTCCAGCTAACCGCCAGCACCGAGGCCAAAGCTATAGTAGTCAAACAGAATGATCTTAAGGCGGCCATCGCGGCCATGCTAACTTCGGCGGAGGATGGAAAGAGCGTCGATCCGGGTTCAATTAAAACTGATTTTTCCAGAGCGGATGTTGATTTTGCCAATGGCACGATCAATATAAAATTCCATGCCACGGGGAAAATTAACTCGGCGGTCACGGCGGAGGTCATTAAGAAGTCTATTCTTGGCAAGAATGAGGAGCAGGTGAAGGACTATCTTGGCAGCTTACCCAATATTGAAAAAGTGGAGGTGAATTATTGGCCGCCGTTTGTGAGTGGCCGAATCCCGCTGATATCCAGCCGTGTAAGCGTGACCCTTGACCCGACTTAGAAAATTTGCTAAGCTGATTTAGCTGGGAAAACAATAGGAAAAATGAAGGATTTGAGGCGCGCCGCCTATAGGGTTGACAAATAAAAAAAATGGCGCTAGTATAGTAAAGACATTAAAAATATTGCGAAGTTATAGAGGGAATTTTCCGATACGCACGAATTTGGTCCGAACACTGTCCTCAAGTATGAAGCTTGCTAAACGCGCGCTTTGTCTTGAGAAAGTTCCGTCTATTTTTTGTTTTCCGGTCGTAATATTTTAAGATAAAATTTTTTATGGCAATTGATAAGGAGTTGGTCAAGTTGGAGGGAGAAGTGTTGGAAAATCTTCCTAACGCCACTTTTAAAATAAAATTAGATAATGGTCACGAAATATTGGCTCATATTTCCGGACGAATGCGCGTGAACTACATCCGCATGATTCCCGGAGACAGAGTGATTGTGGAAATGAGCCCATACGATTTAACTAAAGGTAGAATAGTGCAAAGATTAAAATAATATGAAAGTTCGAGCATCTGTGAAAAAAATTTGTGATAAATGCAAAACGATAAAGCGCAAAGGCAAGCTTTATGTGATTTGTTCTACGCCAAAACATAAACAACGCCAAGGTTAAGTTAGCCATTAGCCATTAGCCATTAGCCGTTAGAGCTAAGAGCTAAGAGCTAAAAGCTAAAAGCTAAAATATGTTACGAATTTCCGGGGTTAATATCCCAGACGAAAAAAGAATAGTTATTTCCCTGACCTATATCTACGGAATCGGTCCGGCCACAGCCCAAAAGATTTTGGATGAGCTTAAGATTTCTCCCGAAAAAAGGACTAAGGAGCTTAATGAGAGCGAAGAGAATGAAATCAGAGCTTATGTGGAGAAAAAAATCAAGACAGAAGGTGATTTGAAATATGAGGTGCGCAACAATATCAAGCGCTTGAAAGAGGTGGGTTGCTATCGCGGTACGCGCCATCAGAAAGGCTTGCCGGCGCGCGGCCAACGGACCAAGACCAATAATCGGACGGTGCGAGGCAATGTCAGACATACGATGGGCAGCGGTCGAGTCAAGACCGAAAAGACGTAGACCTTACAAATAGGAATAAATTTTTTAGAAATTATTATGGCAGAGGTAGATAAAAAAAATGAGGCAGAAGAGAAAGCAGAAATAGTCGCAGACACTGATGTTTTAGCTGTGGAAAATGAAGCGGCGGAAAATCTAGCCAAGAAAAAAGTCAAGAAAGGGAAACGTCAAATCACGCGGGGCCGAGCGGTCATCAGATGCTCTTACAACAATACCGCAGTGAACATCGCAGATGCGCAAGGCAATATTCTCGCTTGGGCCACTTCCGGCCTGATGGGCTTTAAGGGCGCTAAGAAAGCCACGCCTTATGCGGCTACGCAAGTGGTGGCGAGCGTGACGGAAAAAGTGAAAAAATACGGACTGAAAGAATTGGAAGTTTTTGTCAAAGGAGTGGGCAGTGGACGAGAATCTTCGATTCGCGCGCTAGCCAATAATGGTTTCGATTTAATTTTAATTAAAGATATAACGCCTATTCCGCACAATGGTTGTCGGGCTAAAAAACCTAGAAGAGTATAAATATGGCACGAGATACTGAAGCAAAATGTAGAAAATGTAGACGAGCTGGCGAGAAGCTTTTTCTCAAGGGTGATCGTTGTGGCACGCCGAAATGCGCGGTGACTCGTCGCGCCTATGCGCCGGGAGTGCATGGTAAGAAACCAGGCCGCGGCTTAAGCGAATATGGCTTACAATTGGCGGCTAAACAGAAGCTGAAGAGAGTGTATGGCATTTTGGAAAGACAATTTAGGAAGCATTTTGATGATATTAAACATAAAAAAGGCATCACCGGGGATCTGCTTCTGGCGCGCTTGGAAATGCGTCTGGACAATGTGATTTACCGTACTGGCCTCGCGGCTTCACGCGCACAAGCAAGACAGTTGGTGAATCATGGCCTCATCATTGTGGACGGGAAAAAGATGACTATTCCTTCTTATGAAATCAAGATCGGTCAAACGGCTGGGATGAATCCGAATAAGGCCGGTAAGAATTATTTCAAGAATCTAGAGCAAGCTATTAAAAATAAGCACGATTTTCCTTCTTGGTTCACTTTTGACGCCGCTACGGCGCTAGCCAAGATCGTGGCTGTCCCGAATAAGGACGAAATCGGCGTCAATGTGGACGCACAAATCATCGTTGAATATTATTCTAGGTAAATTTAAAATAAAGCCGTTAGCCGTTAGCCTTTAGCTCTTAGGAGCTAACAGCTAATAACTAACAGCTAATAACTAATATGCAAATATCTCTTCCTCAAAAACCAAAATATACCCCGACTGACGAAAAAACGGGCTTATTTGAAATTGAAGGATGCTATCCGGGCTATGGCACTACTTTGGGTAATGCTATTCGTCGCGTGCTCTTGTCTTCTATGCCTGGAGCGGCCGTCACATCAGTCAAAATTAAGAATGCCAAACATGAATTCTCAACTTTGCCGAATGTTATGGAAGATATCATTCAGATAATCCTTAATTTGAAACAAGTCCGATTCAGATTGTTTGATGAAGGACCGGTCAAGGTCAATTTGAAAGTGAAAGGTGAAAAGGTCATTACGGCTGCAATGATCGAATGTCCATCGAACCTGGAAGTGGTGAACTCTGATGCGCATATTGCGACCATCACCGGAGCCAAAGGCGAGTTGGAAATAGAAATGGAAATTTCGGCCGGTATCGGTTATGTTCCGGTGGAGCAACAAGAGCGCAAGGAAAAAGAAGTGGGCGTCATCGCTTTGGACGCAATCTATACTCCGGTGCGCCGAGTGAACTATACTATTTCCAATATGCGCGTGGGCAAGAAAACCGATTTTGAAAAAATCAGCTTGGAGGTTATGACTGATGGCAGCGTTTCTCCCTTGGATGCTTTTTCTAAGGCCGTAGACATCCTGGTGAAGCAATTTTCTACATTAGTTGAAATGGAAGCACCGGCGAAAAAGACAAAAGTGACAGAAGTGTCCGCTCCGGAAGTCGTGATCGAAAAAGAAGTGGAAACGGTGGTCGCTTCCGACCCCAAGAGCGTTGAAATAACCGAACTGAAAAATTTATCCACCCGTACTTTGAATGTTTTGGAAAAAGGCAAGATTCGCAAGGTGGGTGACATCATTAAATTGGATGAAGCCGCGCTTATGGAACTGGAAGGCATGGGCGCTAAGGGGGTAAAAGAGATTAGAAAAGCGATCGGTGATTTCGGATTGAATTTGAAGAAAGCAGAATAATATAAAGTAAAAGGTGAAAAGTAAAAGTTAAAGCGAATATGCAACATTTAAACAAGACAAAAGAATTTGGAAGAACCGCCAGTCAGAGGAAAGCCTTGTGGCGCACAATGCTGGGCAGCTTGATCATGAGCGAGCGCATTGAAACGACGGAGGCGAAAGCCAAGGAACTGAAAAATCAGATTGATCGCATCATCAATAAGGCCAAAAAACATCCTAAAGAAGGGGCACAAAAATTGGCCGTGAGAAGAGACATCAAAAAAGACATTCCGATGGCGGCAGTGGAAAAGATGATGGGAGAATTTTTGAAAAGATTTGAAGGTCGCCAAAGCGGTTATACGCGAGTAATTAAACTGGCTCCGCGGAAAAGCGATAATGCAAGATTGGCTATAATCGAATTCGTATAAAAGCTTTATGAAAAATATTACTAGAAAATATCATTTGTTCGATGCTAAGAGCAAACCCTTGGGCCGTTTGGCGACCGAAATTGCCACTGTCTTGCGCGGGAAGAACAAAGTTGACTTTACTCCGCATATCGACGGGGGAGACATTGCGGTTATCATCAATTCGGATGAGCTGGTTGTGACTGGCGCGAAACTGCGAGACAAGATGTATCATTATTTCAGCGGTTATCCCGGCGGCGTACGCAGCGTGCAACTCAAAGACAAGATTGAAGCGGATTCCCGGAAGGTCATTTCTGAAGCGGTCTATGGCATGTTGCCGAAAAACAAATTGCGTAACAGAATGATGACTCGGATGAAGATTTATAAAGACGATAAGCACGAGCATAAAATAGAAATAACCCACTAGACAAGTTTAAATTTATGGCGACTAAAAAGACAGTTGAAAAAGAAAAAACAGAAAAAGAACCTGCCAAGACTAAGGTCGCGGAGCGGTATTTTTATGCCATCGGCCGACGGAAGACTTCGGTAGCCAAGATAAAGCTTTTCCCTTCTAAGGAGGAGAATAATTCCATTGAAGTCAATGAAAAAAAAGTGGAAGACTATTTCCCGATAGAACGACTGTGGGTAATTGCGGCGTCTCCTTTGGAACTGATGGGTGACGCTAAATTTAGAGTAGTAGTGAAGGTTTCCGGCAGCGGGGTGAGTGCGCAAGCTGACGCTGTCCGTTTGGGAATTTCTCGTGCACTTGTAGTTTTTGATGAAACTTTGAAAAAGACTTTTAAAGACAAAGGTTATCTGACGCGCGATCCGCGTGAAGTGGAACGCAAGAAACCGGGTCTCAAAAAAGCCCGCAAAGCTCCGCAGTGGGCGAAGCGCTAGACTAGCGCCACAGACCAAACACACAATCGACTATTCCCTAGGCGGAGTCTCTCGTAAGAGGACTCCGCCTTTTTGTGAGGACACGCGAATTGAACGAATGGGAGGCGAATAAAAACGAATATGTGCAACGCGTAGAGACGCAGCACTGCCTCGTCTCTACGGTGGCGAGAAATATGTTATCCACAGGCTGGATGGTTGACGGGGATAGTTAAGATGATATAATATCATTACTAAGTATTAATAAAATAAAAATGAAAAAAGAGTTGGTATTTTTCGAAAATTTTAAGATTCGCCGCCATTATGATGAAAAGGCGGAAATTTGGTATTTTTCGGTGGTGGATATTATCGCTGTGCTTTTAGAACAAAAAGATTTTCAGGCTGCTAGAAATTATTGGAAAGTTTTGAAAAATCGCCTTAAATCTGAGGGTAGCGAAGTGGTTACAGAATGTAACCGGTTGAAAATGAAGGCAGAAGACGGAAAAATGCGTGAAACGGATGCCGCAAACCCAGAAACAATTTTTCGTCTAATTCAATCTGTGCCCAGTCCTAAAACTGAACCAATCAAATTGTGGTTGGCTAAAGTGGGTTATGAAAGAATCCAAGAAATGTCCGATCCGGAAAAATCTTTGGATCGTGCGCGCGAAAATTGGGAGAGACATGGGCACACTAAGAAGTGGATCCAGCAAAGGATGATGGGACAGGAAATTAGGAATAAGCTGACTGATTATTGGCAAGATAACGGCGTCAAAGAAAAAGAAGAGTTTGCTATTTTGACCAATATCATTCATCAAGAATGGACAGGGCTAACCGTCAAAGGACATAAGAAGTTAAAAGGTTTGAAAACACAGAACCTGCGCGACCATATGAGCGATGCGGAGTTGGTTTTCACAGCTCTCGCGGAATTGTCCACGCGTCAAATTGCCCAAACGTTGGAAGCTAAAGGTATGGGTGAAAATAAGGTGGCTAGCAAGCGTGGCGGGTCAGTCGCTAAGAAGGCAAGAATTGATTTGGAATTGAAAACTGGTAAAAAAATAGTTTCGAAGGATAATTTTTTGCAAAAGCGACGTGTTGAGAAATTGAAATGACGCAGCTGTGGATAACTTCCTGCAAAATAATGTTTCATAAAAAGGAAAAATCGGGTATAATAAAAATAGCGCTTCTGTCATTCCTGCGTAGGCAGGAATCCAGTCACATATCATTAAGTTTCTACACTAGATTCCCGTATACACGAGAATGACAAATACGCGTAAGACTATTCCTAATAACATAAAGCATAATTTTTTTAAGCCTAACTAAATCTTTGCACTGCATGCATTGAGCGCTATGCGCTGGTGCCTAAAAGGTGCGGGAAACAACAAAATAAATGAAAAATCTACTCTCTCTCTCTCTCTCTCTCTCTTAACTAAGAAAGTAAACTTTTTCCACCGAAACTTTTTCCGACTGGCGCTCATCATTTTCTGTGCCGGTTTTTTTGTGTTTGGATTTGGAGGTGAGGCGAAAACTAGTGTGGGTTCAAATTATTGGAAAACATATTTTTCCGGCCCGGAGCTGGAAGCGGTCAAGAAGAATGCGCAGAAATATACTCTGGCGCAAATCAAAAACAAAAGCGATCAATGGCACGGTGTCATTTCGGGTTTCAACATTAAAAACGGTTCTGTCACCAATGATGATATTGATAGCGTGGATGCCGGCAAAGTTAAAAATCTGGGAGATGTCATTGATAAAAGAATTTCTGAAAGTTCAACCCCTCAAGATTTTTCAGCTAGTCATTTGACTGGAACATATGCGGCGCTGAATGGTTCGAATATCACGGGTATCACGGCAAGTCAAGTTGGGGCCATTCCATATAACGGCGACGGGTCAAGTCTATTAGGAGTTCAGCGAGTTGCAAATGTAACTGATTTTGGAGCGACAATGGATAATAATTCAGATGATGATATTGCTGCATTTGAGTCGGCAGCTTCCCATTCTTCAAATATCGTTGTACCTGGCAGTGGCACATATTCAATTTCAAAATTTACCATTCCAGCTAATAATATAACAATATCGTGTCCAGAAAGGGCAATAATTAAACTTAAAGACGGTACAGATGATAATCTTATATATGCGCATCAAAAATCAGGAATTACAATTAATAATTGTGTACTAGATGGAAATCAAGCAAACCAAACTATTTATTCAGGATGGGCGATTTACGTAGAAGGAAGTTCGAATATTAAGATAGAAAATAATGAGGTGATGAATTCAGCAAATGAAGGTATAAGAGTTGTCGAATCGACTGAATGGTGGATAAGTAATAATTATACGCATAACAATGTTAATAGTGGCATCGTTTCATTAGGTGGTACCACAAACAATAGTGAACGTGGTCATATTATTGGAAATACGTCAGTCGAGGATGGTAATATTGGCAATGGAGCTTCTTGCATTAGTGTTAATAGTCAATATACCGATGTAGCAAATAATACTGTGAAAAATTGTGGCGGATCGGGAGTTGGACATGGATTTACTATTGGGCACTACAGTGTTACGGGTCCAACATACGATGCATCATTCTCAACTTTTAGTAATAATATTATTGATACAGTAGTGTCTAGCTGTTATTTCATAGATTCAGTGCAAGGAATCGAAATTGCAGGAGGTATTTGTAAAAATACAGGAAGTTTAGGACATGCCATTTCGGGATATACAGGTGCGACGTCATTGCTTCATCATGATATTAAAATTCATGACGTAATAATACAGTCTCCATATATAGGAAAAAATGCGATATCTCTTTATACTGGTTACAACTATTCAATTACTGATAATATTATAACTGGTGTGCATAATGGAACTGGAATTGCTTTATATGGTGTTCAAGATTCACTCTTATCAAATAATATTTTGACAGGTAGTACTGGTGGAGGAAATGGCATAAATTTAGCAGCAACAGGTGGCATAGAATCAACCGGCAATGTGATTTCCGGCAATAAGATAAACACATTCAACCGTTGTCTTGCGAGTGCAAATTCCTCAACAAATAATAACTGGACAAGTAATGAATGCGTTGGTAGCGCTCAAATAAATAGTCTCGTTGGTACTAATAAACTTTGGGATGTTGGAGGTATTCCCGGCGGGCAGTCTATTACGGGCAGTACTGTTTCAACAGAGGGATTAATGCTACATTCTAACACTAGCAATAACGGTCTGATATCGTTAGGGTCAAATATTGTAGCGGATGAGGCTCATACTCGATTTGGAATAGGTATTGCGCCTTCAACAACATTGCAAGCAGTATCAACAACTGAACAACTGCGACTCGGCTATGACTCTTCTAATCATGCATCATTTACTGTTGGATCGGCTGGAGCATTGACCATCCAGAATTCCGGCAGTGATATGCAACTTTATACTGGCGGAGTAGGAATTGTTCGAACGGGCTCTGCTACTGGAGACGCTGGGCAATTAAGAGTAAGAAGTAACGCGAAAGATGTTGCCACTCTGGGTGATACCGGAGGAGTTAATGATGGTGGATTATTTTTATATAATAGTGATGGAACGACAAATAATGTCCTTCTTAGATCAAATGGAATGAGTTTTATTAACGGAGGCAACGTCGGCATTGGCACGACAACGCCTGCCGCCGCACTCGATGTCAACGGTCAAGTGAAAATCCAAAAAAGTTCTTCGCAGCCTTTTGCTTGCGATATGACGCACGATGCAACTCTAGCGGTCACTAGCGCGTATCGAACTTGTATTTGCAAAGGTACGTCCACCACCTGGGTCTTCACCACTGACGGCACGACAAGTTGTATTTGGTAAAGAAAAATTTATGACAAAGAAAAAAATAGTTATCATTATTGTTGGCGCGGTTGTTTTAGTGATTTTATTCTTTGGCATTTGGAAAAAGTTTTCAGCTAAAAATAATCTCAAGCAACAACCGACAGTCGCAGTTGAATACAAAAATCCCAAAGCAGGGAACGCTGATGCCTATTCGCAGTGGCAGACCTATGACAACAAAAAATATGCTTTTCAGACGAAATATCCTTCTGATTGGCATGTTTTTGCTGACGACGCGGAGGCTGACTTGACCGAGCAAAAGCTGAACGGCGAAGTAATCAACCAAGGCGGTTCGGTTTTTTGGTCAAACAAGGATGATATAAATTACACTCAAGAATCCAAGCCGGCTGATTTTCATCTCTTGGGGCTTATGGTTTATGAAAAACCCAATACGACGCTGGATGATTTCGCCAAACTCCTGGGTTTTACTGAGGCGACCGGCACGCAAAGCTTGGTTTTTCAAGCGAACAAC
>CAIKZD010000018.1 GCA_903831805.1 uncultured bacterium
GGCCTCGCCTTGAGAATTTTTGAGAATTTATAAAAAATTTATGCCTCTATAATACTCTCTACCCTACTATCTTGCGACAAAGCTTCAAAGTCCGGCAGTTTTTCCACGTTTTCCAAGCCCAGCTTTTTCAAAAATTCGAAAGAGATTTTATACAAATATGAGCGGCCGTTGTTCGGGTCGGGAATCCGTTCCAAAAGTCCGCGCAGCAGCAGTGCCCGCACCGTAAAGCTGCAGTTCACGCCCCGAATGGCTTCAATGTTCACACGTGTTAGCGGACCGCGATAAGCCACAATCGACAGCACTTCAAGAGCCGCTTTGCTCAAGCCTTCTTGGATACCGCTCTTGATCATTTCTGAAACAATTTCCGCGTTGTCCGGCGCCGTGGCCATCTGCACTGATTCTTCTTTCTTAACAATAATCATGCCCCGACCGGTGGCATATTCACTTTGCAACGCCGCTATAGCCTCTTCCACTTCCGGCTTGGTGGCATCCGTAATCTTAGCGATGCGCGTGATTTCCACCGGCTCGCCACTAATGAAAAGAATGCTTTCAATGGCTGATTTCAATTTTTCGAGTTCCATAGGTATGTTGCTGTCATTCCTGCGTAGGCAGGAATCTAGTCGCGCATCATTAAGTTTCTACACTGGATTCCCGCATACACGGGAATGACAAATAATTTAAAATTTATATTAACCATTCTTCAAGCTCAAACTTATCTCACTAAAAAGTTCGCCTTGTTCCACTTGCACCAAGCGTTGCTTCACCATTTCCAACATGGCCAAAAAAGAGATGATGACATCCACTTTGTCCTTCGCATCTTCCACCAGCGCCGAAAAAGACGACTGGATCTTTTCCCTGAGCATCCCCTCCAAATCATTAATACGTTCTTCCATGGTCACCGCTTCACTCACAATTTCTTCCTGCAATTTTTCAATAACCGGAATTTCCGCCAAGACTGAGAGGAAATATTTTTTAAGATCATACATATTGATGTCTTCCGGCGGATAGAATATGGGCGCCACATTGGCAAAACCTTCCCGCGAAAAGCAAAATCTTTTTTCTTCCGTCAGCTGCCCAATTTTCAAGGCCGCCTCTTTAAATTTTTTGTATTCCGCTAATTGATAGGTCAGATCCTTGATTTCTTCCTCCTCTTCTTCGCTGAACTTGAGCGTCGGCAAAATGGCTTTCGACTTAATGAGAATGAGCCGCGCCGCCACGGTCAAAAAATCCGCCAGATGTTCCAATTTAATGTCCTGGTTGTTCCGGATATGCTCCAAATATTCATCCGTCACTTTCGACAGACTCAGCTCGGTGATATCCATCTTTTCCTTCTGGATCAACTCCAAAAGCAGCTCCATCGGGCCTTCAAATTTTTCCGTCCGCACGTGATATGCCATAGCTGCGCTGAAATTTATTTACCTCCCTATAATATCATAACCGTCAAGAGTTTCCAAGGCGTAGTTTTTGGACAAAAATCCAATACTACATTACTATTAACTCAATCAACTTGCATTAAAAACATTATGAATAAATCCATAAAAGCAATTGTTTTTGATTTTGGCGGTGTCATTGAATTATTTACAGGTGGCAGCGCGCCCGCGATCATCTCTGACTTTTTAAACGTACCGAAATCAGAATTTCTAAAAGAATATTTCAAACACAACCATTTATGTAACGCAGGAAATATGAGTTGGAAAGATGTCATACTAAAAACGGTTTCATTCTTTGATGACACGGAAGAAACAAGGAATAAGGTGCTGCTACTAATTGAAGAATCTGATGCAAAAAAGAAAATAAACTTAGAATTATTGGATGTTATTGTAAAATTAAGACAGTCTGGACTAAAAGTTGCAATTTTTAGCAATGCCAAATCGAACGATTTACGAGAAAAATTAGATGCTCACAAAATGGACGAACTCTTTGATGAAATAATAATTTCAGAAGAAATAGGCTTTCAAAAACCTCACAAAGAAGCTTTCGATGTATTATTCGAAAAACTGAATGTCGAACCTCAAGAAGTGATCTTTATCGATGACTCTCCTAAAAGTCTGGAAAAAGCCGAAGAAATCGGATACCATCCTGTTTTGTTTAAAAACAATGAACAACTAATGGATGATTTGAAAAATCTTGGAATATTGATATAAATAATATCTTATCTTGACCTTAATATACCAATAAAAAAACTGCCGGCTGAGGAATGGCGCCCAACTAAACTCTACCATATTTCCCAAGAAGTTATCCACAAGTCAATTATTTCAGTTTCTTCCCCTGCCCAATCTCCTTGAAATTCTTCTTTGAAATCACCGCCCGGCCAGATTTTTGTTCGATATCGCGTCTGGCGCGGCCCGCCACCGTGCCGCCAGCCACTGCCACTTTTCTGCTTTCCGGGAATGTTTTCGGTTTTTTGGCTTGAGAAATTTCTGTCGTGGCAGTCTCCGCCAGCATATTCAAAACCAATTCCAAATTCGTCATGTTGTCCCGCAAATTTTCTTTTTTCAAATCTTTATGCTTTTTGTAATCCTTGGTTCGCATACCTGCCCAAGCGAAAGTGATGTCATCAGTCAAAATGGCAAACTTATCACCGGCTTTCACTCCTCGCGCGTTCCATTCATTTGTCAAATCTTTTCTAATCTCAATGCTTTTCAAACGCAAATCAACCCAATTTCTGGAATAACCTTTTTTAAGATAAGTTGCCATAGCTCGCTGAATGGCTTTCTCCGGATCTTCCGTTTCTTCCACGCGTTCATAACCCACGCGCGCCAACCAAAGTTTGAACGGTTCAGCATTGGGCGAAGGAATGGATTGAATGATGCGGAACAACACTTCAGTATCAGCAACATCCGTAATCCGCATTTTTCCATCTGCCGCCAGCATTTTCAAACCGTTACATTTTGTAACGGTTTCGCTAGATCCCTCATCGAGAAGGCGCTTTTTTAATACGCGCCAATAAACCGCCGGGTTTCCACTTTCCGTCAAAACTTCCACCACATCCACCACAGAAAAAAACCACTTTTCTTTTTCGTCGTCCCAATGGCGCCGGATTTTTTTGCCTTCGAAAAGAACAAGCTTAGTATTTTTCATGATTTTTATATTATGTGTTTATAATGATATTATATCATCTTAACTATACCCGTCAACCATCCACGCCTGTGGATAACTCACAAAAAGGCGGAGTCCTCTTACGAGAGACTCCGCCTAGGGATAATATATCAAGCTCTAAAAAATATTTTCTTGTTACTTACCTTGTTACGTAACATGCTACGTAACAAAATCATCACACCCTTACGGCGTCAATCGTTTCACATCCCGCGGGAAAAGAATAGCTTCTTTGACGGAAGCAATGCCCAAGATTTTTTGCACGATGCGCTCGCTGCCAAGAGCAAACCCACCATGTGGCGGCATGCCAATTTTGAAAATATCCAAATAGTGCTCGAAGTCATCCGGGTTCAAGTGATGGCGTTTGATGCTTGCCACTAACTGTTCGTAGTTATGAATTCTTTGACCACCCGTGGCAATTTCCACCCCGCGAAAAATCAAATCGAAACCTTCTGTGTATTGCGGGTCGGCACTAGGCATAGTGTAAAACGGCCTGATAGCAGTTGGATAATGTGTTAAGAAAACAAAATCAGAATTATAAGTTTTTTTGGCCCACTCGGAAATCATGCGCTCACCTTCCGGATCAATGTCAATCCCTTCACTTTCCTTGCCGTATTCTTTTTTTAAGATATCCAACGCTTCTGTAAGCTTAATGCGTGGAAATTGTTCCGGCACAAGGAATTCTGTCTCATACTCTTTCAAGATAGAAGTGCAATTTTTTTCCACATCCTGTAAAATCCTCTGCATCGTCAATTGTATCTGATTCATAATGTCAGAAAAGTTTTCAATGAAGCCCATCTCAGCGTCAAAACTCACATATTCATTGACATGGCGCGTGGTAAAATGCGGCTCCGCCCGAAAGACCGTGCCAATTTCAAACACCCGTTCGAAAGCGCCCACGCCGGCTTGTTTATAGAATTGTGGACTTTGCGCCAGATAGGCTTCCCGTTTGAAATATTTTATCTTAAAAAAGTTGGCTCCACCTTCCGTGGCCGCGCTCACGATTTTTGGAGTCTTAATTTCCATAAAACCATTTTCTCGCATCACTTCGGCATAAGATTTTAGGACTTGCGCATAGACTTTGAAAATGTCGTTGATTTTTTTGTTCCTAAGCGCCAGGTTACGGTTATCCAAAAGCGTCGGAATGTTCACATCCAAATCAGTCTTGCTCGGATCAAACGGCAACTCCCCTTCGACGCGGCTTAGGATTTCCATTTTTTCCACTTCGATTTCCACTTTCCCGAGTGGATTTTCATCTTTGTTTTGGCCGCCCGGACGCGCCTTGACCAAGCCTTCAACGTTCACCACAAATTCGCTGCGCACTTCTTTGCTCGTGGCGTAAGCTTCCGCCTTGTCTGGAATGACCACCATCTGAATCACGCCGGTGCGATCGCGGAGATCGATGAAAATCAATTTGCCGTGATCCCGCCGCACATTCACCCAGCCGGACAATCTGACTGTTTGGCCGATTAGTTCCGGAGTTTTGGCAATCAATGTTCTTTGCATAAATTTATATAATTTGCTTATTCTTCCAATTTCACTAATGAATTATAGCTCAAAAGAAGAAAAAAGCAAGTCCATGACATCTTGGATAATCCAGTCGGGCGTCGAAGCCCCCGCCATAACCGCAATACTCTCAATATTAGCAAAATCTGCTAGTTTTATTTCTGAAGCATTTTCCACAAAAAATGTTTTGGGATTTAGCGTTTTAGAAATTTCAAACAGGCGTGTGGAATTGGCACTGATAGGCGAACCGATAACCACGACAGCCTCGAATTCACCCGCCAGTTTTTTTATCTCTGCCTGCCGGTCATGCGTGGCGTGACAAATGGTCGACAGAACCTCCGCTTGCGGCGCTTGGCTTTTGACAAAGCTCGCCACTTCATTGAAAAAATCTTCATCTTGAGTAGTTTGTGACAACACCGCTATTTTGGCATCCGAAGATATTTTCAAATTAGCCAGCTCCGCTCTATCTGAAACAATCTGCGCTTTTCCTCCGCCCCACTCATAGATGCCGTTCACTTCGCTGTGTTTTTTGTCTCCGACCAAAATCACGCTGTAGCCGCGCTGATAGAAAACTTGCGCCAAGCGCTGGACCTTGATTACTTTCGGACAAGTGGTATCAATCACTTTAATATTTTTCTTTTTCGCGATGGCAAAAACATCCGGCCCAATCCCGTGCGCCGTAATGATTAGCGTCCCAACATCTCCTTCTTTGGCGGCTACCAACTCTTCTAAAGTTATTTTTAATATCCCTTTCTCCTCTATTTTTTTTACCACCTCCGGATTGTGCACTAAACTACCTAAGATATAAATCGGCTTTCTGACATTCTCCATGTCTAAAGTATTTATCATTTCATAAGCTCTCTTCACTCCGTCACAAAAACCGGCAGATTGACTAAGATGAATTTTCATAGATATATCAGGATTTACTTGTTTATAAAAATTATAGTTTTTCAATTTCTTCCAAAAGTGCCGCCAGAATTTCGTTTTCTTTCACGGATTTAACCACCTGGCCATGGCGGAAAATTGCCCCCGCCCCCTGGCCGCCTGCTACTCCAATATCAGCTTCACGCGCTTCACCCGGGCCATTGACCACGCAACCCATCACTGCAATGTGAATATCTTTGTCCATAAATTTCACAGCTTCCTCCACCTTCTCTGCCAAATTTATCAGATCTATTTGTGTTCGCCCGCACGTCGGGCAACTGGTCACTGTCACGCCGCGCTTTCTAAGTTTCAAAGATTTTAAAATCTCCCAAGCCACCTTCATTTCCTCCAGCGGATCGGCTGTCAGTGAAACTCGCAGGGTCGCCCCGATACCTTCATAGAGCAAAGTCCCGAGACCAATGGAAGACATCACGGTCCCCCGAAAAATTGTGCCGGCTTCCGTCACTCCGATATGTAGAGGATATTTAACCTTTTTGGCCAGCATGCGATAGGCTTCCACGGTCCGTTCAATGTCGGAAGCTTTCAAGGAAATTAGGATATTTTTGAAATTATGTTTTTCCAAAATTCGGATATGTCGCATGGCCGATTCCACCATACCCGCCGCCGTCACCTTGCCTTTGTATTTTTTCAAAATATCTTTTTCCAACGATCCGCCGTTAATCCCGATTCTAATGGGAATTTTTTTCTTTTTGCAAACAGCCACCACTTTTTTCACGTTTTCGTCCGTTCCGATATTACCCGGGTTGATCCTAATTTTGTCCACCCCTTGCTCGGCCGCTTCCAATGCTAATTCATAATTAAGATGGATATCCGCCACTAGTGGAATATGAATCTGTTTTTTAATCTTCCCAAGGGCCTTGGCCGCGACCATATCCGGCACCGCCACCCTGATGATTTCACAACCGGCTTTTTCCAAGGCTAAAATTTGTTTGACCGTTGAGCTCACATCGCGCGTATCCGTAGTGCACATCGATTGCACCCGCACCGGATTTTTGCCGCCCAATTTATATGGCCCAACCTTAACGACTTTAGAGATATATTTATTCATAAAAAGTTAATTTTTTAGGTTTTAGTATTTTAGCAGAAAAATAAATAAAAAAAAATGGTAGACACGACATCGATCGCGCCTACCCTCACAAATCAAAAAAAATTCCATACAGAATCTCGTCAACTCCGACAAGCATAGCTTGAACATCAAGCTGCGCGTATCGATAATCCCCAAGGAACTCTTCCAATAAAGACTGACTGTTTTTGATGTCATCAACCAATGCGCATATGTCATGTTGGTTGTTGATTACTACTGCAAAGACGAGCCGGTCAAAAATTGATCCTTCCTCTCTTCTTCCAAAAGGGTTTCCAATACACATACAAATTCCTCCTCACCGTCGGAGTTTTATCTTTAACTACAAAGAGCTGTTTAAAAGACTCTACCATATTCAAAAACAAAAATCAATCCCTTCCTACTTCCCACAACACTTCTTCCATTTCTTACCCGACCCGCACGGACACGGGTCATTTCTTCCGATTTTATCTTTATTGATAATTGGTTTTTGCTTGGGCTTTTCTTCCGCGCTTCCGCCGGCCGAATTTTCCTGGTTTTGCACTTCTTTGGCAGCGCCAAATTGCTGCACTTCTTCCCCGCCGCTGTAATTCAAGTTTTCTGGCTGCTGGGTGGTGGCTATCGCTTCCGGCACAGCTACGCTCACTTTGAAAATGGTGTGCACGATGGTGGAATGGATATTGTCCAAGAGACTGGAAAACATGTGATAGGCTTCGCGTTTGTATTCCACCAAGGGATCGCGCTGGCCATACCCGCGGAGGCCAATGCCTTCTCGCAGATAATCAATCTCATCCAAATGGTCCATCCACAGCATATCCATGGTCTGGAAAATGATAGCCCGCTCAACGCCCCGCATATTCACTTCTCCCACTTCCTGCTCTTTTTTGTTGTACGCTTCTTTAGCCAGACCAAAAAGATATTCCGTCACCAGTGCAATTTTTTCAGCCGTGTTTTCTCCACCAGCATTTTTCATTTCATCTAATTTATTTTTGACCGCCTCATTCAAAGGGATGATTTTCCCAAGACCGTCAAAAATTTCTTGCATATTCCAATTTTCGCGATCTTCCGCGCTGTGGAAAGAAACAGCTCTTTCAATCTCTTCTCGCACATATTCCATCATCTCATTTTTAGCGTCCTTGGCTTTCAAAATTTCCTTGCGCTTTTTGTAAATGATTTCGCGCTGTTTGTTCATGATGTCATCATATTCCAGCACGTGTTTTCGAATATCAAAATTGAAACCTTCAATCTTGGATTGGGCGTTTTCAATGGTGCGGGAAATAATGCGGTTCTGGATCGGTTGATCTTCCGGCAACCCGAGCGTGTTCATCATGCTAATGAGCTTGTCGCCCCCAAAACGCCGCATCAGTTCATCTTCCAGCGAAACAAAAAATTGTGAGACGCCCGGATCACCTTGGCGCCCAGCCCGACCCCGCAACTGATTGTCAATGCGCCGGGCTTCGTGACGCTCCGTGCCCAGGATGAAAAGTCCGCCCACTTCTTTCACGCCTTCACCCAGCTTGATGTCTGTGCCGCGTCCAGCCATGTTGGTCGCAATAGTGACTGCGCCGCGCGTGCCGGCATTAGTGATAATCAAGGCTTCTTTTTCATGCTGCTTAGCATTCAACACTTGATGATCCACACCAGAACGCGTAAGGAGAGCACTCAAATATTCCGATTTTTCAATGGCAATCGTACCCACCAAAACCGGTTGTCCGGTGGCGTTAATCTCTTTGATTTTTTCGACTATGGCATCGAACTTGCCTTTCTCGGATTTATACACGATATCCGGCAAATCTTTGCGCGCCAACGGCTTATTGGCCGGGATTTCCATCACGTCAATACTATACACTTTATGAAATTCTTCCGCCGAAGTGGAAGCCGTGCCGGTCATGCCGGCCAGTTTTTTGTACATGCGAAAATAGTTCTGGAAAGTGATAGTGGCCAAAGTGCGCGATTCTTTTTGCACTTGCACCCCTTCCTTGGCTTCAATGGCTTGATGCAACCCGTCACTATAGCGCCGGCCCGGCATGATGCGCCCCGTAAAGTCATCCACGATAATCACCTCGCCATCTTTCACGACATAATCTTTGTCACACTGAAAAATGGCTTGGGCTTTCAAAGCTTGCTCCAGATGATGGACATAACTTATTTTGCCCGCTTCGTAGATATTACCCACCCCCAACCAGTTTTCAAATTTGGAAATTCCGCTGTCGGTGATATAGACCGATTTCATCTTTTCATCCACTTCAAAGTCTTCGCCTTTCTTGAGGCGCGGGACCAGTTGGGCGAACTGCTGATATTGCTTGGTCGATTCAGAGTCCGGCGCACTGATGATGAGCGGGGTCCGGGCCTCATCGATCAAGATGGAATCCACTTCATCCACAATGGCAAAGTTATGTTCTCTTTGCGCCATCTGTTCCAAACTTTGCACCATATTGTCGCGCAGATAATCAAAGCCGAATTCATTATTCGTGCCATAAGTAATGTCCGCCGCGTACGCTGCTTGCCGACTGACCTGCGCCAAGTTTTCCATTTCGACACTCACTTCTTCAGCATCGATTTTTTTCGGTTGATAGGTGTAGGACGCATCATGAATGATGCAAGCCGTGCTCAGGCCCAAAAAACTGAAAATGGAACCCATCCAATTGCAATCACGCCTAGCCAAATAGTCATTGATCGTCACCACGTGCACGCCGAGACCAGTTAGCGCATTGAGATAGATCGGCAAAGTGGAAGTCAAAGTTTTGCCTTCACCGGTTTTCATTTCCGCAATCTTGCCTTGATGGAGCACGATGCCACCGATGAGTTGCACATCGAAATGGCGCTCGCCAATGACGCGCTTGGCCGCTTCCCGCACCACCCCATAGGCCTCCGGCAAAATTTCATCCAGCGATTCACCTTTAGCGATACGTTCCCTGAACTCAACCGTCTTATTTTTTAAAGCCTCGTCGCTAAGCGGCGAAATGACCGCCTCCAGCGAGTTTATTTTTTCCACAATCGGGTTTAATTTGGCAATTTCCCGCTCATTCGAACCAAAAAGTTTATTGATAAAAGACATAAAGGCGTTTATTTCATTAATTACATAATCTTTCAAGCTTTCCTAGTCTACTAAAAAAAGCCCTCTTCGTCAAAGACGAGAGAAATCCAAGTGTACAAAGTCTTGACAAGAGACGTATGAAATGGCTACACATTTCTTGCCCGAGGTACGCGCGATGGTGCTTAAAAGTTATATACCCTTGCAAAATTATTTCTTAACTGACTAGTGAAGTGTTCCCGCAATGTCTTCAACTAGGCTCATAAAATCAAGTTGTTTTCCATTCAAAGGACCTACGGAGGAAACATCTTGCCCACACTCAAAATTCACAACCTTATTTCCAATAACCACACTGACAATTGGAGGCGAACCAATATAGTTCGCATCCCATCTAATCAGATTGTCATTTATTTTGTTTTGGATATTAGCACCTTTTTTACAAACATCACTCCACAAATCACCTCGATCAGTTTTTGCTGTTAATGGCTGATTTTTACCATTACAATCATTTTTGGCAATAGCACTGTGCCATGTGTTTTGCATCCATTGTTCCAAGGACATTCCTTGTGGCAAGTCTGATTGGGTTACAGCACAGACTCCGTACAAGTTAGCATTTTCATATGCAATACTCACAATGCCAACAATTGGAAGACCTGTCTGTGCTATGCTCATCTTTTTTATTTCTTTCTGATCTGATGAAAGGGTAAGGGTTTTCGGATTATTCCTTGGAGCAATAACACTCATTCCGGGAATGATAAAATCTTCTTTTTGCCAATTCGTTAATCCTCCATTTTTCCATTTTTGTTCCAGTGAAGATATTTTTGCATTTAATGTATCGCTAGTGGAAACTTGATCGATAAGGACTGCATTTTTTAATCCACTTAGGATTCCTTGCGAGATGCTATCCTGCATATCCATATTTTTCTTATCTATGTCCGTAGGTTTTCCCGACCCAACCACGCAATAATATTGAGATCTAGCAGAATGAAGGACAAATCCGTCAAATTGTTTTATGTATTCAGGAGCATTGTCTGACGGCCTACCTAAAACCTTAGCGACGGTAGTTATACCATCTTTATTAGCACACTCCTTATTTATGGCACTTAATGTTTTTGAGAAAAAATGCACACTTTGCTCTTGCTGATTAACTTCATAAGTCAAATCTCCAAGCATGGCTGCATCCATAGGAATCTTGAATCCTAATTCTTTTACTTCCAAATAATTCTGACCATTGATTGGATTTACTGCAACTTGTTGTACTGGTTTCGCTTGCAATGGAGCTTGCACTGCTTGTTCAATCGCCGGTTGGTTTTTTTCATACATCCACACAAAAGTGCTTGCAGTTATAGCGATGATAACTAGCACAGTTGCACCAAGAGTGGTCCCGACTTTTTTATTCATATTTTTGTTTTTTGTTTATTGCTTATTTTAATTTTTTATTTTTAGCTGAGCAATTCATGTTATACCAAATTATATTCCTAGTCTACTAAAAAAAGCCCTCTTCGTCAAAGGAACAGAGCTTTTTCGAAAATCTACTTTTTAAACCTAGCTTCACCGTCCACTACCATCTTTTTCTTGATAGAACGCGCTCCCCGCTTGCGCAAATCGCGCGCCCGCTCAGTGTCACCCACAATTTGGTTTTGCATCTGCAAAACTACCATATCCACTGATCCCTCGATGCTTTCGCTCGTTTCCGAAGCTCGGTACAACTTGCGCGGAGCCTTAATCATGAACTCTACATAAAACTGACCTTTCTTATCCATCGCCACTTCCACTTCATATTCCATAGTCTTTTTCAAAAACTTTTCCATCTTTTGGATCCTTTTCACAATGTAATCTTTAGTCTCATCGGACAGCGTCACTTTCTTACAAAACAGACGCAAATTGAGGATTTTGTCCATAGTTATTTTATTTTAGTAATTAGTAAAGAATTTCTAGAAACCCACATATTGGATTTCTTCCTTGAGTTGCACCCCGAACTCGTTGCGCACTTTCATCTTAATGAGACTGGCCAACATCATGACGTCTTGTGCTGTGCCTGCTCCTAGATTTACTACAAAATTGGCATGCTTTTCGCTCACCATCACGCCCCCCATTTTCTTACCCTTAAGACCCGCTTCTTCGATAAGCCAACCGGCTGGAATTTTTTCATCTCTAAGCGCATTGCCAGTATCTTTTTCGAATCTCATCCTCAATTTTTCGTCAGCAACAACTGGATTGAGAAAAAATGAACCAGGACTGCTTTCTTGCGGATGTATGACATTTCTTTTTTTAATTATATCCATAGCCTCATTCCAACTCTTGTCCTTGTCTCCTTTTTCCAATTTAATAACCGCTGATAGTATGATAAGATTGGGCTTTAATTTGAACACACTTCCAAAATATTCGAACTGACATTCTTCATTCGCATAAACATACTCTTTCATTTCATTTATATCAAAAGCACTGACACTTTCAATTGTCATGCCGGTGTTTTTTCCAAAGGCGCGTGCGTTTCCGCGAATGGCACCTCCAATCGTTCCAGGAATTCCAGCTGCCCATTCCATCCCAGTGAAATTGTTGGCTATTGAATCTTTAACAACCTTGGCCAAGGAAACTCCTGCGCCAACTTTTATTTTATTTTTTTCGACATCAACATAAAATTCAATGCATCTTATTCTGATAACCAAGCCATCAAAACCGGCATCATTCACAAGCACATTACTTCCTCCACCTAGTATAAAAAATCGTAAGTCATTATTCCTGGCATATTGCAAAGCTTCAATCAGTTCTTCCTCAGAAGAAACTTCCACAAAAAACCGCGCCGGACCACCAATCTTAAAAGTGGTTAGCGGCGAGAGTGGAACATTTTCTTGAATATTAATTTTTATCCCTTGACTTTTCATTGATTTAGGTGTATAATATAAAACTGTATTAGGTGGAAGGTTTTTTATTTCTCTTTCAGCTTCGCCGCCACTTCCCAACCGTTGCCGGCGCCGATGGTGATGACCACGTCGTCCGGTCCGATTTTGTCTTTCAGGTATTCCACTGCCTCAGGGATGGTTGCGATATGTTCGGCTTTGTCGCGGCTGAATTGATTGATGAGTTTCACGATATCACGCGAATGCACACCACCCTGGGTTTCCCGCGCGCTGCCATAGATGTCCAGCACAATCACTTTGTCAGCCGCATCAAAACTTTGCGAGAATTCACTGAGCAGCGCCTTGGTGCGGGTAAAAGTGTGTGGGTGGAAAACCGCCCAGATGTTTTTTTCCGGATAACGTGCACGGGCGCCAGCCAGAGTGGCTTGCAACTCTTGCGGATGATGGCCATAATCATCAATTAGAATAGCACCGTTGCGCTCGCCGATATATTCGAACCTTCTGGACGTCCCTTGAAAATTTTTGAGCGCCGCCCTGACCTTTTCAAGATTGATTTGCAGTTTATGACAAGTGGCCACAACCGCCGCCGCATTCAAAATATTATGTTTGCCCGACAACTGAATTTTAAACTCGCCCAAGCTTTTTTCTTTAAATAATATCTCAAAAAGCTGGAATTCTTTTTGCATTTGGTCATTTGAAATTTGAGCTTTATTTGACATTTGTAATTTGACATTTGTAATTTGGCAATCAGCATCTTTGGAAAATCCATACGTCACCACTTCAGCCTTACAACTCTTGGCTATCTCTAGCGTATCCACCGAGTCTCCCCACGTCACCAGAAATCCGACTTTCGGCAAACGCGCCACAAATTCCTGGAAAGCTTTTTTATATTCGGCGAAGTCGGCAAAAAAATCCGGATGGTCAAAATCACAACTGGTCAAGATCACCGCTTTCGGATCATACAGTCGCAATTTATTCTGATATTCATCCGCTTCGGCCACGAAAAATTCGCCCTGTCCAATGAGCGCATTGCCGCCCCAATTCAAAACTTTGCTGCCGATAATGGCGCTCGGGTCAAGGCCGCAATCTTTCAAAGTATTGGCCAGCCAGGCAGACGTAGTGGTTTTGCCATGGGTCCCGCAAACGGCCAGGCCATATTTTTCATTGAAAAAATGCGCCAGCATTTCCGGATAGCTGACCATCTTGAGCTTTCTCTTTTGCGCTTCGGCCATCTCGGGATTATTCTCAGCGTTATAGGAAGTAGAATAAATGACTAAATCCGCGTCCGACGGAACATTCTCCGCCGCGAATTTTTCAAAATAGGCTATCCCCAAGCGCTGCAAAATTTCATCGGTGAAAAATTTTTCCGCCGTATCCGAACCGCTGATTTCCACGCCCATCGCGTGCAAAATTTCTACCACCGCGATTACACCGGAGCCCTTGATGCCGATGACGTATACTTTCTTGATATTTTCCAGATTAATAAACATGGTTATTACAAATTACCAAATTACATAAAACAATCATCCGCCAAATTCCAAATTACAAATATCAAATGACAAATAAAATCTAAAATCCAAATGACAAAAATTTGAAATTTGTCATTGGAAATTGATTTGAAATTTGGATTTTGAAATTTGATATTTTATTAGTGTTTTTATTTTGGCTTATTATTTTATCATCCCCAAGATTCCTTCTGCAATCCGCTCCGCGGCTTCCGGATGATAAAAGTTATTCTTAATATTTGTTCTCAGCTTAGCATTCAGCGCCTCGTCATTCAGGATTTCATCAATTTTTTCTCTCAGCATATTATTTCCGATATTATTTTCCTCCAAAACAATACACCCGCCGACTTTGGCCACCGCATAAGCGTTCATGCGTTGATGCCCATTGGCAGAACTATCCAATGGAATGATGATGGCCGGCTTGCCGTTAGCGGCAATTTCCGCAATCGAACTGCTACCGGCTCGAGAAATGATGAGATCGGAAGCGGCCAAAACATCTTTCAATTCTTCTCCGATAAAAGCCACCGGGAAATAGCCCTCACGCCCAGCCTTGATGCCCAGCTCGCCGGCTTTATGCTTCACCGCCTCAAAATTGTTGATGCCCGTCTGATGGATGACTTGATATTTATGCAGCAGTTCCGGCAAGATGGTGATTATTTTGTCATTGATCACTTGTGCGCCCTGCGAACCGCCCCAGACAAAAATGGTTTTTTTGGATTCGTGGAGAGAAAACAGTGTGCGCGCTTTTTGCGCATCCCCGGATGCAATGTCGGGGCGCAAAGGCGAACCGGTCAACACCACTTGCTCTGCGGGGAAATATATTTGGGCGGAAGCATAGGAAACTGCCACCCGGGTCGAAAGTTTTCCTAACATCGAATTGGCCAGTCCTGGATTGGCATCCGATTCGTGGATCATAATGGGAATGCGATATAGCCAGCCGGCCAAAACCACAGGGAAAGATGCCGCCCCGCCTTTGGAAAAAATAGCGTCCGGCATATACCAAAGCAAAATCCAAAGAGCCTGGACAATGCCAAAAGGAATCCTAAAAACATCCAGAAAATTCAGCCACGAAAAATAGCGTCGCATTTTTCCTGTAGCTACACTTTTAATCGGAATTTGAGTGGCCGACATAAGACGTTCTTCCAGCTCTCCCTGCGGTCCGACAAAAAGGAATTCCGCCCCTGGGTTCTTTTCTTTTATTTTCCCAGCTACGGCGATAAGAGGAACGATATGCCCGCCACTCACGCCGCCTGTTAAGACAATACGCATAATAAATATATGTTAATAATTTAAGCTTACTATACTTCCGAATGTTTCGCTATATTGAGTAATATGCCCATCCCCACCAACAAAAATATGATGGAAGTTCCTCCATAGCTAATGAAGGGCAATGGCACACCGGTCAGCGGCATAATGCCTGAAATAGCGGCAATATTCACAAAGGCTTGAAAAATTATCCAGGTTACGATACCCACCGCTGTCAATTTGGAAAAGCGATCCGGCGCATTTTTGGCGATGCGAAGCCCCAGGACGGCCACATAGACAAAAAGTGCGACCAAAACGATACACCCGATAAATCCCAGCTCTTCCCCTATTATAGCAAAGATGGAATCACCCACCGGTTCCGGCAGATAATTGAATTTTTGCAAGCTATGGCCCAAGCCCACGCCCCAAAATCCGCCGGAGCCGATGGCCAAGAGAGCTTGATTGATCTGATAGCCGACGCCGCGCGGGTCAAGTTCCGGATGCAAAAACACCAAGAATCGACTCATGCGGTATGATTCCATTTTGACCAGGATGGCCAAAGCGGCCACCCCGGAAACGCCAATGACTCCCATATGGGACAATGTGGCGCCAGAAACGAAGAAAATAGCGATGGAGATGGCGATGATGATCCCCAATGTCCCGATGTCCGGTTGTTTGATAAGCAGGAAACTGACCAGTCCGACTACGGCGGCAAAAGGCATCAGGCCTTCATAAAAATCCTTCACTTTTTCTGCGCGACTCTCGAGCCAAGCTGCCAAATACAAAATAATCGACAGTTTCAGCATCTCGGACGGCTGAAAAGAAAAAGAACCCAGCTTTAGCCAGCGACTGGCGCCATAGATGCGCGAACCGAAAGTAGGCACAAAAACTAAAACGAGAAAAATGAGGCTGGTAATGAAAAACGGGAAGGAGATTTTTTTCCAAAAATTATAATCAATCCGTTGGATGACATACAAAATCAAAAGACCAGGCACCACTCCAAACAAAAACTGATGTTTGAAAAAATAATAGGGATCGCCGAAGCGGGTGTGCGAATAGGAAATTCCGGCTGAAGCAATCATAATGAGACCGAAAAACAAAAGGGCAAATAATGTATACAAAAGTTTAGCGCTGGTTGAATTGGACTTATTCATATTTGAAAATTTATATTTTCTCTAATTTACGCTGTGTTCCTCTCGCCACTTTTCAACTGCAGCGTGATTCCCACTTAGCAATATCTTGGGCACTTTCCAAGTCTTGCCGTCCGCCACGCCGCCTTGCACCAAAAACTCTTCCGGCTTGGTATAATGTGGATGCTCTAAAAATGAATTTTGTCCGCCGGCTGGCGGATTGAATTTTGTCCGCCGGCTGGCGGATTGAATTTTAGCAGGAGAAAAACTTTCTTCATTAAGAGAATTAGAATTACCGAGAACTCCAGGGACTAGTCGCGATACCGAATCCGCCACTATCATGGCCGGGATTTCTCCGCCCGTCAGGACATAATCTCCGATCGAAATTTCTTCATCGGCGATATATTTCGCCACCCGCTCATCCACCCCTTCATAGCGCCCGCAAATCAGGATCAGATTATCATACTTGGAAAGTCTCCGCGCGTCAGCTTGAGTGTAGCGCTGGCCCTTAGCGGAAAATAAAATTATTCTGGTTTTCGGATTTTTTTGGAAATTGGGATTTGGGATTTGGGATTTTACTGCGTTTACGCAGTTGTATATCGGCTCCACTTTCATCACCATCCCCGCCCCGCCGCCATACGGCGTGTCGTCCGTCGTATGATGCTTATCAATCGCATAGTCACGCAAATTATGCACATATATCTCAATAAATTTATTCTTTTGCGCGCGCCGCAAAATCGACTCATTAAAATATGAATCGAAAATTGCAGGAAAAATTGTAATAATATCAAAACGCATAAAATTTATGAGCCAAGCTCTCCTGCCCTCAATGATACCACATTAGCGTGAGTGAAAAAAGGCCCCGCTTGCGCGGAACCTTTTTGAAAAAACTTGAATTCTATATGATATCCCCCACCACGTCGTCAATACTCTTTCTTTCTGGGGCTCTTCTTTCGCTACCTTCCGGTTCATTGATTTTCAGGTTGACGCGGGCATTGTTACGCGCTCCGATTACTCGTAAAAGAGTACGGAGAGCCTTAGCAGTGGCGCCTTCTCGTCCGATAATCATACCCATATCTTCGGCATTCACATCCAAAGTGATGAGCACGCCCATTTCGTCGATCTTTCTTTCCACTTTCACATCTTCTGGATGATTCACAATTTGTTTCACGACATATTCCACAAAATCTCTGTCGGTTGCTTTTTCTTCGGTCATACGTTTAATTCTGATTTTAAGGATTATACCCCGCCGTGGCGGGGAAAATTTTTTGTCTATCACTCCGCCCAGCGGAGCTTACTAAAGCCGAGAACTAGGGAGATCGACCGTATCATCCTCTCTTGCCCCTGATCGAATAATTATCGAAAACTTAGCAAGTCATCCTCGTCTTTCTTCTTATATTATAATTTACAAACCGTAAATTGTCAAAATGAACCGATGTCTTTCTCAATCTGGCCTACAAAAGCTTGATTGCATCCGCCACAGTCATTATCCCCACCAGCACGCCCGTTTCATCCACCACGCAATATGAATTAAAACTTTTTTCTTTGATCAATTTAACAAAATCTGCCAATTCCATATCCGGAGAAATATTTTCACACTTGGTGGACATAATGTCCTTGGCTTTGGCATCAATCACTTGTGCGATAGCATCTCCTTCTCCTTCCTTATAATCTATCTTGCCGCTTTTGACAAAATCAATGAGCGACGGCATATAAATCATGCTGGCGTCCCCTTTGGTGAAAAAATCTGTTTCCGTGATTATGCCCAACACCTTATTTTCAGAATCGACGACCGGCACGGCGTGGATCTTGTTTTCAGAAACAATTTTGGCCACTTCCGTCACTGGCATATACTCTCCAACTGTAATGACCTCACTTGTCATAATCTCACTTATTTTCATATTTTTTATTAAACATTATCTTATTAACCTAATCTTGCTCAAATTATATCACAAAAATAAAACTTGCCAAACATTACCCGCTTAACCTAGCTTTTGTTTGGCTATCCGGTACTGCTCTTCCGTGATTTGTCCAGCCGCCTTCATCCGTTCCATCACCGCCAACATTTTCTTTTTGTTTTCCGGCTTGAAAGCTTCTTGCATCATTTTCTGTTGCTCTTGCGGACTCATCTTTTGCAATTTTTTGGCCGCCACTTTTTGTAGCATTCCCATGGCCGTCGCACTCATAGCCGATTTAGCTTTTTTGAAAGGATTAAACATATTTTATGATTTATTTTTTATCTGAAATTTATAAATAGTGACTAAGAGCGCGGACGCGACATAGATTGAAGAATAGGTGCCGAACGTCACCCCGAACAAAAGTGCCACGGAGAAATAGCGAATGGATTCACCGCCGAAAAGCACCAGTGCGAAAAGGACTAAAATCACCGTAAGGGAGGTGTTAATAGAACGGGCCAAAGTTTCATTGAGCGAACGGTTCACAATGTCTTCAAAATCTTCTTTGGCACCGGCTTTCAAAAGATTTTCCCGCGTGCGGTCAAAGACCACTATCGTGTCATTGACACTGTAACCCAAAATAGTAAGGAGGGCAGCGATAAATGGCACCCCCACTTCCACCCCGCCAAACTTGCCCAAAAGCACAAACACCCCGACTGTAATCAAAATATCATGCCCCAACGCCACCACTGCCCCCAGACCATATTTCCAGGACGCCACCGGCCGCGAAACTTTACGAAACGCCCAAGCAATATAGAGCGCAATGCCCAACACCGCCAAGATCAAAGCTTCGATAGCGCTACTTTTCAATTGCGCTGAAACCGTCGAACCGATAAAATCCGTACTCACCTGAGTCGCCTCCGCATCCAGCTCTTTGATTTTGGAAAATACATCGCGGTTGAGTTGATCATCAGAAGCGCGATAATCCACATTTACTGTACCATCCGCCGCAGTTTTTATAACTAAACTATCCAAGTTAAGCCCACTCAGCTTATCAGTAATAACAGCGTTAGTTGGGACAGCCGCCGAAAACTGCACTTTCATTTCTGTGCCGCCGGTGAAATCAATGCCAAATTTCAATCCCCACACAATCAAGATAACTAAACTAGCTGCCACCAGCGTGCCGGAAATGACATAGAAATATTTTCTTTTATTAATAATCTGCATCATAAGAAAATTTATTTAGCTTCTTTGTTTTTCTTCACTCTCGCAATGAGCCACATTCGGTCCTCCGCCCATTTGCCCAGCGTAAATTTCAAAATTATTTTCACCAGCACTATGGCTGTAAACATTGACATCACCACACCTGTAATCAAAATGATAGCAAAGCCTTTGACAAAACCGGTACCCACCCACACCAGAATAAGCGAGGTAAGAATGGTGGAAAAATTTCCGTCCCGAATTGATGGCCAAGCGCGCTTGAAACCTTCGTCCACCGCTGCCAAAATATCCCGCCCGCGTCTAAATTCCTCCTTAGTCCGTTCGAAAATGAGCACATTCGCATCCACTGCCATTCCAATGGACAATATGAAGCCGGCAATGCCAGACAGTGTGAAAGTAATGCCCCAGGGCGTGAGCGGCGAAATTTTGAAAATCGCCACCATAAGCGCGGTATAAATCAGAAGGGCCATAGCCGCCACTAATCCTAAGTAGCGATAGTAAATAATCATAAAGAGCAGAACGATAGCCAGACCAATGGCACCGGCTTTGAGGCTGGACGCCAGCGAGGCTTGCCCCAGAGACGCATCCACGTGTTGTTCATAGATCGGATTACCAATTGGAATCGGTAACGAGCCTTCATTTAAACTCTTGACCAGAGCCTGTGCGTCGGCCACAGTCTTAAAACCACCGGAAATTTCCGCGCGACCATCCGTCAAAGCCGACCTAACTGTCGGAGCTTCCACTATTTGTCCATCTAAAAATATCGCTAAGGGTTTGCCAATATTTCTTTGTGAGATATCCGCTAAAAGTTTTGTCCCTTTGGCGTCAAATTCCAAATTAACCGTCGGTTCAGACAAAGCTTGACTGCTGAACCCGACACTGGAATTTTTCAAATTTTTCCCGGTCAAACCCGTATCAATATAGGTAGTTTTGGGCGCCGGTTGGGTGGCCTTGGCAATCAAAATATGCGCAGCGTGCACCTGGAGCGTATCTCCACTGCCGGTCGTGGCAATTTTTTTCAGAATATGCCAGCCAAATTGGGTTTCCACCACTGTCGGATAGATTGTGCCGTCTTTAAAATTAGGATCAAACAAGGCCTTATTAAATTCCGGTACCATTTCACCGGATTTCACCAGGCCCAAATCTCCCCCATTGTCTTTCGACCCGGGATCTTGACTATTATCTTTGGCCAGTTGCGCAAAATCCGCCCCGCCTTGGGCTTGTTTCAAAATATCCGCCGCTTTAGCCGGCGCCTGCGCGTTCAGTTTGTCCAAGACATCTTGCGGAATTTGATTGGAAGCATCAATTTTTTCTTCTTTGAATTCCAATAGGGGCGTTTCTCGGATGATTTCCTTGGCTTGATTGATGTCTTTCACGCCAGCCAGTTCCACCACCAAAACCTCATCCGCCCCGGATTTTTTAATATAAACCAAAGGCTCGGACACTCCGAAAGCGTTCACCCGATGTTCAATGATAGATTGCAAGGCTTGCAGGGCCTCTGCTCGCTTGCCAGATTCCACTTGCGACAGATCCACTTTATATTCCAAATGAAAACCGCCTTGCAAATCCAAGCCTTGTTTGATTTGCAATTTGTTAAGAGCGTCATACACTCGCGGAATTCTAGCTACTGCGCGCGGATACGAAACCAACCCGGCGGCCAGGGCTAAGAGTATCACGGCAAAAAATTTTAATTTTAATTTATTTCTCAGATTCAAACCGTTTGGGATTTAGGATGTTATCTTTCATTCATTCTGACAATAACAGCATATCATTATTTTTTAAGCCTGCCAAGAGCCCGGTGTTTTTACACATATTTCCGCCCCGTCAATTCTTCTGGCAAATATTTTTGCCCACTGCTATCCTCCAGGGGCGTATATTTGTAATTTTTCCCGTAATCCAAGTCTTTCATCAATTTGGTCGGGGCGTTCCGGATGTGGAGCGGCACGCCGAGATTGCCATATCGATCCACATCTTCCTTAGCTTTGCTATAAGCCAAGTAGGCCGTGACATCTTTTTTGCTTTTGGCCAAATAAATCACACACTGCGCCAAGTGAACCGAACATTCCGGCATACCCAATTTATGACAAGCGTCATAAACGGCGTTGGCCACCAGGAGCGCCGTGTTATTGGCGAGGCCCACGTCTTCCGAGGCGAAACGCACTAAGCGACGTGCTATATAAAGCGGGTCTTCCCCACCTTCGAGCATGCGTGCCAACCAATAGACCGCCGCGTTGGCATCTCCGCCGCGCATCGATTTATGTAAAGCCGAAATGATATTGTAATGCTCTTCACCATTCTTGTCATAAAGCAAATGCGATTTTTGCAAGATTTGTTTGATTGATTCAATTGTAATGTTATTTTTCTGTCCCGCGGCCGCTTCCAAAGTATTGAGCGCCGAGCGAGCGTCTCCGTTGCTGAAATTTGCGATAAATTTTATAATGTCTTTTTTAATTTGGAGTCCTGGATAATTTTTTTTGATCGCACGGGTGAGAATTTTTTCCAAATCTTCAGTTTCCAGTTTTTTAAACACAAACACTCGCGCCCGGCTGAGGAGCGCCGAGTTCACTTCAAAACTGGGATTCTCCGTGGTGGCTCCAATGAGCGTCACAATCCCCTTTTCCACCGCCGGGAGCAGGGCATCTTGCTGCGTCTTGGTCCAACGATGAATCTCGTCGATGAAGAGAATGGTTTTTTTATTCTGCAACAGATTATTTTTAGCTTTTTCCAAAACTTGCAGCAAATCTTTTTTGCCACTGGCCACCGCGCTCAGTTGGATGAACTCTGCATCAGTAGATTCGGCGATGATGTGCGCCAGCGTCGTCTTGCCGCACCCCGGCGGACCCCAAAAAATCATCGACGGCACACGATCATTCTGGATGGCGGAATACAGAAAAGATTTCTGACCCAGAAGTTCTTCCTGCCCGAAAAATTCCGTCATGTCGTCTGGGCGGATTTTGTCAGCCAAAGGAATGTTGTTCGTATTATTATTCTTCATATTCTTAAACTTTGTCATTCCCACGTAGGCGGGAATCTAGTGAAGAAACTTAATAATTCACGCCTGGATTCCTGCTTTCGCAGGAATGACACTAATATTGATGATATAGTATCATTTTTATTTTTGCTTTGCAATCTAATTCTAAATCTGAAGCAAAAAAGCGGTCCAGCCGCGTTAGAGCAATCAGACCGCTAAAATTTATAACCCCTGTACATTCTCGATAAATTAGCTGGCTTTCGCATCCACTCTTTCAATTTTTTCGCTTAGGCTAGCTACGATAAGGTCAACATCCTGCTGTCTAAAAAAACCGACGTATATTCTTTGTGAAAAATGTCCATCATTTTTTAAAAAAACTATCGCCGGCCAATTCTCAAAAAATGGACCAGCGTCATATCTAAATCCTTTTACATCAGAAAAATAGAACGCGTCTTCTCTAATTAGGGAAACTTTATTTATGAGCCTGTCTTCCATAATAATTATCTTGTTTAAAAGAAGAAAAAACACAGCCACAAAATCAACAAAAATCATTGCCGCGAAAAGCAGCAATTTGGTTTGAGAATAATTTTCACCTAAATCACCTGCTCCAAAAATTGTAACTACGGCAAACAGGGCTAGCATTATCCAGCTTCTCGCGGAAGCTGATGATTTTATTTCTAATGGCAAACTGTACAGCTCTTGACTCATAACTATAAATTCTGTAAATTTTTTATTTAAAGTCTATTTTATTCCTATTTCTTAACTACAAGCGCATGAATTTCCTCTGTCATCTCATTATTGATCTTGATCAAACTGTGAATCTCGTCTTGCATCTTTAAAAGGGCTTCCGCATCTTCATATGTTTGCAAGGCTTGCTTATCAGAAGCAGCGGCGGCCACTTTTTGACCGACCATAATCACTGAAAGCAGGACTAGCTGCAAAAATGTTTGCGCCACCCATGATACCAAAGTAGCAGTTCCTCCCCGAATAGCCGCTGGCAAACTGATGAGCGCAATAGCTGCAAAAATGTAAGCACACCACATCGTGCTGACAGAATTAGTGATAAGCAGTGCGAGCCATCCATTAAATCCGATATGTTCATCTTTAGTCAAATGCGGACCGGTTTTTTTACGTTCTGCAATCCGAGGATTAACAATATTTTTATTTTCCATTTTCGTATGATTAAATAAATTTACAACCCGTATTTCTGCTTATTAGCTACGTGTTCGTCATAGGTGGCGGCATAAACCACCTTTTTTATTCCATCGACGGTGGCCGTCAGGAAATAGTTATAGGGCGAAGCGGTCGGACTGATGGCCGCAATAAGGGCATCTACGCCGGGATTACTGATTGGTCCGGGCGGCAGGCCGGCATTGAGATAGGAATTGTAGGGCGAATCAGTGGCCAGTTCTTTGGCGTTATGCTGATCAACTTTATCATTCAAAATATATGACAAGGTCGCATCACTTTGCAACCGAGCACCGGCGTCCGCTCTTTTCCAAAAAATACCACTGACGGTTTTCATATCAGATGGCGTCTGCACTTCCTTTTGCAAGATGCTGGCCATGTTCACCGCATCACTGACCGATCTTTTTTGCGCCGCGGCGTCAGTTCTCATCTGCGCCGTCAGATTCTTATCAAAAGTGTCCAAAAGCCGGCCGATAATATTGGCGGCGGTCACATCTTTTTTGAAAAAATAAGTATCGGGAAAAAGATAGCCTTCCAAAGTTTTCACCTTCTCCGGCGTCAAATAATCGTAACGTTTTTTGAAATCGCCCGGGTTTTGCACCAGCTGCAAAAATTCATCGCCCGGCAAAGCATTGGCCGTGAGGCGGGCTGCCATCTGGGCGGCCGTAAAACCTTCCGGGAAAGTGATTTTCACGAATTGTTCTTGCGCAGTCGTAATTGCAATGGCGATTTCCGGAATAGTCATTGCCCCGGACAGTTGATATTCGCCGGGCATAATCTTGTTGATTAAGCCGTGCGAACGGATGTAATAATAGAAATAATATTTCCAAGATATGAGCCCTTCGCTTTCCAAGCGCGCTGTGATTTCCGCGTTGCCTTCGCCTTTTTGGATTTCAAACATTTTCTGATCAGTGGCTGATCCGTGCGAATAATATACCTGGGCTCGCAAATAAAAAACACTTCCGAGAGCAATCAGAAGCACAAACAAAAACGTTAGGATAGTTTTTCTGAAAAATGTCATTTGATTTTATAGTCCGATGACTTGCACAATGGCATCGCGCTTCCTGGCGCCGTCCATTTCTACGTAAAAGATGCTTTGTTTTTCGGTTTTCATCATCTGGCCTTTTTCAATCGGCACCGTCTGGCTGCCACCGAGCAGAATAGCTTTGCAATGCGAATGACCATTACTACGGCCGTCCGATGTGTAGGCACGATTAAGCTCAAATAAGTCATGTGAATAACGATCCGACACCGGCACTAGCCGGTAGAGTGTGCGCATAAAATCCTGGATGAGCATCGGCTCATTGTGGTTGATGATGATGCTTGACGTCGTGTGGGTGGAAAAAATCAACACTTGACCTTCCCGAATCCCGCTAGCCGCCACAATCTCTTCCACTTGCTTAGTGATGTCGATAAACTCGATCTGCGTCGTGGTTTGCAAATCGATTTTTTGTTTATAAATCTTCATGCATGCTTTACTAATTACGAATTTAATACACGCTTACTCGATGTATGAATCCATAATTTATTTATTTATTTTTATTTTAAAGACTTTTTTCGAAAGACATTCGCCACGGCTTTGACCACTCGCCTGTCCAAAGCTGCTGGTATTATTTTACCACTTTTAGGATTTTTTATCAACTCGGCGATAGCTTGCGCCGCCGCAATTTTATGTTTTTGCGTGATAGTCTTAATATTATTATCCAACGCTCCACGGAAAACCCCGGGGAAAACCAACACGTTATTCAATTGATTGGCGAAATCTGAACGCCCAGTGGCCACAATTACCGCTCCTCCGGCGTGCGCCGCCGCCGGCATAATTTCCGGGACCGGATTGGCCATCGCAAAAACAATCGCCGAACGCGCCATCACGGAGATATCCGCCGCGGCCAAAAGGTTCGGCGCCGAAACACCGATAAAAACATCCGCCTGCCGAAGGGCTTCATGAATCGTCCCTTGCAAATTTTCCGGGTTGGTAAGGTGCGCGATTTCCATTTTGGAAGCATTCAACCCACCAGCTCTTTCTTTAAAAATAATGCCCTGACTATCAACCATAATGATATTTTTCGCGTCAGCGGCCATGAGCAACTTGGCAATGGCCACGCCAGCCGCACCCGTGCCGCTAATGACAATTTTTATTTTCGCCATTTTTTTGGCTACAACCTTAAGGGCGTTAATAAGTCCCGCCAAAACTATGATGGCCGTACCATGTTGGTCATCATGCATCACCGGGATGTCCAATTCTTTTTTCAAACGTTCTTCAATTTCAAAACATCGCGGGGCCGAAATATCTTCCAGATTGATGCCGCCAAACGTGGGTGCCACCGCTTTCACGATTCTAATGATCTCTTCCGTGTCTTGTGTAGCCAGCACCAGCGGCACAGCGTCCACCCCGGCCAGCTCTTTGAACAAAAGCGCTTTGCCTTCCATCACCGGCAGCGCCGCTTCCGGACCGATATTGCCCAAGCCCAAAACCGCCGAGCCGTCTGAGATGACCGCCACCATATTTTTTTTGACGGTATATTCCCGCGCCAGTTTTTTGTTTTTGGCAATGGCGCGCGACACATCCGCCACGCCGGGCGTATACAAAACCGCTAAATTATCTTTCGTCAGTTTAAGCTTACTTCTGATTTCAATTTTGCCACCTAATTTTTTGGAAAGTTGGATAGCGTTCATATTGTTTTAGTTAGCGGCTGATTTAATTTCACTTGTTTATAAGCTCCGTTGGCCGCGATTGAGCCTTCGGCCGCCGCCGTCAAGACTTGGCGGAATTTATTCGAACCAGTCGTGATGTCGCCGGCCGCAAAACAGCCCGGGACATTGGTGCTCATATCTTCTTTGACGTAAATATAATTTTGCGCGTCAATGACCACGCCGATTTTCTGCGCCAGTTCCACTCCCGGTTCGGTGCCCACTTCGATAAACACGCCGTCCACCGAGAGGTATGTCCTGTCTTCATGCACTTTGTCCAAAACTATTTTTTCCACTTTGCCTTCGCCTTTGATTTCCAAGACGTGTGTATCTTTGATCACTTCTATCTTTGGACTAGCCGCAATTTTTTCCAACCAAGCCGGTTCGGCCGTCAATTTTTCTTCCACACTGACCAGATAGACTTTGGCCGCAAAATCCACCAATTCCAAAGCTACCACCGCCGCGCTGTTGCCGCCGCCCACCACCGCTACAATTTTGTCACGAAAAAATCCGGCGTCGCACGTGGCGCAATATGACACTCCGCACCCGGTAAATTCTTTTTCGCCCGGGATGTTCATCTTGCGGGCTTTGGCACCCATGGATAGAATCAGCGTTCGGGACAAATAAGTTTCGCGTGACGTTTCCACGACGAACAAGCCCTCATCATTCTTACGGACAGATCCAACTGACTCTTTTTTGATTTTAACGCCATAATTTTCCACATGCGACACGAAGCGCGCAATCAAATCATGTCCGCTTATGCGCGTGTCCCCCGGCCAATTTTCAATATCATAAATCTCATTCATCTGCCCGCCAGCTTCCGCGCCGAAAATAAGATGCTCCAATTTGTAACGCGAAGCATACACCGAAGCTGCCAACCCGGCCGGACCGGCGCCAATGATGATCAAGTCATAAACCTTATCCATTTTAGCATTCAGCATTTTAATATGTTTTTATATTTTTTCCAACGCTTCCCGCAACGCTTCCTTAGATTGCACGCCGACCAATTTCTGCACCATTTTGCCACCCTTAAAAATCATGATGGTCGGGATGGACATCACGGTAAAAGTTTGGGCTGTGACCGGATTTTCATCCACATTCAATTTGCCGATCTTAGCCTTCTCTCCCAATTCGCCGGCCAATTCCGCCACGATCGGTCCCATCATCTGGCAGGGTCCGCACCACGGAGCCCAAAAATCAACTAGTGTAGGCTTGTCGCTCTTCATGACTTCTTGATCAAAATTTTGATCGGTGAAAACTATTTCCATAATGCATTTGTCATATTAGCATGTTAATATTTTGTCGTATTAGCATGTCTAATATATGTTATTAGGATTAATTATTTTTGTTACTTTATTAAAATACTACTATGATACAACGCTAACCTGATTTTATTCTCCAAACCGTCGACTTCTTCTCGCGTATTCTTCCAGCGCTTTTTCAAATTCTCGGCTATCGAAATCGGGAAAGCTTTTTTCAAAAAAATATAGTTGAGCGTCCGCCGCCTCCCACATCAGAAAACCATTAGAATTATGCGGCTCGCCGCCTGTCCTAATCATGAAATCCACCGGGGCCAATTCCGCCGTCATCAGATTTTCTTTCAACATGCGCTCAGTAACTTGCGTGCCGGCCACGCATTGATCGTTGATTTTTTGGATAGCCGAGAGCATATCATCCGTTCCGGAATAGGCCAGCATAAAATTGAGCATCCGTTTTTTGTAATGCTTCGTCTTGTCAATTACTTCATAGATAGTTTTTTTGAGAGATTCCGGAAACTGTTCTTCCCACCGCCCGATCATATTCACCTTGACTTCATTTTCATGGATCTTACTCTCAGTGAGCAGTTTTTCAAAATATCTTTTGTAAATATCCAGTAACGCCTTCTTCTCCATTACCGGCCGCTTCAACAGATTGTCCATCGAAGAGCCCCACACAGACAAACATATAATTCCTTTTTCCGTGGCCGTTTCGATCAGTTGTTCCAGATTTTTTGCACCCGCTTCGTGGCCTTCCCAAGGTTTCAAACCTCTTTCCCTAGCCCAACGCCGGTTACCATCCGGAATGATTGCCACATGCCGCGGCAATCCGCTCAGTTCATTTTGCATAAAATTGGTTGCTTTTTAGAATAAAAGATATGGATAAATAATAAAGCAAAAACAAAAGAAAATCAACCCTGCCAAACCACTGTCTACACTTCCCGTACGATGATATAATCCGCCAAAGCTGCCATAAATTCACGGGCGTTTTTGTTTTTGAATTCAATCCGGCCAAGAGCCTCTTTGGCTTCGCCCACCAACGCTTGCGACAGCTCTTGGCTATAGGTCAAAGAACCGGTGGCGCGGATGATTTCACGAAATTCCTCCAATTCTTTAGCGTTCAGATCCTTCTTCCCTAGATATTTTTTCAGCATGGCTTTTTGCTGTCGATTACCTTTCTCCAAAGCTTTGATAAGTAGAATAGTTTGCTTGCCTTCGATCACATCCGAGCCGATCGGTTTCCCGATTTTTTTCTCCGAACCAAAAAGTCCGATGATGTCGTCCCTGATCTGGAAAGCTTTGCCGAGCGGCAGAGCATAGGCCGTCAAACCGGCGAATATTTTTTCGTCCGCGCCGGCCAAAACCGCGCCCAAATGCAACGGCCCTTCAAAGGTGTAGCGCGAAGTCTTGCCTTCAAACATGCGCAGAATTTCTTTCTCCGTAGCCTTGCCCTTCATTTCCATCATAACATCCAGCATCTCACCCGGAATAGTCACATACACGATCTCTTGCAGTTTATTCAACGCCCGCAAAATGGTTTCAGAAGGAAATTCCGTATTGAAAATTATCTCATAAGCCATCGAGGAAGCCGTATCGCCGGCAATCATAGCCATCGAGTTGCCGAAATGGAGACTATCTTTCTCGGGTGCAATTCGGCGACCAATTTTTTTGTATCTTTCATGCACCGTCGGCGCGCCATGGCGCGTGGCATCCCGGTCGATGATGTCGTCATGGATGAGCAAAAAACTATGAATAAGCTCGATGCCCATGGACGCTTCCACAATTTTTTGCGCGTCGCGGCCACCGGCTGCCAAATAGCCGTAATAGACCAAGGCTGGGCGGATCCGTTTGCCGCCGGCCAGCGTAAAATCAGCGATGATTTTCACCGTCTCGGCCGCCAACCGATCAATTTTTTCGGCTTGTTTTATTTTTTTTTCAAAATAAACTTTCAAAGCCGGGTCGACCCTTTGCCGATATTTTTTCAATGCTTCAACAACATCCATAAACTAAAAGTTAATGCTCTATTAGGCAGAAAAATCTCTTAAAAAGCTTTTCAAATCCATTTTAGATTATACAGGACCGCGTGCCATTAAGCAATCGCTTGCTTTCTTGTCTGAATCGCGAAATATGTTTGTGCCATGGCAATTTCCTGTTTTTTCGGGTCTCCGTTTTGGGCTATCAAGTAACATGCGTAGCGATCCAGCTTCCAATTTTTTACCTGACGCACCGTATTTGAACCAATTTCGACCATTTTACTGAACGCAGTAAAATGGTTATCCACAGCCTGCCCGTTTAACCCAGCTGAGGACGGGTCCTCGGCTCATCCTAGTGTAAAATCTATCTCACCTTATCCTTCATCATCTCTACAACAAATTGAGCAAAAGGAATGTGAAACGGTTCGAAATGTACCTTCGTATAATCGCCGTTGCCCTCATTTCCAGACAATCTATAAGAACTTCCAAAATTAAAAACCATATCCTGCCTGGAAGTCTTACTTATATTTTTATCAGGATAGAAATCTGGGAATTTTTTACCTTTATTGTAAGCTGCCTGTTCCGCCGCCGCAATTATAATGGTCTTTAGCAAATAGAGATCTCCAGCCGGACTTTTCAATGATTCTCTGACACTTGCAACAGACTCACCCAGAGCCTGTCTTATTTTTTTTCTGTCGACATATAGATCTCGGGCGCGCTGCAATTCCAGTTCCAGCTCCCTGACTGCGCCTTTTTTACGAGAGATTTCCCACCCGTCAACCACTTCGTCCTTCAACCTATATTGTTCATTCAAAGAATTTCTTGCTTTATTCCAGGATTCACCAACTAAACCTTCCAACAATTTTATTGTCTCTTTTTCTCCAATGCCTTCTTTCAATCCACCCAGCGCTGCAAACCCAGATACTTTTTGCGGCTTTACTTTGGTTTTATGCTCTTGAGAATTTTCGCTGCTCTTAAATTTTTTTTGCAGAAGAACTTCAATTCTCCCAACTTCCCTTAGGGCATTTTGACTCCTTGTTTCATTCTTATCACGTTCAGCTTCAGTTTCATAGTATCCATGTTTGATTGTATAACTTATCCGTTTTTTCAAAGCATCCATTAGCGTTCCGCCATTGCTTAATAAGATATGCTGCACCTCTGTCTGATGCATTGAATAACTGAACTCATCAAACTCTTCTAAAATGTCACCGAGACGTTGCAGCGATTCTTTTTCCTCATTGCTGAAATTGGGATTAGAATCAGCTTGTTTTAATAATTCACAAATTTTTGCATAATCTGATTTAAAACCATCTTCAGCTTTATTGATTTTTTGATTGAATGGTTCAGCCTTCGTTTGCAATGGCTGGAGCTCATCTTCCATAGCCTTAATAGCATCCGCTCTTTCTTCAAACCTCTTCTTCAAATTTTCTTCCGTCAAATATTCTTCCGCAAAAGCCTCGACATCACCAATTAGTTGCTCCAATTTTTGCGTGTCAAACCCTTTCACTAATTCGTTATTTTCACGCACTTCTTTTATCTTTGCCAATTGATTGACGATAAAAGCACTGATGGCATGATAGTTTTCCCTGTCTGGTTCCTTTTCGAATTTTTTCAAAAATGTACCCTTATAAAACCAGTCTTCAAAATATTTTATGGCTACCGACACCAATCGCCCCTCGTCTGCCATTAGCGTTTCCCTGCTCGCTTTCCTTTCTTTGCTTCCATATTTCCTAAAAACCGCTCCTAGTCCTAACGCGACATGCCTACCTTCGTCACTTCCTTCCATAAAATCAAAGAACTTATCGCTATTGTGAACTTTCTCTCCTGAATAATATTTTTCATCTTCGTCACTGGATATTTTTTCAGGATGCGATTTCATTATTATCTCGTTCACATAATCATCCCCTTCTTCAACAAGTCTCCTGCGTTCAGCTTTATCCAAACCAGCCTCTCTAGCTGATTCAGCCACATGCCTAATTTCTAAAAATTTTTCCATATTTTTAAGTTGGTTATGTTTTTATAATTATAGCATAAGAGACTCTAGCTTCCTGGATTCATCTCCTATCCCCTCCAGTCCCTCACCTCAAACCCGCCCTTTATTCTTTTTATGGAAAGCTTCTGGCCTTTCCGCCAACCGAGAGACCGCGCGTCTTCAATCGGCAACGTCACGCCGACGGATTGTTTGCCGATCTTCGCCAACTTCCTGACATTTTTCTCGTTTGATTTTTTATTTATCATATTTTTTATTTTTATTTCTTAGGTGGGTTATTACGTTAAAAGTTTCTGGATATCCTCCTGACTGAATTCTTTTCGGTAATTAATCAGCTTTGGGTGTTTAATTCTGCGCAGCTCTTCGTCATAAGTCGCCATAATATTCCGCGCTCTTTTTTGATATACTAACCAATTCCTTTGCGACGAAAATTCATTAAATATTTTTTCAAATTCTCTTTGTGTCAGCAGTCTGCCAAGTTTTTTGAATTTCTTTTCTACTTCTCCGGCCAGTCCTGTTTCAAACGCCCCAATGATCAGGATTATTTCTTCATACATCGAATTTCTGGTCAGATCTTTTTTCACTAAATTTAAAAGCTTACGGTATTCCTTGGCTCTTTCTAAAAACAAAAAGCTATACAGCATATCGGTATATGTTCCATAATTTTTCACCGCCACAAAATCCTTTATACAATCAGTGAAATCCCGCCGATATTCTTTCGTTTCTTCCCGCGTTTCAAGAAACTGGCTAGCCAATTGATTGATGAATTTCGGATCCATCGTCGCAATCTGCATCACTTTTTTGAAATCGCCTTCTACCCTAATAAAATATTTTCTAACCTTTTTACCAATATCACTATTCTCAAGCATCGCTAATTCTTTGGCCATATCTACAGAAATGATATAATCCCGAGCTACAACTTTTCCGGTTTTAGGGTCTTTTATTTTTCCTTTATTTGAGGGGATTTCTCCATTCCCAGAAATGGGAATGGATGTAAAATAATCTAAATTTTCCACAAAATCATACTTTTTTATCCTATCAGTAATCCATGTGGCAAATCTTTTACCCACACCCAGCCAAGAATGTAATTCTCTGGCATTCACAAATCTTTTCTTCTCACCGTTGAAATCTTTTTGGATAACTTTTATATTTATAAGCTCGTTCATATCTTTTGTTTTTATTTATTAGGTGGGTACCCGGGTGGGTATCTCCCTACCCACCTCTATCTTACGCTTGTTTGAGGCCTTTGACAAACTTTATAAACTTTGTCAATATCTCGTGACTTTATAAAGTTATCAATTTCAGCTATCCCCCCTTGCGCTTACTTAAGACCCTTAACAAACAAAAAAATTCTCCTTTAGGGAGAATTTTTCTTGGTAGCCTCAAGGGGAATCGAACCCCTGTTTCCAGGATGAGAACCTGATGTCCTAGCCGCTAGACGATGAGGCCATACTTAACTTAATCTAGCCTAGCGGAAATTATTAAAATTATCAAGCCGTCAAAAATTCCGGCGGAGCGAGGCTACATTCTAGCCTGAACTGCAATTTTACCTTCCACAAAAATCTCGTAAGGGGTTAAATAGGCATGTCTTTTTCTCGGTCGCTCATTGATGAGCTTTGCCTTCTCATCTACATCTCTTTGTTCCAGTGTAGCAAACATAC
>CAIKZD010000019.1 GCA_903831805.1 uncultured bacterium
ATAATAGTATTAGTTATTATTAGAGAAACTGATTTCTGGGGATAAGTGAGTTTAATGGCTTATTATAAACAAAAAAAGTGTTAATAATAAGAGGATAGTGATAAGGATACAATAACCTAGACCCGGGTATAAAAAACAAATAAATTATCTTTTGGAAACGAGTCTCACCTTACACACAACCATATTGGGGACTTAATCGCAGGGATATAGACAGGAATATTAAGGAGTTATACACATCTTATTCACGAAATAGGGATATCTAGCTACTTAAAGAGTAGAGCTGATCGCGGAGGTGAGTTATTTCTTCATTTAATTTTTCATCAGTCTTGAGTTCTTTGGAAATTTTTTCATAAGCATAAAGAGCGGTAGTGTGATCTCGGCCACCTAATTTATCCCCAATACCAGGATAAGAATACTGCAATTCGCTTCGCATAAGAAACATTGTCACTTGGCGAGGCTTAGAAATTTCCTTTTTTCTGTTTTTAGCGATTAAGTCGTCCTGATTTATTTCATAAAAATCAGAAACAACTTTAAAGATGTGTTTATGGGTAATCCCCTTTCTTTTCCCACTCGAAAGAAGATCAGATAAAATTTTCTTAGTATAGGCTAGGGTAAGCTCTTTTTTAGTTAGTTGAGCGCTAACCGAAACACGATTTAAGGCTCCCTCTAATTCTCGGACATTATTTTTTATATTAGTCGCGATAAACTCCAGGGCGTCAGCATCTATTTTTAAATTAGTAGCCGCTGATTTTTGGTGTAAGATGGCTAGTCTAGTTTCTAAATCAGGCTTAGAAATATCAGCAATCATCCCTCCTTCAAAGCGGGAAAGAAGCCGCTCCTCCAGGATTTGGATGGCTTTGGGCGGGCGATCGCTTGTAAGGACGATCTGTTTATTTTTCTGATAGAGGGAATTGAAAATATGAAAAAATTCCTCCTGGGTCTTTTCTTTGCCGGAAATAAATTGAATGTCATCGATGATAAGTAGGTCTATTTGTTGATATTCACTCTTAAATTCATCAATTTTCCTGTTTTTTATAGAGTCAATCAGCTCGGTAGTGAATCTTTCTGAGGAGATATATTTTATTTTTAATTGGGGATTGTTTTTTAGAATCTCATTGCCAATGGATTGGATGAGATGAGTTTTTCCCAGGCCCACCCCACCATAAATAAACAGCGGATTATAGATGCGACCCACATTTTGAGATACGGCGTAGCACGCAGCGCGGGCTAGTTCGTTGCTGCCGCCAATAATAAATTTATCAAAGGTATATTTCGGGTTTAAATTGGCTTCTTGATTAAACACTGGCTTTTTTTCAGTATATTGGATAATCTTTTTAGGATGTAAGACAGCATCGACTGAGGGCTCCTTAATGACAAAAGAACGCTCCTGATTTGAGGCAATAGTGCATGACACAGAGGTGATGTCATCTTGAATGTTTTTGAGCGCCCTTAGAATATAGATATTATACTTATTTTCCAGCCATTCCTTAGCAAACCCATTGGGCACCCCAATAGTAACTTGGCCATTTTTTATAGAAAGAATCGAGGTGTTTTTGAACCAGGTGATGAAATTGGCCTTAGAAATTGAAAGCTCTATTTCCCCTAGGGCCGCCTGCCAGAGTTCGTTATTTGTTAGTTGAGTCATTGATTTTTAAGAAAAACAAGGCTAAATAAGGACCATTTAGAAAAGTATATCATAAAAAAAGATAAGCAACTAGGTAAAAAGTGGATAAGGCTGTTTATAAGGTGTGAACTACTCTCTAAATATATAAAAAAACATTTTTTTATGCAAGCATGCGTGGTGACTTCTTGCTTTTGTATTCTACTAATTTGCGCTATAATTCAAATATTAATATTTAGGCAAAAATATGCCCGAAACAAAAAAATCCATCATCAAGCTTTTTGAAGAAAATGAACTTAATATTAGTCTTCTTTATAGCTTGTATGCTAAAAACCTACCGGAGTACGCTCCTTTTTGGGAGCAACTCTCTCAAGAAGAAATCGCTCACGCCAAGGCCATTGCCGGAGCTTTTGCAGAAACGAGCCATGACGAAGCTTATTTCGAAGAGAATAATTTTTCCCGCGGAATAATCAAATATATTAGTGATTTTGTAGCGGAGAAGATAATTGAAGCGGAGAATAACACCCCTATTCATCTGGAAGCTATCAAAATTGCTCTCCGCGTGGAGCAATCCATGCTGGAAAAAAAATGCTTTGAAATTTTCATTCCCACGGAAGCGTCTGTTAAAGATGTCTTACAAAGATTAAATAAAGACACTGAGCGGCATGCCGCCAGCTTACGAGAAGAATTGAAGAAGTGCCAAAAGAAATAGCTTATTCGGTTTTCAATTTGTGTCCTCACCAAGAATCGAACTTGGATCTAGGGCTTAGGAGTCCCTTGTTCTATCCGTTGAACTATGAGGACATTTTTTTTATTTCCTTTTCAAAATTCTCATGCCAATTATGACCCGCCTGGGCGATTTCCTTAATCTCAAAACCAAGCGCTCTCAACTTATCACACTCATTTTTACCGCATAAAAACAGATCTTTCTCGCCATGCAATATGCTGATATTATCTTTTGGAATCTCGTTTAATATTTTCAGATAATCTTCTTTTGCAAGATTAAAAAATTTTCTAAAATTTTTAAGTAGATATTTTATGCTTAATCTTTTCTCTCTGGTATAGGCGCCCTCCTTCAGCGCATAAAGTAACCAATCAAAAATAATTCTAGAAAAATTTCTTCTTCCCAAAAACGGATTAACTAAGATAAGTTTTTTATTTTTACGGATATTCCACAGTTTCAGCGCAACTATCGCGCCCATACTATGCCCAACTATAATTCCATATTCCGCGTATTTATCAAGATCCACTTCTTTTCTCCAAATATCCACCCCCTCACCTAGTTTAAAGTATCCCGGAGAATACATCCAGCCAGGAAAGAAAATAATTTTTTTATTTTGATCCATAGATTGATTTGTGGACCCAGCGAGAATCGAACTCGCGCCTCCGCAACGCGAATGCGGCGTTGTACCACTTAACTATGGGCCCGACCTGATATTTATACGGTGGACGATACTGGACTCGAACCAGTGACCTTTCGAATGTGAATCGAACGCTCTAACCAACTGAGCTAATCGTCCAAAAAAAACGTAGACTCTACCCCGCCACGGGCGGGGTCACCTCCTCCTACCTCATTCTGAAATTATGGGTGGACCCTAGCGGACTCGAACCGCTCACCTCATCCATGCCATGGATGCGCTCTACCAGATGAGCTAAGGGCCCAGATATTTTTCAACAACATTCTAATCATATTCGATTTAATCCATCTGGTCAATGGATATTTGCGCAATTTAAGTTTATAATAGGAATATCATTATAAAGACTGCTATGCAAGAAGCGATCTCTAGCTGCTGGAACAAAATTAAAAACCAATTAGATATTTGGTTTTTCTTGGGATTTCTATTAACTTTTCCTCTTGGTGTTCGCAAGGTTTTGTTTTTTTATCCAATTAGGGGCGTGTTTAATGAGTACGCCGGGGCATATCTATATATCTCTGATATATTTTTGGCACTGACAGTACTTTCTTTATTATGCAATAATGTCTTGCCTTTGTCAATATATAGACGGCTTCGTGCCAGTATTTTAAGTGGGTCAATTTTGTATATTCCCCTGCTATTAGCCGCATTTTCTTTTATCTCCATCTTTTGGTCGCAAAACCAAGTGATCGCTTTATATAGATCTATTAAGCTAATGGAGGCTTACGGAGTCTATTTATATGTAGTACTTAGATTTATTCCTAGAGCATTGTTCCACGTGGAACAATTAGGGTCAGAATGTCAAGCGATTGTTCCACGTGGAACAATTGGTGAAAATATTCAACCAAAGACGAATTGTTCCACGTGGAACAATTTCTTAACATTAATTATCGCGCTAGGCTCATTACAGGCCATTTTAGCTATTGGGCAGTTTATTGCCCAACATTCAATTGGGCTGTATTGGCTTAAAGAGAGCGTTATATCCCCAGATATTCCAGGTGTGGCTAAAATTATCCTAAGTGGCCATAAATATATCCGTGCCTATGGATTGTTCCCACACCCAAATATTTTGGGTGGTTTTTTATTGTTTTCGATAGTTGCGACCATGCTATATAAAAAACACGCCTTATTCCAAGCCGCTGGGGCGTTTTCTTCCTGTGGAGCAATGGTAGGGCAATTAAACCAGGGCTACCAACCTAATGTTCCACGTGGAACATTAGACGCTCCTAGGGCGCTTTCGGATAGTTACTTTTCGCCCCAAAAAGTAGAACTAAAGAAATTATGGCTTATTTATGGGGCATTGGTCGTACAGGGGTTAGCATTGTTGGCTACATTTTCTAAGTCAGCAGGCCTGGGCTTATTATTGACACTTACATTCATCGGGGTAAAATCAAATTGTTCCACGTGGAACAATTTGAAAAAAATAGTCAAAGAATTATTAAGAGCAAGAAATAAGCCTATTGTTCCACGTGGAACAATTCCAAGTAGCACTATCGCACTCAAGCCGATAACTGATAAAATCAAATTGTTCCACGTGGAACAATTCAGGAGAGGCATATTGATTGTTCTTATTGCCCTGGCTTTGTTGTTCATAATTAAGCCCGATATTAATGCGTTATTATTTAAATCATTAGGAGAACGCCTATATTATTTGAAAATTTCAAACGCAATGATTGTGCAAAATGTTTTTTGGGGAGTGGGATCCGGAGAATTTGTGCTTGATATGCCGCGATACACTAAAAATGCGATTGAATTGTGGCAATTTCAGCCGGTGCATAATGTATTTATCTTGATCTGGAGCGAGCTAGGTATCCTTGGCCTTTTTCTATTTGGTTTATTCCTTCTCAAAATGTTCCACGTGGAACATTTTGAGAAACAGAAACTCTCTATTGTTCCACGTGGAACAATAGAGAGCCAGAACTCTATTTCTAAGAGTCACTTTTGCGGCCAAAAGATAAAATTGAAAATACGGAGGCTTGTTTGTGGGAAATCTATTGGTTTAGGCTTATTTGGTGGTGGGCCGGAGGAGGCTTGTCCGGACAACACTAGGAAGCAGAATGAAACAGCGAATGATGACAAGCTAAGCCGCAATATATTATGCAATAATTATTATTACTTGTCAACAAAAACTATTTATGTCTATTTTCAGGGGATTCTTCTGGGATTTATCTTTATTATGCTCTTTGATCATTATTTTTGGGATATCTGGCCAGGGCAAATACTCTTTTGGCTAGTTGTCGGGGTAATCGCAGGATTAGGCGGGGAATAATAGTTACTATCATTCCCTAGCATAATACCAAATTAACTTAATTAATAGGGTCTTCTCCGCAGAGGCTTCACCTCAACAGCGCTTATGCCTAGCGAGAGGTGAAGCCTCGGCAATGTGCACTTAAATCAGTTTGGTATAAGGCATATTTAGTCATCTTATAATAAAAAATAGACTATCCATATTGGATAGTCTATTTTTAATTCACGGCCGAATTATTTAAAGCACTGTGCTGGCAGACACTTTGTCTCCCGGTTGCGGTCGCATGACGCGGACGCCTTGGGTGGCGCGACCAAGGACAGAGACGCTGGCCAGGGGGATGCGGATGATTTGGCCTTGCTCGGAAGTGAGAATGAGGTCAGTGTCAAGGGCGTCCATATTGATGACTGTGGCGCCGATAAGCTTGCCAGTCTTGGTGGTCACCATGGCGGTCTTGATACCACTGCCACCGCGCTTTTGAACTTTGTAAGATTTTAGATCAGTTCTTTTGCCATAGCCATTTTGAGAAATGACGAGCAACTGGTTGCCTTTTTGGTTTTTGAAAAGCACATCCATGCCTACCACCTTATCATCTTTTTTTAGTTTGATACCGCGTACGCCAGCCGCCGTGCGACCCATCGGGCGGACATCAGCTTCTTTAAAGTGAATGGCTTGACCGTTAGAAGTGGTAATGACCAACTCATCTGCTCCAGTGGTAGCATCTACCCAACGCAGAGCATCGCCCTTTTCCAGGTTGATGGAAATCAGGCCGGAGCGTCGCACATTTTCGAATTCTTCCAGTTGGGTTTTTTTCACGGTGCCCATTTCGGTGGTCATGACCAAATATTTATATTGATCATCTTTATTGAAGGCGATAACCGCCGTGACAGATTCTTCTTGGGAAAGAGAAAGGAAATTGACGACCGACTGTCCCTTAGCCGTGCGGGATGATTCCGGAATTTCATAAGCCTTGGTCTGGAAAACTTTGCCGGTATTGGTGAAGAATAAGAGATTATCATGGGTCATGATGCCCAAAACTTTTTCAATAGCATCACCTTCTTTGGTGGTGGCTCCAATCACGCCTTTGCCGCCGCGATTTTGCACTTTGTAGACGGTTGGGTTCATGCGTTTGACGTAGCCTTCTTTGGAAATCGTGATGATGGCCTCTTCATTGGGGACTAAATCTTCTTGTTTAAATTCAGAAATTCCACCCTTGACCACTTTCGTTTTTCTTTCGTCGCCATATTTTTCTTTTACTTTTCCTAGCTCGTCTTTTACAATGCTGAGGATTTTATTTTCGCTCTTTAGAATGGCTTCCAGTTCAGCGATGAGGCGCATTTTTTCTTTTAATTCATCTTCGATTTTCTTTCTTTCCAAGCCGGCCAAGGTTTGTAAGCGCATCTCCAAAATGGCGGTCGTTTGGCGTTCAGACAAGCGGAATTTTTTCATCAAATTGACATGCGCCTCTTCTTTGGTGGGAGATTTTTTGATAGTTTCGATGACGGCGTCAATATTATCCAGGGCAATTTTCAAGCCTTCCAAAATGTGCGCTCGATCGCGGGCTTTGTCCAGGTCAAATTTGGTTCTTCTCGTGATGACAATTTTTCGGTGCGCGATGTATTCTTCCAGAATGGTTTTTAGGTTGAGCACTTGTGGCTCGATACCGCCGACCAAGGCGAGCATATTCACGCCGAAGTTTTTTTGTAAATCAGTCAACGCGTAGAGTTTGTTTAAAACTTTTTGTGGATAAGCGTCTTTCTTCAGATCCACCACGATACGCACGCCGTCCTTATCGGATTCATCACGTAAATCACGGATACCGACAATTTTGCCGCTGTTCACCAAGTCCGCCATTTTTTCAATCAAAGTGGATTTATTGGTGGCGTAAGTCATTTCTGAAATGATAATCTGAAAGGCGCCCGCTTTGGTTTCCACTACTTCCGCCTTGGCTCGTGTCAAAATTTTTCCGCGGCCAGTCTTGTAGGCCTCGACAATATCTTTCTTATTATAAATAATGCCGCCGGTCGGGAAGTCAGGTCCTTTGATTGATTCGCACAGGTCTTCGATGGTCGCCTCGGGATTATCAATCAATTGATTAACGCCGTCGATTATTTCTGTAATGTTGTGCGGAGGAATGTTGGTGGCCATGCCCACGGCGATGCCCATCGAACCGTTCAGAAGCAGTTGTGGCAAGCCGGAAGGCAAGACAGTCGGCTCTTTGTGCTGGCCGTCAAAGTTAGGCACAAAATCCACGGTGTTTTTCTCGATATCGATAAGCATTTCTTCCGCAATGGCGGAAAGCTTGGCTTCCGTATAACGATAAGCCGCGGCGCCGTCGCCGTCCATCGAGCCAAAGTTTCCTTGACCTCGCACCAAAGGATAACGCAAAGAAAAATCTTGGGCCATGCGCACCATCGAATCATATACGGCTACGTCGCCATGCGGATGATATTTGCCCAACACTTCTCCAACCACCGTGGCTGATTTTCTGAATTTGGCGTTGGCGCGGAGGCCCGTGTTCCACATGGAATAGAGAATGCGACGGTGGACCGGTTTCAGGCCGTCGCGCACATCCGGCAAAGCACGAGAAACGATGACACTCATGGCATAATCCAAATAGGATTGCTGGATTTCGGTGGTGATTTCTTGCGATCTCACATTTTGACGCACTGCCGTTTCTTCTCCCGTTTCAACTTCAGTCGTTGTTTTTTTGATTTCTTTGGTCATAGATATGAATTATAATCCGGAAAAACAGCCTATCATAATATAGGCTACGCCGGTCAATTTATTTTAGGACTTACGCAGTTGACCGAGGCAACCGCGTAAGGCCTAAACTTATTTTGATATTTAAATTTTTTAATTCGCCTTAAATCCTTCGCTTGTAGCTGGTGTATTGTTTCCAACTGGAGCTGTCTCTTGTTGTGGGGCTTTATCCACGGCGCTCTTTAATTCACCTACGGCGTCCTTGATGGATTTTTTTTGCTGATTGAAATCAGAGGAAAAGCCAGGATCTCCCGAGGTAAGATTCTGCGGCAAGGTAAATGTCTGGCTTTTCAGAAGGATGATCCAGATAAATATGATGACCACCATAAAACCCGCGGTCATGCCCCATGCCCAGCGCAGACGGACATGTTCCGGTTGTTGTCTAATCTCTTCGATTTTTTTATTAATATTCATAAAACTATTCCATGCCCATAATAATCACTTCCATTTTCTTGTCCTCGGCGTCTTTTTTCTTGAAATTCAATTTGGCCACTCGCTCGGTCGGACAATTGCCGATTTCATCACAAAAACTTTTCTCATCCGTGATGTCGGCAGTCACACCCTTCGTTTTGAAATGCATGGGGATAACCACGCGCGGTTCAATTTTCTTTACCATTTTGGCCGCTCTAGCTCCATCAATAGTGTAGTTTCCGCCGACCGGAATCATCAGAATGTCGACGCCGGAAATGGCTTCATATTGTTTTTCGCTGAGATCAGCGCCCAGATCTCCCAAATGACACACGCGCAAATCTTCTGATTCTAGGATATAAATAGTGTTTAAACCTCTTTCTTCACCACCCTTTTCATCATGAAAAGAAGACAAGCCTACGATGTTCACGCCCTTGACGCTATATTCTCCCGGGATATCAATGATACTTGGTTCGCCTTTGATGGCAGCGGCATTGTCGTGATCCGGATGATGGTGGCTTATTAAGACTAAATCAGCACTGCCTTGTGGCGGTCGCAGACCAATGGATTTGTCGAAAGGATCAAAAAAAACATTCACATCGCCTTGTCCGCGACCTTCCGGTTTGGTGGTTAATTTAAAGCAAGAATGACCGTAGTATTGAATAATCATAGAATTAGCTTGGTAAAATTATATAGTTTTAACTATTTTAGCTTAGCATTAAAAAAAGGGGTTGTCGAGATTTGACAAAGATTATAAATAAAGCTAATTTAGAAATAGTTTTTGCAGCACCTTTTAAGCGTATTGGCTGTTTTTCAATCAACCTTAATGTAAGGAGTTGTTATGGCGCCGAAAACGAATCGTTCAAAAGGCAGTGGTTCTTGTTCAAAAAAAGCAGGCAGTCGCGGATGCAGAAAAAGACTTAATGGATCTAGTCAAGCGAATTGCCTCCTGATATGCTCTTTTGCAGCAAACATGCGGAATAAAACGGGGAGCTAACCGGCTTCAGCGTAATTTTACGCCAGATAACCTCAACAGCCCCTAACAGACGCTTCTGTTAGACAGGGTCGTTGAGGTTTTATTTTGCCCGCAAAATCTTTGACAAAACCTTATTTTTCCTATACCTTAAACTCAATAAAAAACTCCGCATGGGGCGGGGGATAGTTCGTTCCAAAAAACAAATTTAGTTAAATTTGTCAAAATAAGAAGGGTGGCAAATGTCACAACGCAATCATGCGAAACGTAAGAGAGGAAAGCACTATGGAAAAGTTACCCCCAATGACTGTAACACACGCTCATATCGAATTGGCCCTTGCTCAGAGAGAGCAAGGAACGCTTCTCGCACCAGGCCCGTGTCCGCATCTTTTTGATGGACTCGAGCAAAACCGAGCCGTATATGGACGTATCAAAAAGGGAGAAGAGTTTGAGTATTATAGAACTCTTCTTACCATGACAACTTTGAAAAATCGAACTCAGATACGGATCATGGCAGAGTTACTAGCTGCTGCCGAGGTCTATACCAAAAAAAGGATCCGATTCTGGGTTGAGGAATGTGGACTGCGAACATTCAAGGACCAAGACGGAGTTTACCAGGGGTGGGGTCCGGTAGGCGATTTCATGATGATGCGCGTTGTTGATTTTGTACGCAAACTCGAAAAAAAGCATAACATCAGAATTGTCTACCAGCACGACTGCAAACGAGGCGATCTTGGCGCCACTATGATCGGATATCTTAACCGCTTTATCGGTGACCTTGAACAAAAACTAGGAATCAAGCATTCTTTCTTGCCCTATGACACGATGAATATAAACGTGTACATGGGCAAAGACGTCGCGCTTTTGGATGAAGTGCGGAAGAAAAACTTTATTCCAGCGCGCGGTCTCGAACTGATGCGTGAAAAAGGAAAAGGTATTGTCGTCTTGTGCAAAACGTCCAACGACAGCGGTCCGCACTACCAGCAAAAACTGCTTGAAGGACGCGGAAAGACGCTGGAAGAGTGCGTAGCTGAAGATGTAAATCACTGGGCCGAGCATTATGGGCTGATTCACCAGGGACTTTCTCCTTTTGGCATGGTTGTCGGATCCACTCATTTAGCTACCGGTAAGATTCGTGCTCTTTTTCCGACTGGTACCTGGTGGGTGCCTGGCTTTGGCAATCAGGGCGGAAAGTTTGAAAACATCATGCTGGAACTTATTCGTGAGGGAGAGTGGAACGGACAAGGAGCCACTTTTACCAATGAGACAGGGATGATGTTTGTTTGGATGAAACAACAGGGTGGGACTGGAAAAATCAGCGATGTCGAAAAACTCACCCTTAAGGCGGTTGCCACATTCCGCAAAGCTGAATTCAAGGCTTATCAAGCGCCAGAAGTTAAAGCTGCTGGTATTATTTATCCGTTCAAATATGATTTTGCCGCGTAACATTGCCCAAAATCATCCTCAACCTCACAACCTCATAAGAAAGGAGAGTATATTATGTTGACACCGAAGCAAGAAAGAGCTGCTGTAAGAATTTTTGAAAAAGGCGCGTTTAAGTTTGGCGCTTTCAAGCTTAAATTGCATGAGAAAAACCCATCGGCTCCGCTTTCACCGTTCTTTATTCACCTGAGAAACAAGGATAATCCTACCAAGCCAGGGCCACTGGTCGAAGAGGATTATCTGATGATCGCAGAATGCAGCTTAGAAACAATTTCCGAAAGTGGCTTCGTATTCGATGCCATTGCCGCGATACCAAGAGCCGCTGATCCTATTGTTGATGCAATTGAAAAGCTGCAGTATTACGACAGTAGCTTGTGTCAAGGCGATTTCCGCATCATCCGACTAGAAAAAAGGGATAACGACGACGGTTTCAGAAAAATAGTCCCACTCCCCGGCTTTGAGTACAAAAAAGGAGAACGGGTGCTCCTGGTAGATGACTTGGTGACAAAAGCTGAAACAAAGATTGAGGCTATTAAGGCCATTGAGTCTCAAGGCGCAATCGTGGTCGGCATAGTTGTTTTGATTGATCGTCAACAAGGCGGCAAAGATGAATTGGCCGCGGCCGGCTATACACTACTTGCGTCAATGACGGTATCTGACCTCTTTGATTTTTATCGTCAAAAAGGTCTGGTCAGTTGGCAGAAATATCAAGAAGCAATAGGATATATAGCTGTCAACTAGCCTGCTTACTCACAATTCCAACCCCGCGACCTCACAGAAAAAGGAGGAAAAATTCTGTGAAAGTCGCGTGGGTTGTTTTTTTTGCCAAAATTTGACATATCCATTTTCGGCGTGTATATTATAGAAGTAAGTTAGGTTAATTATTAAGAAAACTGAATCGGGGATGGGTTAATCCCTTGGGCAACAGCCTTAAAACTGTTGATAAGTTCTTAATAAGGTCCTTTTTAAGGGATTTTTTATTTTTATAAAAAGTTATCCACAGCCTTTTATAGGCTGATATAAAGCATTTTTAACTATTTAAGCGATTTTTGGTGCTTATTCGCAGATTTTAGACAAAGTAATAATATGGCAAGTATTTTAGACAATTTGCTCGCGCAAGAAGTGGACAAGATCGAAGACGAAGTGGCTGCTCCGGTGGAGAAAGCCGTTAAACCGAAAGCTAAGACTGTAAAAAAAGCGGAAAAGAGTGAAACTGATACACAAAAAGACTCCCTCATGAAGCAACTGCTCTCAGGCAGCACTTTTCATTTCCCGGAAATCGGTGACACTGTTATTGGAGAAGTGATTGAAGTGTCTTCCAATGAAATTTATCTTGATCTGGCGCCCTTTGGCACGGGAGTTGTTTTGGGCAAAGAAATTAAGGATGGCCTGGGCAACGGCAAATTGAAATTGGGTGACCAAGTGCAAGCCACCATTATTGATTTAGAAAACGAAGAAGGTTACGTCGAGCTTTCCATTCGGGAAGCTTCTTATGAAAAAGCCTGGGATGATATTGAAAGCAAACGCGATACGCAAGACAAAGTTTCCACTAAGGTGCTCAGTGCGAATAAGGGAGGACTATTGGTGGAAATCAACGGTATTTCCGGATTTTTGCCCGTCTCACAACTTTCCAGCAAGAATTATCCACGCGTGGAAGATGGCGATAAGAATAAGATTTTGAATTTACTTAAGAAATTGGTGGGCCAAGAATTGGAAGTGAAGATCTTGGATGCTGACCGTGAAACACAAAAACTGATTGCCAGTGAAAAAGCAGCCCAGAGCGAAAAGGATTTGGAAGTCATTTCATCTCTCAGCGTGGGCGACACTGTGAGCGGTGAAATCAGTGGCGTCGTGGACTTTGGAGCTTTCGTGAGATTTTCCCTGGCCGCTACCCCTGGAAAAGAAGAAGGTCGTCGCATGGAAGGTTTGGTGCACATTTCCGAATTGGCTTGGCAACTTATTGAAGACCCGCGTGCAATCGTGAAAGTGGGGGACAAGGTGGAAGCTAAGATTATCGGCATTGACGGCGACAAGATTTCTCTGTCCATCCGCGCTCTGCAAAAAGATCCTTGGAGTGTCATTGCGGAAAAATATACTATTGGCGACATCGTGACTGGGACTGTTAACAAACTTAATCACTTCGGCGCTTTCGTTTATCTCGACAAAGACATCCATGGCTTGGCTCACATCAGTGAAATGTCAGAAGCTTACCCAGGACGCACACTCGACGAAATGTTGAAGACTGGAGAAAAATATTCTTGGAAGATTCTGTCTATTGAGCCAAGAGAACATCGCATGGGCTTGGTGCTCGCTGACAAAAAAGCGGAAGCGAAAAAAGAGGCAAAAGCCGAAGAGGTGGAAGAAGAAAAGGTTGCTAAAAAGAAAGAGGCGTCCGACTCCGCTAAAGCTACGCCGGATAAAAAAGAAAAGAAAGAAAAGAAAACAGCTGAGAAGAAAGAAGTGAAAGAACCAAAAGAGAAGAAGGCTAAGAAAGTGGCTAAAAAATAGCTTTTAAATTTTGCGAAAATAAAAACCGTAAGATTTAAGATGCTTGCGGTTTTTCGCTTAAAATATTATGGACAAAAATAAAAGAGTATTAGTTATAGCTGGTCCAACTGGAGTCGGCGAGAATACTATAACTAACGAAATTCGGAAGAGATTTCCAATTTTCAAGCAACTGGTAACTGCCACGACGCGAGAACCACGACCGGGAGAAAAAAATACGGTTAGTTATTATTTTATGAATAACGAACAATTTTTTAAGGAAATTGAAAAAGGAAATATTCCAGAATATCAAAATAGTAGAGATAAAAATACATATTATGGAACATACCTGCCGGATCTAGAAAAGAAAATAGCAAGTGGTGACAATATAATTATTACCCCAGACATAACCGGAGCCAAATTCTTCAAGAAAGAATATAATGCAACTACAATATTCTTATTACCAGACTCGATGGAGAATTTAGAAAAAAGACACTTGCACAGAAATCCTGAAATTAGCCAGGAGGAGCTGAAAAGTAGATTAGATTATGCAAAATACGAGATTGACAATGAGGCTTACTTTTATGATTTCAAAGTTATTAATGCCCAGGGGAAATTAGACGAGGCAGTGGAAAATATCATTAGTATTATCAGAAAAGAAGGCTACGAGTTAGGGGAATAGTTTTTTAAGTTTTAAAAAATGACCAATCTAGTTAAAAAAGTTCAGAACACTATTTTTCAAAACGAACTTTTTAAGCGCGGTGACAAAATCATTCTCGCTGTTTCTGGCGGGCCGGATAGTGTGTGCATGCTGGATGTTTTTTTCAAGCTGCAAAAAAAATATTCTTTGGAAATTCTCATCGCGCATGTGAATTATGGTTTGCGCGGGAAAGATTCGGACAAGGATGAGAAATTGGTGAGAGAGTTGGGGGAGAAATATGGGATGGAGATTGCTGTGCTGAATGCATTCACAACCCCTCCGTCCCGATTACGGGACACCTCCCCTGAGTACAGGGGAGGGGGCAATTCTCTTTCAGAGAATGCTTTGCGCGATTTGCGGTATGCTTTTTTTGAAGAGCTGCGCCAAAAAAATAAATTCGATTTAATTGCGGTGGCACATAATGCCGACGATCAGGCGGAAACATTTTTGCTGCGTATCATTCGTGGCGCCGGGCTGCAAGGGATGGCCTCTATGCAATTTAAAAATAATCTTCTTGTCCGGCCACTTTTGGCAACGCCACGTGCAGAGATTATTAATTATCTCAAGGAAAACAAATTAATCTATCGCATTGATAAAACTAATCTGCAAAACGACTTCTTAAGAAATAAGATTAGAAATGGGTTAATTCCTTATCTGGAAAAAGATTTCAACCCACGCATCAAGGAAACTCTTTTTGATGCGACCCAATCCGTCGCGACGGACTATGCCTTTATCATTGAATCAGCCAGGGCTGCTTGGTTGAAAAAAGCAGATTTGAAGGTGACAAAATTGCTCAGTCTTCACCCGGCTATCCAAAAGCAGGTTCTGCGCAACGCCCTCCTGGAAGCCAAAGACAATCTTAAGGATATCGAAGCGGCGCATATCGAAGAAATCCTAAAAATCATGAAAAGCACGAAAAGCAAAAGTCAAGTTGTAACACTAAAAGGATTGAAGATAAAGCGAAAAGGTGATAAACTGGAAATATCGTGCAAAATATAATCATAAATTAAACAATCATGCAAAAATTATTCAAAAACATTGGAGTCGTCTTTTTAGTTTTTCTTCTGATTTCGGGCATTTTCATTCTCTATAGTACTCCACAAAAGCCGCCGGTAGCGACTTCGCTGTCTGATTTAGCCAAGCAAATCACTGACGGAAAAGTCAAAACCATCCAGGTGGACGCGGATAATCTGCAAACGACGCTAAATGACGGCACAATTGAAAAAACCACCAAAGAAACAGGGGCCAGCCTGACTGAAACGCTAAAAAACTATGGAGTAGACGCGGCTAAGATCCAGGGCGTGAACATTGATATCAAAAGCCCGTCTTCGGCTAGTTTTTGGCTGGAAAACATCTTGCCTTTCCTCTTGCCGCTTATTTTAATTGGGGCCTTTATCTGGTTTATGCTTAAACAAGCTCAAAAAGGCAATAACCAAGCCATGTCATTTGGCATGTCACGCGCTCGCATGATTGACCCCAAGAATAAAAACCAGAAAGTCACCTTTAAAGATGTAGCTGGTTCCAAAGAGGCCAAAGAAGAACTTTATGAAATCGTGGAATTTTTGAAAAGTCCGAAAAAATTTCTGAACCTGGGGGCGAAGATTCCAAAAGGTGTGCTTTTGCTTGGTTCGCCTGGTACCGGCAAGACGCTCATTTCCAAGGCGGTGGCCGGCGAAGCCAATGTGCCATTTTTCAATATCAGCGGCTCAGAATTTGTGGAAATGTTTGTGGGGGTGGGAGCTTCCCGCGTGCGCGATCTTTTTAAGCAAGCCAAAAAAAATGCGCCAGCCATTATTTTCATTGATGAAATTGATGCGGTGGGACGTCATCGTGGCGCCGGACTAGGCGGCGGGCATGATGAGCGCGAACAGACCTTGAATCAGATTCTGGTGGAAATGGATGGTTTCGACACTACCACCAATGTCATTATTATTGCGGCTACCAATCGACCGGACGTGCTTGATCCCGCTTTGCTTCGTCCGGGACGGTTTGATCGCCGCGTGATGATGGATTTGCCGGATATTGAAGAGCGAGTGGAAATTTTAAAACTGCATTCTAAGAATAAACCTTTGGCCAAAGATACTGATTTGCGGCGTATTGCGCAAAGAACCCCCGGCTTTTCCGGTGCGGATCTGTCTAATCTCTTGAATGAAGGGGCAATTTTGGCGGCGCGTCGCAATCAAAAAGAAATCACCCAGGGGGAATTGACAGAAGCGATTGAGAAGGTGGTCCTGGGACCGGAAAGGAAAAGCCGCCGCATCGATGAAGAGGAAAAGAAAATCATTGCCTATCATGAAGCGGGTCATGCTCTTTTGGCCACTAGCCTAAAAAATGCCGACCCGGTGCAGAAAGTGTCCATCATCTCGCGGGGAAGTGCCGGTGGCTACACTTTCAGCGCGCCCGAAAAGGATAAGACGTTGCACTCCAAGAACTATTTCTTGGACGAACTTTCTGTGCTTTTGGGCGGCTACATCAGCGAAAAACTGACTTTTGGTGTCGTGACGACCGGCGCTTCCAATGATTTGGATCGGGCTACAGCCATGGCTAGAGGATTAGTCACAAGATATGGGATGAGCGAGCTTGGTCCGCGCACTTTCGGTCACAAGGATGAGATGGTTTTTCTCGGCCGAGACATCCATGAGGAAAAAAATTATTCGGAAAAAACGGCCGAAGAAATCGACAAGCAAATCACCCTCTTTATTGAAAACGCCTACCAAGTGACGGAAAAGCTGCTCACCGAGAAAAAGGAAACGTTGAGAAAAATTGCCGAGACTCTTTTGGAAAAAGAAACTATTGAACAAGATGAATATAATGCGCTTGTGGGCATTGTAAAGAAAACAGAAGTCGCGACAGAAAAAGTTTAAGTTCAAAAATATGTCAAAAAGCGTGCATGAGATCCCCTACTTTAAGATAATGGGAAAAGCTTTTTCGCTGACCTGGAAAAATCGCTATCTGGGGTGGTTCGGTTTTTTTGTGATGCTTTCCAATTTCAGTGGTTTCAATTATTTCTACAATGGTTCTAATGGCGAACATCCCAAGCCTTGGACCACTTTGGAAAATTTCTCATCCGCCCATCCCCAGTGGCTTCCTATAGGTCTTTTCATGTTGGGTGTGCTGGCTATTATACTCACCGTCTGTGGTATCATTTCTCGGGGAGCACTCATCAGCTCGCTGGATAAATTACAAAAAAATAAGATGACTAATCTTAAGGCCGGCGTAGCCGAGGGTAAAAAATATTTTTGGAAAACATTTTTTATCGCGCTTTTTTCCGGCTTTTTCATTTTAGCCATTCTTCTCATTCTGGTTCCTCCGGTAGTCTTTCTTTTCCTGACCCATAATTATGTTTTGGGGGCTATCGTGGCTATCTTGGCCGCGTTAATCTTTGCTCCACTGGTCATTCTGGTCGCTTATTTACGTATATTTGGTTATCTGTATGCTATTTTAGGCGGGCTGAAATCATGGGCAGCCATAGAAAGCGCCTATAATCTTTTTCGCAAAAATATTCCTACCAGTCTCATTATGGCTATCTTTTCCATTGCTATAAATATGCTGGCTTTCTTCGTGATCATCTTGGCGCTTATCCCAATTGCCTTGGTCATTCTTCCGCTTGGCTTACTGCTGTTTATTTTGTTCGGGAAAATCGGCGCGGAAATAGCCGGCGGCAGCGGACTTATATTGCTAGCCGTTTTCTTCATCTATCTGCGTAGTTTTATGGAAGCTTTTTCGCAGGCGGCGTGGCTGCTTTTTTTCCATGAAATCGCTGCGCCGCAAGAAAAAGAAATCGTATCTTCACCAGTCATCGAATTGGAAACTATCGCTAAACCAATGCCAACTATCAACTCAGAAGGGGAATGAAAATTATTTCAACGAAGTCAAAACAAAAACCATCTGCAGCGATGGTTTTTGTTTTGAATGGAGTTGGCCATGGAACTAAGCGAATAGTCTCCCGACTCTCATGCTGTGGGACCAGCTGGGATCGAACCAGCGACCAAGCGATTATGAGTCGCGCGCTCTACCACTGAGCTATGGTCCCGAGCTTTGGGTGGGTCTGTGCAGACTCGAACTGCAGACCTCTACAATGTCAATGTAGCGCTCTAACCAACTGAGCTACAGACCCAAATTTATCTAAACTACATAATTTATACTATTTCAAAAAGCCTCTTTAGTCAATCTTTGAGGATTTTCTTCGTCTGGCGTGGAAAGCTTGGTGGACTTCTTTGAGGTGTGGGTTGGTGACATGCGTATAGATCTGCGTAGTTGTTATCGAAGAATGTCCCAGCATCTCTTGAACTGAGCGGATATCCGCGCCATTCATTATGAGGTCGGTGGCGAAAGAATGGCGCAAAGTGTGTGGGTGAACGTTTTTTACGATGCCCGCTTTCAGCGCGTATTGTTTCACAATGCGCTGGATTGAGCGGGGGGTCAGGCGCAAATCGTCGTTATTTTTGGCAGCGTTGAGTTTTTTCAATCCCTGGACATCACGGATAAATAAAGCCGGGTCGACGTCAGTGCGTGTTTCCAGATATTTTTTCAAAGAGGTGGCCGCTGTTTGCGAGACAAAAACCACGCGAATCTTGCCCCCTTTGCCTCGCACAGAAAGTTCTCTACTCTTAAAATTCAGCTTTTCCCGATTGATGCTCACCAGTTCGGAGACGCGTAACCCGGCTGAAAATAACAATTCCATAATAGAGCGGTCGCGCAGGGCCTGGAAACTCAAGCCCGAGGCCGCTTCCAAGATTTGCGTAACTTCATGCTCTTCCAAAAATTCCACTTCTCGTTCCGGTGTACGCCCGATTTCCACCTTCTCGGCCTGGAGTGTTTTAATGTCCCTTTTGGCCAAATACTTCAAGAAGCTGCGCACGACTATTATATAATAATTCTGGGTGGCTTTTTTCAATCCCTGGCCTTTTTCATCTTGCAAGCGATTGAGGTACAGTCTGAAATTGCGGATAAGGGAGTCGTCAATCTGACTAGCTGAGCGAATTTTAGCCCAAGCTAGAAATTTTTCCAAATGGCGTCCATAATTCTCCACGGTTTTAGGGGCGCGATTGCGTTCAATTTCCAAGTATTCTAAAAACTGATTTTTCAACTCTTTTATTTCCACAAAGTTCTGTTTATTGAAAGATATTATGCGACGTCCTTAAGATTATTGTACAGCAAAGTCGTCCGGATGAAAACATGGCGGGGCAAAACTTTGTTTGACAAGGAGTCTCTGATAAGATATACTTCTTTTAAGTTAAAAATTAGGGTTTTAGGCGACAAGATTGCTCATTTACGATTTTTTGGAGCAGCGATTTATTCCCAAAACCACAAGAAAGGTCTTCTCTATTAGTAAACTAATAGTGTCAGTTATAAAAAAATATCTACAGCCTGAGAAACTACTTCTCTTGCGCAATTTGATCCATCACAAGCAGAAATGTCTTGTGACTTTCGTTAAAGAACGCCGAACCATCAAAGTTCTGCATATATTCAGAAATTATTCCGCGTTTATCGTGGTTATTAGCAGTGCGTTTTTGGTTTCTGCGACCAACTTGGCCGCCGGGCGAGAGTCGAGCGGTTTTTTATTCGGTTACTTTGGAGCCACTGAAAACAATGGCAGTCCGATAAAAGATACGTTCTCTGCTAAAGCAACAACCGAAAGCAACATTGCGTTGGCTCATTTGGCAGAAGCTAAAACTGTGCCTGACCCAGTTTCTGCTGGGAAAAACAGTGAACTTACGCCGCTTATCATTCAAGGGCAATCCTTAGTGGCCGAAACTAGTCCGGTGCGAAAAGATCCTGAGGAAGATGGTGGGGTGGTCATCTATGAAGTTAAGCAAGGGGATACTATCGGCAGTATCGCCGCCGCCAACCATATTAGCGTCAACACAATCTTATGGTCCAACGAATTGGATAATGTCGATTCCATCATGCCAGGCGATAAGATATTCATCTTGCCAGTTTCCGGTCTGACCTACACAGTCAGAACAGGTGATACTATAGACAGCGTTGCCGCCAAATATAAAGCCGACCGAGAGAAAATCATTTCCTTCAATAACTTACCGGCCAATGGAGAGTTGACTGTCGGTCAAGATATTGTCATTCCTGATGGGCAAAAAGAAATTACTGCGCCAAAACCAGTGGCTGCTCCATTGGGAATTGCTCCGCGTCCTTATGAGTCATTCGAGCCCACCGGTGGCAACACTTTGGGCGGAAAACCAGGTGCCGGACATTCTTTCCCGTACGGTTATTGTACTTGGTACGTGGCGCAAAAAAGATATGTCCCTTGGGGCGGAAACGCCGGTACTTGGCTCTACCATGCTAAGGCGGCTGGATATGCTACCGGACGCACCCCAAGACCCGGAGCAATTATGGTGACCTCTGAATCATGGTGGGGGCACGTGGCCATCGTGGAGAAAGTATCTGGCGGTACCATGACAGTTTCCGAAATGAACTATGAATCTTGGGGCAAAAAAGATTTCCGTCAAGTAGATATAAACGAACGCGTGATCAAAGGATACATCTACTAAATTTCGAAGAATTTAAAAGAGCCTAGATTATTTCTAGGCTCTTTTTGTTTTATTTCGAGATGGCTATTTTTTTTTCAAGGGTGCAATTGTTACATCCAGTTTTTTCAGACCGGCTCCGCTGAAAGCTACTGTAATTATATTGCCTTGGGTCGCCACGATCAGGCCGTTGCCGAAAAGGGCGTGTTGTACGCGGTCTCCATCTTTGAATTTGGAATTATGGATGACAAATCTAGGCGTAGCTATTTTTTTTTCAACATAATTTATAACCTTCGCTTCATATTGTTCTATCAGTGCTGCCGGAATGTCATCTAAGAAGCGTGACGGGGCGTTGACTTGAGTGGTGCCGAAAATATTCCTCTCGCCGGTGAAAAGCAAGTAAACTTTTTCTTTGGCGCGCGTGATGCCGACATACATCAGTCTTCTTTCTTCTTCCATCTCGCTGGCGTCAAGCATGCTCCTGGAATGCGGTAGGATTCCTTCTTCCAAGCCGGCGATGAAAATGATGCGAAACTCTAAGCCCTTGGCGCTGTGCAAGGTCATAAGATGCACCGCTTCCTTCTGTTGATCAACGTTATCTGTGTCCGCGATCAGCGCCACTTCTTCTAAAAATAACTTTAAGCCTTCTTCATTTTCAAACTCATCATATTTTTTGGCTACTGTCAAAAGTTCACGCACATTTTCATGCCGCGTCTCGCCCTCTTCTGTGCCGTCCAATAGTTGTTTTTCAAAACCTGATTCGATAAAAACTTTTTGGATCAGGTCAGTCAGGATCAATTTGTCGCGTACGTCCGCCATCCGTTTTATAAACTCGGCAAACTTAGCAATGGCATCTGCTTTGGATTTTGCTACTGCTAAGCCGTAGCGAGCTAACTGCAGTCCAAAATCAACCGCGTTGAGGCCGTTTTCCCTGGCCGCCGTTGTCCATTTGCCGAGAGTGGCCGCTCCGATACCGCGCTTCGGTTCATTGATTATTCTCTCCAGCGCCACGCCATCATTGAAATTCTGGATAAGTCGCAAATAGGAAATGATGTCTTTCACTTCTTTGCGTTGATAGAATTTCACGCCGCCAATAATGCGGTAGGGAAGCCCAGCCCCCAACATAGCTTCTTCGATAATGCGCGACTGAGCATTAGTCCGGTACAAAACTACAAAATCAGAGAAACTAAAATCCTTTTCTCTTTTTAATTTTTCAATTTCGGAGATGATAAATTCCGCTTCGCGTCTTTCGTTGTCGGCCTCATAACTGGTCACTAGGTGACCACCTTTATTCTCCGTCCAGATTTTTTTGTCCTTCCGGTTGGTATTTTTGGAAATGACGCTATAGGCTGCGTCCAAGATGGTTTGCGTCGAACGGTAGTTTTGTTCCAATTTGATGACGCGCGCCGCCGGATAATCTTTTTCAAAATCCAAAATATTCTGGATATTGGCGCCGCGCCAAGAATAGATGCCTTGCCAATCATCGCCTACGACACACACGTTGCCATATTTCTGACTGAGTAATTTGATGATGGTATATTGCGCTTTGTTCGTATCTTGGTATTCATCCACCATGATGTAGTGAAAGATGTTTTGATATCTTTCCAATACTTCTGGAAAAGTTTGCAGCAGTTTCACCACTAACATTAGAATGTCATCAAAATCGACCGCGTCCTGTTCCTTTAGTCGTTGTTGATAAGCAGTATAAACTTTGGCCACCATTTCTTCCCAATAGCCGCCCACGCTAGCTACAAAATTTTTCACATCCTGCATGTCATTTTTCGCTTTAGAAATAGCGGAAAGCATGGCGCGTGGCTTGAATTGGTCAGGATTGATGGCCAATTCTTTCATCACTTTTTTCACCAGTGACAATTGATCTTGGTCATCAAAGATGGTGAAGCTGGCTTTATAGCCGAGTTTTTCAATGTCTCGGCGCAAAATTTTCACGCAGATTGAATGGAAAGTCCCGACGACCGGTAAGTTATAGTTTTGATAGGCCTTCTTGGAAATGCTCACGCTGAGTAGGGCGGCAATCCGTTCTTTCATCTCCGCCGCGGCCTTATTGGTGAAAGTCACCGCCAAAATTGCGGTCGGCGGCACGCCCTTCACTTGGATCAAATAAGCCACTCGGTGGGTGAGAGCCCGGGTTTTGCCCGATCCCGCACCGGCAATGACCAAAACCGGCCCCTCGGTGGTTGTCACTGCCTCTCTTTGTGGCGCATTTAATTGTTTCAAAATTTCTTCCATAATCTACTCATTATAGCACAGACGAAAAAATACGACCGTTTTGGTCGTATTTTCCAATAGTAGCCTTCTCTATTCTTTCCCAATTGACCACATTGTTTCAAAGATACTTTTCAAACTAGAGTGGATTTTTTGACTTTCGATGATCAGAGCGATTTTTTCTTCGAAAGAAATCATGCCTACTTTGTTATTGCCATAAAGCAGGATTTCAATTTCCATATTGAAAGTTTCCTTGGGCAGAAATCTGGTTTTTTGCAAGAGACTAGCATCGGTTTTGTCTATATCGCTGAGTTTTTCACTCTGAGTCAAGAGCTTTCTGACAAAAATTCTTTTCTTGATCCTTTCCGGAATATAATAATCAGAAAAAAAGCTGGTTTCAAAATCGGTAATGTATGAATCGGAATACATAATACAAGCTTCATTTTTAGGATAATTAAGCACATCTTTTAAAACTTCTTTGATGCCGGCTGTTTCTTCAAAATAGCGGATGGTTGGTTTTCTGTCGATGAGATTGGTGAAAGACAGAAGTTGTGGCATCAGTTTCGCGATGCGTTTTTTGCGTTCCTCCATGATTTGCTCAAGATTACGCGGATCTTCGGCAAAATAGTTGATTTTGCCATCTTTTTTGATGGCGCTCATCAAACCCTTTTTCATCAAATTCTCCATGGAAAGATAGACTGTTGTCCTTTTGATGCCGGATTTAGTGGCAATGCGGCTGACCGAGGTTTCTCCCAGCTCCAAAGTAGCTATGTATATTTTAGCTTCGGTTTCATTGAGTCCCGCGTCTTCCAATTGTTTATAGAGCATATTTTTAGATAGTGTTATTAAAAATGACAACACTTTTATTATAGCATATGCACTGAAAAAGTCAACATATAAAGCCTTTTTTAACTGAGCGCAAATGGCGGATTATTATTCTAGGCATTTGTGGTGACAAGATTCTTTTTTTGTGCTATAGTACATAGTCAAGTTAAGAAATAGTTTCGAGACTTGAAGAACTTTAAAAACTCAATAGCAACAATTCCCATGGAGGGAAAAGTCATGGCATATTTCACGGATTGGAAAAGGATTTCTGCGGCTGTAGCAAATTTAATATCATGCTATGTTCACGGGGGAATGAGGTTCAGTTTTCCGAAGCATTCTCACATCACCTATAGAGTAGCTGAAGGAGGGTGGTATATTAACCACTATACCCCCTCTAATGAGGGTACTATATACCCAGGAAGAACCGGAGCGATGTTCTCCAGCGTGAAAATTGATGAAAACTTTGAGGATTTTATTGAAATCCTTGAAGCTGCAATAGAGAAGACCAAGAAATGTCTACCCGATGAAATGGATTTCGTCGGGAAAAATTTAGACCATCTTCTTGCCATGGCAAGAAGAGAAGTAAAGTTTGCGACATACTCTTCTTACTTGGATTTGCAGGGTAAGCCATACTCTGTGCATTCAAGATAATATATGCCGTCCGGCTTTGAGTGTATAACGGACGTAAAAGTGGAGGAAGCCCACGTTAAAAAAGCTGACGAAACACTTGGGTTCAAATTCAAGCCCCATTATTGCAATGCAATGATGGGGTTTATTTTTTATTAAATTTTTGGAGTTTGCATAAAAAACATAGGGATGATATAGTAACATTATAATAAATACAAAGAAAATCTATGCCAAAAAAAACAATTAAGCAAAATAGTTTTACGGAATTTTTACTCTATACTACGCCTAATGGAAAGGTGAAAGTGGAAATATTTTTGAAGGATGAAAATATTTGGCTTACGCAAAAAAGAATAGCCGAGCTTTTTGATGTTGGTATTCCCGCTGTCAATAAACATTTAACAAATATATTTGAAAGCGGGGAGCTGGATGAAAATTCAGTTATTTCCATTTTGGAAATAACTGCTTCGGACGGTAAAAACTACAAAACAAAATTTTATAATCTAGACGCCATTATTTCTGTCGGTTATCGCGTGAATAGCTCACAAGCAACACAGTTTCGCATTTGGGCAACGGAAAGATTGAAAGAATATATCATCAAAGGTTTCACAATGGATGACGAACGATTAAAAAATCCCGATACGATTTTTGGCCATGATTATTTTGAAGAGCAATTAGCTAGAATCAGAGACATTCGTTCCAGTGAAAGGCGAATGTATCAAAAAATTACTGATATATATGCCCAGTGTAGTGCTGATTATTCTTCAAATAGTGACATTACCAAGGATTTTTTTGCGACCGTCCAAAATAAGCTCCACTTTGCCATCACTGGCAGAACTGCTGCGGAAATTATATCCGAAAGAGTGAGTAGCGTAAAACCAAATATGGGATTGACGGCTTGGAAGAACTCTCCCAAGGGTAGGATTAGAGAAACGGATGTTATAATTGCTAAAAATTATTTGAATGAAAAAGAGCTGGACGAATTAAATAGAATAGTTGAAATGTATTTGGTATTTGCGGAAAGTCAGGCGCGCAAAGGAAAGATAATGTATATGAAAGACTGGGTTAAAAAATTAGACAGCTTTTTGAGATTTAGCGAGAATACGATTTTGCAAGATTTTGGGAAGGTTAGTCATGAGGTGGCAGTCGCTTTGGCGGAAGAAGAATATGAAAAATATCGCAAAAAACAGGATGAAAATTATATTTCCGATTTTGATCGGGAGGTGAGAAAGATTTTGGAGAATAAAAAGGCCGCTAATCAAAAGACCAAACCAGAAAAATATCCCGACTGGACAAAATAACTTATCTATTGTAAACTAGATATATAATAATTCTAATAGCCAACATTGGTTTTTCCTGATGGGGGAATTCCCGGGAACGAGTGTTTGGCCGAAAAAACGTATGGCTCTCAATGCCAAGCAGAAAGAGAAAGTAACTAAAGACGTGGTGCGCCACGAGAAAGACACTGGTTCACCGGAGTATCAGATCGCGCTCTTCACTGAACGCATCAAGAAACTGACCGCTCACTTGAAAAAGAACGCCAAGGATTTCCATTCCAGACGAGGACTTTTAAAGATGGTGTCCAAACGAAAGAAATTAATGGGATATTTGAAAAAGACCAATGAAAAAGCTTTCAAGGCGGTGATTAAGAAGCTAGGCTTAAAAGGTTAATATCAAAAATTTGTCTATTTATAAAGAACAAAGAGTCGGCGTGCTTGTCGATATCCAAAATCTCTATTATTCAGCCAAGGTGCTCTATGGCAAAAAAGTTAATTTTGGTGCTATTTTGAAAGAATGTGTGAGTGATCGTAAGCTTATTCGGGCCATTGCTTATGGCATCAAGACTCAAGAAGGCCAGGAAGAAAAATTCTTTGAAGCACTGGAGAAGGTCGGCTATGAAGTTAAGACTAAGGACTTGCAGATTTTTCCCGGCGGTGCCAAGAAAGGTGACTGGGACGTGGGAATTGCCGTGGATGCCATTAAGATGTCTAAATCTTTGGATGCCATTGTGCTCATTTCCGGCGACGGCGACTACATTCCCTTGGTCAAATACATCCAATCCACCACCGGCTGCCGCGTGGAAGGGATGGCCTTCGGAGAATCTACTAGTAACAAATTAGTGGAAGAATTGGATAATTTCACTAATCTAAGCGAAAATAAGAAGAAATTCTTGATCTAAAAAATTTATCTTGCTTTAAATAAGCCAAGCCCCACCTCGGGGCTTGCTTTTTTGTTTAAAACGTGATATAATGGGTGTAATAGAAGCGATAAGGGATAGGTTAGTTGGTTCCTTGTCAATTAAAGGCGCAGAATTCCCAGTGGATTTATTGTGCTTTTCTTTTTATAAGGAGGTTTTATATGCAATTTATACCAATAGCAGAAATTCTTCCTTCTGGAAAAATTTTGTTTAAAGAAGAACCGGATGTCTCTGCAACTTTTTTAGACACTCACAATACGCTAAGTTCAGAAGATGTATTGTGCATACTTAGTCTATCGCCAACCTTTAAATATATTCCTAAAGAGGAATATGTTAGTGTGGTGGCTAATTTCCTTAAAACCCTGCAATAAATACGGAGGAACAATGCGCATAGTGCTCAACTGCCCTCGTGCAGTGACCGTTGGTTCAAGCATTGGAGTGACTTCTCACTTCATACTTGCGCCAGCGGTCTTTTTTTGCTCAAAAATTGAGGCTTAATTAAAAATATGGGAGGCTAAAATTATCAGTTTGTGGCATACTAAAGCGGTAAATTAACTACTCATTAAAATGCCACGAATATGTCACTCAAAAAAAATGCCCGGTATGTAATTCAGCCAGGATAAAAAAGAAT
>CAIKZD010000020.1 GCA_903831805.1 uncultured bacterium
ATTCTTTTTTATCCTGGCTGAATTACATACCGGGCATTTTTTTTGAGTGACATATTCGTGGCATTTTAATGAGTAGTTAATTTACCGCTTTAGTATGCCACAAACTGATAATTTTAGCCTCCCATATTTTTAATTAAGCCCGATTTCACAAAAGGAGACTTTGAAAAATGATGCATCAACAAATAATTCTGCAAGTACAACTTCTGACTATATTCTCACTGACAAGGCGGAAGGGGGAGTGGAGGTGAGGCTGAAAAGCAAGACGCCCTTTGCTATGAATTTTCCGCCGACCCTAGGCAGCCCGATTATCATTTCTCTGGCTGACAATCACACGATTGAAATCAGTCAAAAAGATGGAATGAATTTTGCCACTTTGCCCAAAGACAAAAATCAAGAAATCAGGACGGCGTCCAATTTCAAATTGCTGGATGTCATTCAAAAAGATCCAAACATTTCGACCTATCGTTCCGGCAGTGGCAACCTGGCTTTCTATGCTTATCAAAAAATCGTTGGGGAACAAAAACAAAGCTTGTTTAAAAATTGGATGCTTTTCAACGCCCCAACCTTGGGAACATCAGGATCGGAAAAATTGGAATATGAAATCAAAAATGCCATCGTCAATATTGATTCTTCGGGCGAGGCAGAAGTTTTCTTTGACGACGGACAAGGCGCGAAAAGCCGACCATCTGACTTCATCATTCCCAAGCCATATTTCCTCGACAAGGACGCCAACAGAACCGATCTTTCCTGGCAATTTGATCAAAGCTCGCACACACTGGCCGTTTCTTTCATGGCCGGGCGTGAGCAATATCCGATCGCGTTGGATCCGTCTGTTTTGAAAACCGATACGGTCATTGCCACATTCTCTGGCAAAACTATTGCAATGAAAGCGGTGTGCGGAGCTAGTCTGACTTGCGGCAATCCATGCATATATAACGGTGACTCGTATAGCACGGTCCTCATTGGCGCGCAATGCTGGATGAAGGAGAATATGATGACGACCAAATATCCGGATGGCACCAACATTACGCGCGGTCCGACTGGCGCTACGTGGGATAATACTGATCATGGCTATTACGCTTATCCGCCCAATATCGGCAACACCGCCGAAGAATCGCTGGCCAACATCCAAGCCGGAAAACTGGGTTTTGTCTATCAGTGGAGCGCGGCTATGCACGGAGTGACCACTGCTGGCGCGCAAGGACTTTGCCCAAGCAGTTGGCACGTCCCGACGCATGACGAATACACAACATTGGAAAGAGCAGTTTGCACTTCCGGCACTTGCGCGACTGATTTTCCCTTTGACACCACCACCACTGGCTGGCGCGGCACCAACGAGGGCTCTAAGCTTTCCACGGAAACTTCCGGCGGCACCAACTCATCAGGCTTCACGGCTCATCTAGCCGGCTACCGCTTCACCGGTGGCAGCTTCAACGGTCGTAGTTCGAGCACGGACTTCTGGTCGTCGCTTCCGAGTGGTGGCAATGCTTGGTACCGTAACTTGAGTTCCGGCAACGCCGCAGTTAGCCGCACCACTGGCAATAAGGCTAACGGCTTTTCCGTCCGGTGTCTCAAGAATTAGGTTCGACCATTCAGCAATTTAACAATTGCAAGTGCCGTCCTGAAAGGCGGCACTTGCATCTTTCCAAAAACATGGGGCTCTACTATAAATTGCCGGTGTATAAGGTAAGCTATAAATTAGTCAGAATGATTTTTTCCGAAACTGAAAACTTCGCGCGCGAATATAAATATACGATCGGACAGGAAATGAAAGGGCAATCAATGTGTTTGATAAAAAATATATATCGTGCCAATAAAGCACTGGACAAAAATGTTGCCATTGAAGAGGCGCGGGAAAATTTGGAAATGATCCGGTTGCAATTGCAGTTGATGCAAGATTTTGCCCAAATGGAGTTGCAAAAATTTGTAGAAATAAGTTTGGTCGTTGAAGAAGTTTCCAAACAGCTAGTGTTGTGGAATGGATATAATAAGAAAATAATTGAAAGCAAAAAATAATTTGAATTTAGTGCCGGAATCGTCTGCTGTCAGGACACAGGCGAGTGTGCAAAGTAAATTCAATAACCCTCTTGTTTTGAAAAAAATAAGGAATATTGTTCGCAAATAGTGGACACTTTTCACGGTTTTATTAAATTGTGCGAAGAGCTCAGTGGTTATTTAAGCTCTAGCCGGCAACCGCAACACCGATGGCAGCTTCAACAATCGTAGTTCGAACACGAACTTCTGGTCGTCGCTTCCGAGTGGTGGCAATGCTTGGAACCGTAACTTGAATTCCGGCAACACCACAGTTAACCGCAACACTAACAATAAGGCTAACGGCTTTTCCGTCCGGTGTCTCAAGAATTTACAATTAATCAATGTTGAAAAATAACGACAATCAACAATTGGTGCTTGATTTATTTCACGCCTATTATGACGCGCGAAAAAACAAGCGAAGATCTGCTAGTGTCCTGACTTTTGAAGAAAATTATCAAAGAAAATTATTCGAACTTTTTGCTGAAATTGTAAATAGGCAATATAAAATCGGACCGAGTACTTGTTTTATGGTAAAAAAACCAGTCCAGCGGGAAATTTTCGCCGCAGATTTTCGCGATCGGATCATTCATCATTTGATTTTCAATTACATCAATCCGGTTTTTGAAAAACACTTCACCAAAGACAGCTACAGCTGCCGCTTGAGAAAGGGAACATCCTTTGGCATCCAAAGAGCCGATCATTTTTTGCGTGCTTGCTCGGAAAATTACCAAAAAGATTGTTGGATTTTGAAGCTGGATATTGAAGGATATTTCATGGCGATGGACAGAAATATTTTATTTGAAAAAATAGAAAAGAAATTTGAAGTAGAGACGAGGCACTGCCCACAGCTGTCCGAAACCTCGTTTTCAACTAAGTATAGTGGGAACTTTTCCATTTATTAAACTTAGAAATGCTGCCACCAGAGGCCAAAACTATCTCTTTGGTAATTTCCATATCCAGTTCATTGGTAAATCTGATCTTTG
>CAIKZD010000021.1 GCA_903831805.1 uncultured bacterium
GAATACGACAAATTCATTAGATGGATTTTTTGGAAAAACAAAAACGCTCCTGCGAGTCCACAGAGGACTGACGCAAGAGCGCAGATACAAACTAATTCAAGAAATTTTGGAAAAATAGCCTCCCGATTGTTTAATTAACCCGGATTATAGAACTAACAAGAATGCCTACAATGGCGGTTTTTTTCTTTCCAAAACGCTTCGTGACGTCTCCCACAATCCAGCCCACAAAGAGTGCCGGCACAAGATAGGCAGTCAGGATCAACCCTCCGAATCTGCCAAAATGAGCACTTTCGGCAAATAGTGGCGCGAGAGTCCAAAAAAAAGACTCTACGAAATAAATGAAGAACGTGACAAATAGTACCGGAGTCATCAGTGTAGCCAACTTTTTCCATAGATGAACCTCCAATAACAGATTTCTCTTTCTGACACATTGTTCAGCTTCTTTGGCAAACGGATATTTTCTTATGATCAAGATAAGCATAAAAAATAACGCAATTCCAATAACTAGAAACATCCAACTAACTGCAAAAACATGCCAATAAACTCCAGCGGCAATGACTAGTCCGGCAATAAGTGGGCCAAGGACATCTGCTAGGGCTCTAAAAAATTGAATAATTCCGAAGTTAGCTGCATGCTCTTCTTTTTGAGTGTATCTGCCGACAAAATTAAACGCCCCGAAAGCATACAGATCATAGTAGATGCCCCATACAGCCACCGCAATCAAAAAAAGCCAGATCGTTTTTGCTTGTGAAAGTAAGAGTGGATAAAAAAGACAAATGGCAAACATCACCAAAAACATTCTTCTAAAATCAGAATCTTTGAACAATTTGCAGATAAAAAAATCGAATATCGCTCCGCTAATTGAGGATGTTCCGATAATGAGTCCGATCATGCTCACTGAAAGACCACGCTCCTCCATGAGTAGGGGTGTGATATAGGTGAGAATGGTGTCGTAGAGCGTCCAAAAAAATAAAACTAATGCAAATAGAAATATCGGTTTGAGACTCCAATCGCGCTTACTTATTTTTTCTTTGAGTGATCTAAGCATATTAAATATCTTCTTATCGCAACTACCCTAAAAACTTAGCGAGAAGCAAGGTCAGTGCGAAACCATAAATCCCGCCGACAATCACTTCACTGACGCGGTGGCCCATGCGCTCTTTCAGACGGGGGAATTGGTCTTCGTTGATATTCAATTGACGAATGAGCATATTCAAGTAGCGGCCTTGGTCGCCCATGTAAACGCGCAATCTTGCCGCGTCGTCGATGACAATGATGGCTAGGGCCACCGCCACGGCGAAGGCGCCATTTGTCACGCCATCGTAATAGCCGACGGAGGTGACCAGCGCCACGATGAAACCGGTGTGGGCGCTCGGCATGTGGCCGTGGGTCATGGCATAACGCCAATCCCAACCGTGCTTCGAACAATAGGCCACGAATTTAGTCGCTTGGACAACCACGCCCACCACCACCGGCACGAGAAAAATGTAGTATTTTGAGATATCAAACATAATTGTTTGTATTAGTTTTAACTTGTAAAGAAATTATAGCACATTTTAAGCAGTTTTACATAATGTTATAAAGTTGTTAGAATAAAGATGTAATTAATAAATCTAAAAAATATGGGAATAATTCTCTTGGTGATTTTGGTGGTTATCGTGCTCGCTGTCGTGGGGATGTATAATGGTTTGGTGCGTTCGAAAAACCGCGTTGACGAAGCGTGGAGTGATATTGATGTGCAACTGAAACGTCGACATGATTTGATTCCTAATTTGATTGCTACGGTAAAAGGTTATGCGGCGCACGAAAAAGAAGTGTTTGAAAAAGTGACCGAAGCGCGTACAGCCGCCATTTCAGCCGGTTCGACCGGGGACAAAGTGCAAGCGGAAAATATGTTGTCCGGAGCTTTGAAATCTCTGTTTGCGGTGGCGGAAGCTTATCCTGATTTGAAAGCCAATCAAAACTTTTTGGAACTGCAACGAGAACTGACTGACACAGAAGACAAAATTATGGCTTCTAGAAGATTTTACAATGGCAATGTGCGGGACTTCAACACCAAATTGCAAGTTTTCCCGACCAATTTGATGGCCTCTTCTTTGGGCTTCACGGCTCGCGAATTTTTCGAAGCGGAGGAAGGAGAGAAGGAATTACCAAATGTCCAATTCTAATCAGAACCACTGATTCTCACTGATTGACACGTGATTTCACTGATTTAAAAATTCACGTGCAATCAGGATAACCAGGTGTTAATAAGTGGTTCAGACATCTATGACTCTCTATACTCAATCAGATCGTAATATCCGTATGACCTGGCTCTATATCACCGGGTTTTTGGTTTTTGTCATCGGGGTGGGGTATGTTTTTGCCGGCGCGATGGGCAATAGTCTCATTTTGTATATCGCCGTAGCTTTTTCCATTATCATGAGCTTTGCTTCCTATTGGTGGAGTGACAAGATTGTGTTGTCGATGTCGAGTGCCAAACCCATCGATCACGCGACCAATCCCGAGATTTACCACTTGGTGGAAAATTTGTGCATCACGGCCGGACTGCCAGTGCCAAGAATCTATATCATTAATGATAGTTCTCCTAACGCTTTTGCAACCGGTCGCGATCCGGAGCATGGGGTGATTTGTCTCACGACCGGCATTATAGAAAAACTGGAAAAAGTGGAATTGGAAGGCGTCATTGCTCATGAACTTTCCCACATCGGGAACAGGGATATCTTGCTTTCGACCGTGGTGGTGGTCTTGGTCGGCTTTGTCACGCTTTTGGCGGATTGGTTCCGTAATTGGGCTTTTTTCGGCGGGCGTTCTCGTAGCAATGACAATGAAAATGGACAATTGCGTCTGATTCTGATTGTTGCCGCCGTTATTCTTTCTATTTTGGCGCCGATTGCGGCGATAATGATGCAAATGGCCATTTCGCGCAAGCGCGAATTTTTAGCGGACGCTAATGGCGCGCTTCTCACCCGTTATCCGGAAGGCTTGGCCCGTGCTCTCGAGAAAATTTCAGCTGATCCGATGCCGCTCAAGGAAGCTAATCGAGCCACGGCTCATCTCTTCATTGCTAATCCCTTCCGTGGCAAAAATATCGCCAAACTTTTTCTGACGCATCCGCCGATTGAAGAAAGGATAGCTACTTTGCGCGGGATGGAAAAATAATTCCTATCCAATCTTTTAAAGTGTAATTGTTATCTAAATCTATGGGAAATTTTGAATCGAATGTGCCGGAAAATCCAAATGAGACAATTAGACATACTATATTGGAACAGCTTGGGGTAATAGTAGAAGGTGCAGTGAAGGAAATTGTCGAAAGCAGGGGAGATGTTTTACTTGGAAATGTAACCTCGGAAATGATTATGGCGCAGCTTTTCCCGACAAATGAGGTTTTACAAAAGGATACAAAATTGAGAGAAGAGGTGGAAAAGGAATTGATTAGTGTTAAAGAGCGAGGAATAAAATACGAAAGAAGGAGAACTGGAAGCAGTGAGGCCGCGTTAGACTATAAGCGGTTAGCTAAGGGGGCTAGATATGTCGATAGAAAATTGCCAAAGGATAGTTAGAAAATACCTAGAAAGTGTGATAGTATGGATTCAGGAAAATAATATTTTAAAATAGATTGGAGGTGTCATATGGAAGAACAAAAAAATCAAGAACAACCCGCTCAGGAACAGACTCCGAATGCGGCTCCGAATGCGCAAGTCCCGATGAACGACGACGTGGAAAAAAATAAGCTGATGGCTATTGTAGGCTACATTTTGCCGATCCTTTTCTTTGTGCCGTTGGTCAATGAAGCATCCAAAAATAGTCCTTTCGCCAAATTTCACGCCAATCAACAATTGGTCCTTCTTATTGCAGCTATCGCCGTGGACATTGTTGGAAGCGTTATCCCTCTTCTCGGTTGGTTCATTATTTTGCCGATCGGAAGCGTAGTGATTGTAGTGTTGGCCATCTTAGGAATTGTTAATGCCGCCAAGGGAGAAACAAAGCCGTTACCAATTATCGGTGGATTCAAAATTATCTAGTTTCAGTCGAGCTTTCTGAAAACAGCTCCGACGTCACGTCGGGGCTGTTTTTGTTTCTTCTGGTTGTGATATAATAAAACTACGAATTATATAAAAAAACAGAAAAAAAATTATGAAACGCACAAAAATTGTCGCGACAATTGGTCCAGCCACTGACTCTCGGGAAAAAATAAAACAGTTGATCATGGCCGGCATGAACGTGGCCAGGATAAATTTTTCCCATGGCGATCATGCTTCCAACGGAAAGCTCATTGCCCATATCAAAGAATTACGCACGGAGTTGGCTATGCCGGTGGGCATTTTAGCTGATCTGCAAGGACCACGTATCCGGACAGTCGTGGACGAAGAGGTGGATATAGTCAAAGGTGAAAAAATCATTGTAGTGGACGGACTGGATAGCGCCCAGGTTTCCAACTCCAGATTTCTGGTGCCGAAACAAATATCTGAAGCTAACTTAAAAAACTATAAAGTAGTGGGCTTGGATTGGAAAGGGATTATCGCCGATATTGAAATGGGCCATGACATCCTGATTGAAGACGGATTGATGAAGGTTACGGTAGTGGAAAAATATAAAGATTATCTGGTGGCTAAGGTGAAAGATGGGGGAACAGTCAAGAATCATAAGGGCGTCAACATTCCGGATGCTAAGTTGAATGTCGGCGTAGTGACGGAAAAAGATGAAAAAGATTTGCATTTTGCTTTGGAGAGTGACGTGGATTTCGTGGCCCTGTCTTTTGTGAGCAATGCCCAGGAAATTTTGGACGTAAAAGAAAAAATAAAAAAAATATTAGGCCAAACGGGGCAACTCCCGCAAATTGTGGCTAAGATTGAAAGAAAAGAAGCCATCAAAAATATCGTTGAAATTATCCATGCGGCGGATGTCATTATGGTGGCGCGCGGAGATTTGGGCATTGAGATGGAAGAGAGCCGGGTGGTGATCTATCAAAAAGAAATTACGGCCAGGTGTTTGCGTTCGGCCACACCTGTCATTGTGGCGACGCAAATGCTCAACTCGATGATTGAAAATCCGCGCCCGACGCGGGCGGAAGTGTCGGATGTTTCCAACGCTGTTATTGATCACGCTGACGCAGTGATGCTGTCCGGGGAAACGGCCAATGGAAAATATCCGATTGAAACAGTGCATATCATGAAAGAGATTATCACTAATACGGAAAAATCACCTTTCGATTTTCTGGAACACGGCTTTTTGCGCGACGAAGAAGCCTCTGTTTCCGCCGCCATCGCCCACAGCGCTCATGAGCTTTCCAAGGATATACACGCCGTGGCCATTGTGGCCGCCAGTGTCAGCGGTTTTACCGCCCGTATGATTACGCGCCACCGTCCAGCTAATCATGTTTTTGTGATCACGAATAATGTCAAGACGCACAATCAACTAAGTTTGGTGTGGGGAGTGGAAAGTTTCATCTTGCCAGAGTGTCAAGATTTGGATGAGTTGATCGACCGCTCGGTCGAGGCCTTGAAAGAAAACAAAAAAATCAAAACTAAAGATAAGCTGGTCATGGTAGCCGGCCGCCCCGGCATCGCCAGAGAGCACATGAGCCTGATTAAAGTGGAAGAGGTGGGATAGAGATAAACTAATTAACACGAATTTATGAACGAATCTCCACGAGTGATGCTTGACAAGAGTATGTTTGTAGCATACAATAGTATGCATATAACATACTAAAACAAAAGATGCTTAATTTTACTAAAAAACAAGTGCAAATTCTGGAAATCTTTTTTAATAATCCAGGAAAATCATACTATTTTCGGCAATTGGCGCGCTTGCTTGGAGTGGAACCGGGAGTTTTCCAACGAGATATAAACAATCTGGTGGAGAGAGGAATTTTGACCAGCGAATTTCAGGCCAATACCCGATTCTTTGAGTTGAATGAAAAATATCCATTGTATGCCGAGATAAGAAGTATTTTTTTTAAAACTGTCGGCGCGGAAGGGCAGCTGCGCGCGTTATTTGCCAAAAATAAAAACATTCAATGGGCTTTCATTTTCGGCTCTTATGCTAAAAGAGAAGAAGACGCTCTATCAGACATCGATGTAATGCTGATTGGCCAGGTGAATGAAAAGGAATTCTTGTTAGAATTGAAAAAAATTGAAAAAAAGCTTGATCGAGAAATCAATTACCATATCTATTCTGCTATTGAGTGGAAGAAAAAAAAGGATGACAAGAATTCATTTATTCGAGAAGTGGCTAAAAAACCAAAAATATTTTTAGTGGGCAATGAAAAAAGTTTGTAAAAAATTTATTGAAGCCGGGCTGGCCAAAGAAATTCAAGTAGGGTTTTCTCAGATAGAGAAAGTTATGTTAAAAGCTAGGCGTTGCGTTAAGAGTGCTAAAATACTTTTTGAAAGCGACGATGAAGATGCGGCATTTCAGCTGGCCTATGAAGCGATGCTTTTTGCGGGTCGCGCTCTTTTCTTCTCGAATAATTTGCGTCCCAGAGCGGCTGGCTCGCATAAGATTGTGGTGGATTTTGTGGCGGAAGTTATGGGTCAAGATTTCAAGGTGTTGGCTGATATTTTTGACAATATGCGGCGCAAAAGAAATTATTTGATTTATGGTATTGGTTCAGAAACTTCTAAACAAGAAGCCAAAAATGGAATTGAAAATGCCAAGGAATTTGTGGTGAAAATTGAAAAGATAGTTCAAGCTAAAAATCCACAGAAGAAATTGTTGTGATAAATTTGCTGAAATTTGGTCTAGAAGATCAATAATGTAGAGGTTCAATTTATTGAACCTTATGATGAACGAAGGTTTGATAAATCAAACCTCTACGAAATGCAAAAAACCGCCAATTATCATTAATTGTGCATAGCTTTTTGCGAAATGACGTTTCGTGAAAAGCAAAAATGTTATATAATAAAACCATAGAAATCTAACTTTATTTAAAACAAAACAAAATGAAAAATTTACTCTTACTCTTACTCTCTCTCTCTCTCTCGAATAGCAAATTAAAATATCTTGTCAGTCTTGTCTTTCTCTTCGCAATTTTATTGGGAAGTTTTTTTGTGTTTGGGTCCGGCATAAAAGTGCAAGCCAGCTCAGCTTCCAGCTATTGGAAAACATATTTTTCCGGCCAGGAACTGCAAGCGGTGCAGAAGAACGCGCAGAAATATACTTTGGCGCAAATCAAGAACAAAAGCAACCAATGGCACAGCGTCATCACCGGCTTCAACATTAAAAACGGTTCTGTCAGTAATGATGACATTGACAGCGTGGATGCTGGCAAGGTCAAAAACTTGGAGGACACTATTGATCAAAGAATTTCCGAAAGTTCCGCACCACAAGCGTCACAAGATTTTTCCGCTAGTCATTTGACTGGATCATACGCGGCACTAGACGGTTCGCAAATAACTAATATAGATCCAGTTAATATTACGGGTAGCGGAAATCTTAATATTGGTAGTGGTAAGTTATTTGTAGATGCAACAAATGGGAATGTGGGTATCGGGACAACAACACCTTCAGCTAAATTATCTGTTCAGGGCGGTGGTCTATTTTCCGGCGATGTGACAGTAATAGGCAATCTGCAATCCCCATCCCTAATTGGATCGTCAGCTGCTGGAGGAAATCTCACTTTGCAATCTACAAACAATGGAACGAAAGGTGATATATATGCTGGGCCACTTACGATCCATGAATCAGGCAAGAGCCTCAGCATTACTGGTGCCGGAGTCTCACAGCTTGTTTATTTAACATTGTCGGCTAATGGAGCACAGGCACCTATTACAAATACATATGGCCCGGTTGATGTAAATGGTCAGGTTTATGATATGTGGATGCAGAGCTATAACGCAGTAACGCCATATGTAAACTCTCAGCCGGGTTGGGATGAGGCACTTGAAACGCGATATAAGCCACCGTCAGGACCAGGTAATGTGTTGGGGCAACTAGAGCGATACACGCAATTTTTCAGTCTAGATAGATTAACTACGTTCCGACCAGACAATACGACAGTTGATTTGGCTACTAATAGTGCTGCTAAAGATTTCGAGGTGAATCATTTCTCTGTAACGAATCAAGCCGCTAACAGAACGGTTTTTGATTTGGATACGACAGGATTAAATGCGACTGTTTCTATGATAGGCACCAACGGACAAACGGCGCATCTGATTGATTGGTATAGTACTACAGGGACTTTACGTTCATATATTAAGTCAGATGGTCATCTATTCACTCCTGATGTTACTGGCTCTGAGGTTAGTAATGGTAATCTCACCTTATCTAGCACAAGCAATTCGACCAAAGGAAGAATTTTATTTGGTACGTCGGCTTATGATGAAGCAACTAATCGATTAGGGATAGGAAAGGATAGTCCTGGTTATGGAGTTGATGTTATTGGAGGCATTAACACAGATGGAGTTGTTGATTTTAGAGGTATACATCGAATTTCGGGTAGCGATTCGAACCTTTACATTTCTAATGGCTCTACTGGCTATGTGGCCTTCGGAGCGGGTGGTGTAGGTTTGTATTTTAGAAATCCTAGTTCGGGTCAACGGCTTGTACTCCAAACGGGTAGTGCAGATACTATTGGTCAAGTCACTATGGGAGTCGCTGGTCAAAGTGCAGACCTGACACAGTGGCAAGATAACAATGGAAATGTATTAAGTGTTGTGAGCAATAACGGCAATATTGGTATTGGCACGACAACTCCCGCCGTCGCTTTGGATGTCAATGGGCAAGTTAAAATGAAAATAGAATCTTCACAACCTTTCGCTTGTGACGCGACTCATAGTGGCACGATTGCTCTGACGAGTGCTTTTCGAACGTGTGTTTGCAAAGGTCCTACCACCACCTGGGTTTTCACGACTGACGGCAATACGACTTGTACTTGGTAAAAAAGTTAATGATTTTAGCTATGACAAAAAACAAAAAAATAATTAGTATCGCTGTTGGAATTGTTGTCTTGGTTTTATTACTTTTTGGCATTTGGAAAAAGTTTTTATTTAAACATAATTCATTGCGACAACCATTAGCCTCGATTGAATACAAAAATCCAAAATCAGACAATACTGATGCCTATGCGCAGTGGCAGACCTATGACAACAAAAAATATGCTTTTCAGATGAAATATCCCCCTGATTGGCATGTATTTTCTGACGACGCGGAAGTTAATCTGACCGAGCGAAAACTGAACGGCGAAACAATCAAACAAGGCGGTTCGCTTTTCTTTTCCAATAAGGACAACCTTGACTATACCCAAGAATCCAAGCCGGCTGATTTTCATCTCTTGGGGCTTATGGTTTATGAAAAACCCAATACGACGCTGGATGATTTCGCCAAACTCCTGGGTTTTACTGAGGCGACCGGCACGCAAAGCTTGGTTTTTCAAGCGAACAAC
>CAIKZD010000022.1 GCA_903831805.1 uncultured bacterium
AATACGACAAATTCATTAGATGGATTTTTTGGAAAAACAAAAACGCTCCTGCGAGTCCACAGAGGACTGACGCAAGAGCGCAGATACAAACTAATTCAAGAAATTTTGGAAAAATAGCCTCCCGATTGTTTAATTAACCCTCAATTTCAAATTTCTAATTTCAAATGAATGTTTTAATTTCTAAATTTCAGAATTTAGTCATTAGGATTTCATTAGAAATTTGAAATTAGTAATTTGAAATTTGAGAAACTAGCATGTTTGTAAATTTTTTTACTAAATTAAAATTTTGTTAAATAAATATTTGCTATTGTTATGATTCTCGGTGGTTACCAAAAATTGACGCTCATTGATTATCCGGGGCATATTGCCACGACGGTTTTCACAGTGGGTTGCAGTTTTCGTTGTCCGTTTTGCCATAATCCCGAACTGGTCGTAGAGACGCATTGCAATGCGTCTCTACACGGCGGAATGGAGAAAGAATTCTTCGCTTTCCTCAAAAAACGCCAAGGGAAATTGGACGGCGTGTGCATCACTGGCGGCGAACCGACCATTCAGCCGGACATTATTCCGTTTATTCGGAAAATCAAAAAAATGGGTTTTGCCGTAAAGTTGGATTCCAATGGCACGCGGCCCGATGTTTTGAAAAAAATAATCGACGAAAAATTGGTGGACTATATCGCCATGGACATTAAAAGTAATTTAGAAAATTATGATAAGATGATTGGTGTAGAGGCGCGATTTATCGCGCCTATGTTGGATCGCGTAAAATTGAGCGTTGACCTCATCATGCATTCACGCGTGCCTTATGAATTTCGCACCACCGTCGTACCGGGCTTGCACACGGAAAAAGATTTTTTGAAGATTGCCAAATGGATAACCGGTGCACGGGCCTACTATTTGCAAGAATATCGCGAAGATTTCAAAATTTTGGATCAAAATTTAAAAAAGAAAACCAAGGGCAAAGAATTGGATTTGGAAAAGATTAAAAAAAGTATCGAGCATAATTTTGGGGTGGTGGGGATCCGGAGATAGAAGCCGCGGCAAATTTTATTTTGGGAATTTTTTAAACTCGGGAGTGTGGTTATTAGGCAATAGTTTATTTATTTTGTCATTCTGAGCGAAGTCCGTACTCGGACGAAGTCGAAGAATCTGCTTTGCGTAACCACTGGATTTCCTATAGAGCACAGGCCTCGAGGTAGTAATGGGCAGATCCTTCGACTGCGTTCGTCGCCTCATCGGCGACTCACTCCGCTCAGGATGACAATGTTTTTATTAAAAATATTCCATGCGTATTTATGTTAAAGTCCTTCCGCGGTCCAGCCGAAACTCAGTGGAAAAAACGGCGGAAGGGGAATATAAAGTGAAGCTGATGGCGCCGCCGGTTGACGGCGAGGCCAATGCGATGCTAATAAAAGTATTGGCGGAGCATTTTGACGTTCCGAAAAGTTCTTTGGCAATTATCGGCGGCGCGTCCGCTAGAATAAAAATTGTTCAAATCGAATAAAGACATGCATAAGTCCAGAACATTTTTCATCCTCAGTCTCAGTTTTTTAACCGGAATTTTTGGCGCTTCTTTCTATTATCCTAAACTCGTCAGCGTTATGCCGCTGTTTTTTGTTTCAATCGGGGCGCTCATTCTGGCCCTGGTTTTTTATGAAAATAAAAAAGTTTTATTGGGTTCAACGGCGATAATATTTTTCATCGGTGGCGCTTGGCTAACGACGATGCATTTAGAAAAGGGGAGGGAAATGGGAGCGGATAAGCAAAATTTTTCCGGCGTCGTGGAACTTGTCAAAGAACCGGAGATAAATGATTTGACACAAAATCTGACGGTGACGCCGGACGGAAATAAATCCCAAAAAATTTTAGTGAACGTCAATGCCTATCAGAAGTTTACTTACGGAGAAAAATTACGCTTGGCTTGCACGCTCATAAAACCGAAAAATCTTACGCCGGATTTTGATTATCAGATGTATCTGGCCACTAAAGACGTATATGTGGAATGTGAAAAACCGAAAATTGAAAAATTGAATGCGCAGGGTGGCAATCGCATATTCACCGGCCTGCTGCGTGTGAAAAATAATTTTGAAAATAATATCAACACACTTTTTCCCGCGCCGGAATCCGGATTGCTTATCGGGCTCATTCTGGGCGGCAGCCATCAACTCTCGAAAAATATCCAAGCGGATTTTTCGCGCACCGGACTTTCACACGTCACGGCTGTGTCGGGCTATAACGTGACCATTATCGCGGAATATCTGATGATCATCGGTATCGCCCTTGGTCTTTGGCGCCGGCAAGCTTTTTGGTTTGCGGTGGTCGGGATCATTCTTTTTGTGATTGTCACTGGCCTCAGCGCTTCCGCAGTGCGGGCCGGGGTAATGGGAATTTTGCTCATCTGGGCCATGAAAAACGGGCGGTTGGCCAATTCGCAGAACGCCGTGATTTTTTCCGCCGACGTGATGTTGCTCGCTAATCCGCTGCTGCTCCGTTGGGACGTCGGTTTCCAACTGTCGTTTCTGGCCACGCTTGGCATCATTTACATCTATCCATTGTTTGATATCTATTTAGTCAAGAAGAATAAAGTTTTCGGCTTGAGTGAAATCCTGTTCCTTACGCTGAGCGCGCAAATTTTTGTCTTGCCAATTATTTTGTTCAATTTCAATCAGCTGTCACTCATTTCACCTTTGGCCAATCTTTTGATTTTGCCAGTGATTCCGCTCACCATGCTCGCCGGTTTTTTGGCGGCCATGTTCTGCTTTATTTTTGCTCCGCTGGCCACGGTTTTTTCTTGGTTGGCCTTTTTGCCGCTTCGCTATGAAATGGCCACCATCAATTTTTTGGCGGGCTTAAAATATGCCGCCGTGCCGCTTCAAATCACGTGGTGGGAAGTGACGCTCTGGTATATAATTTTAGTAGGCGCTATTTTTCTTTTTTCAAAAATGCGCAGGAATGAGGTGGGCGATCAAAATATGCTAATCAACGGTAGTCCCAATAAAGAAACTTAGCTATTTGATATTTTGTTAAAAACTTAGAAATATCTTATAATAAAGGTAATGTCTAATATTTTTGAAACTATAAAAAACGGAAAAAAACCGGAGGATGATTTGGTTGATTTGGGCGAGGTCAAAAATGGTGAGATTGACAAGGATAAAACTTCTTTGGCAGAAGATTTTTTTGCGGCACAAAAAGATTTCTATCGCCATTATGCCGGTGACAGTTCGGTGGCTATTAAGCCGTCCAGTGAAGCTCCACAGGAAGTGCGAACCATGGGCATTGATCTCCGTGCCGGCGCGATGTATGTCAATCCCGTTTTCTTTGAAGATGAAGCTTATAGTTTAGACAAGGCGAACTTCGGAGTGTTACACGAGTTCGAACATTTTTTGGAATTGAAGGAATTATTGGATAAGGACGGTGGAGAAAAAATTTGGAATAAACACGCAGAAAAATTGAGAAATAAAAAACGCTATGCCATTTTTGATAATTGTTTCGATGACATTAAAATGAATCGATCGGTTTTGAAAAAAGCGCCGGTTCTGGAAAAAACGGAAGAGAATTTATACAAGGAAAATCTTTTTACGGAAAGTGATTTTACAAAATTACCTAAGCACTTGCAATTTTCTTACGCAATTTTACGCGAAGCTAGACTGCCGGATGAAGAATGTGCAGTAGCGCCGGATGTTCGCGCCAAAATAGATGAGCTTAAAAATAAGCGCTCCAAAAGCGGGGTTTCACTTATCGATTATGCTACTTCTCCATACACACCGATGGCAATGCGGATAAGATTGCAAGAAGCACATTTTGAATCGATTGTCGATAATTTTTTCGAAGAAGATGTGAAGGAGCAGCAGAAAAAACCGAGCAGCGGGAACGGGGAAGAATCGCAAAATCCAGAAGATTATTTCAAAGAAGAATATGCGGATTATGACGAAAAAAATCCAAAAAGTATTCCAGTAGAGGATATCAAAAAAGCAGTGGAAAAATATGTAGCTGAGAAAAAAGGCGGAAAAAGTATGGAAGATATGTCCAAAGAAGCTTATGCGCAGGCGGCGGGTGTGACGACCACTGAACTTAATGAATATGAAAATTTTTGGCATCAATTGGAACAAATTCGTAATCCTGAAACCAACGAAGCGGTGATTGAAGAATTGCGGGAAATGTTTCAGAAAATCATCAATGAACGCAAGAAAAAAAGTTACGTTTCAAAATATCCGACTGAAGAGGGAGAAATTTTGGCCTTTCCGGCAGAAGCAGTGATTGCAGTCAAGCATGGCGAACGCGAGCCGAAAGTTTGGGAAACGGTCGAACCGAAAGAAAAGCCCAAGGAGCTTTATGGCGATTTTGATGTGACGCTCATCGGGGATAGATCGGGAAGTATGAATGGCCAAAAGGCACAGGAGCAGAGAAAGGCATTGGCACTCGGGATGGAAGCGTTGAAAGATTTTTGCGACGAGTTGGATGAGGCAAGGCGCGACATTGAATATGATTTGAATGTGCGGACAGAAATCTGGTCTTTCGGCGACGAAAAGCAAGTGGAGATCCTGAAGCCTCTCTCCAAAGAATTGACTGAAAAACAGAGAGTACATGTCTATAAAAAATTAGCGGACACCTCCGGCAATAGCACCTATGACTTTTTGTCTTTGGAAAAAATCCGCGATAACATCAGCGAAGAAGATTTGCAAAAAATTGAAGAGGGAAAGTTGAAAAAAATCATCATTGTGTTTTCCGATGGCGTAAGTGATGATGTCTCACGGGTGCAGAATGTTTTGAAAGATTTGCGCGAAAAAGGCATGGTGGTCGTTGGGGTAGGCATTACCAGGGGCGGTAAGGCGGTTGAGACAACTTATGCCCCCGATGGCCAAGTCTGCGAGAATCCGGCGAACTTGGCGAAAGTTTTGGGTGATCTTTTGAAAAATGAATTAAAAGAGTTATAATATAAACATTACAGAGAATAATAAGACATATTAATTTTTTCCAACAATATGACAATGGAAAATCCAAATTTTCATAAGATTGCCAAGGAACGTCAGAATTTGCGGGGAGATCTTTTGGAGCGTTCAGGTAAAGATTGGCAAGAACACAAAAAAACTTGGAACAAAGAAGATGGCTTTTCCGGAGTGGCGGAGGCCATTGAAGCCGGAGATATTTTTTCATTTATGGGTGGCAAGGATCCGGCCGAGCAAGATCCGGACGCTCACATCAAAAATCGCTTGACGGAGTTGGACGGGAAGGCTGCCGAATTCAAATTTAGCGATAAAAATCAAATGTTGGGCATCAGGAATGAAAGAGCAGTGGAAAAAAAGCAGCACGAAAACTTTGAAAAAATTTCTCAGGAGCTGTATGTTTTGGAAAAAATCCAAGAGGCCAATTTACGCACTGAATTCAATGTGACGCAAAGAAGCAAGGGGGAATTTTCCGAGGCTGACAAGGAACGATTGCGGCAATTGGCCGCAATCGGACAGTCGATCGAAAAAAGAAAAAGCGTACTCAGAGAAAACTCAGAAACTCATCTTTTCTGCCGGATGCACGATCTGAAGCACGTTCGTCAAGAAATGACTGATTTTGGTTTTTCCGCTATGGAATCACAACAAAAGGATGCAGCGTGGGTCCGCAAGCGTTGGGAAGAGGGCAATGCAGTGCTCCTGGAAGGTCCGACCGGCACGGGCAAAACGGAACTTCTAAATTATATGGCCAAAAAACTTTACAAAGCTAGTCCGGAAGTTTTGCGCTGTACGGAAAGAACAGGGCCGGCGGAAATTTTTGGAAAAACATTATTGAAATCTTCTGAAAGCGGAGGCACGGAAACTTTTTTCCAACCTGGACGCTACACAACCGCAATTGATCGCGGGAAGCCGATCCTAATGGATGAATTCAATCAGCTGCCGACCAATATGCGGTTTTCTTTGAAGGAACTGTATAATCGCAAGGCGGGCGACCATGTGGTCATCCAAGAAGACACCGGCAAACCGCATGAAATTAAAAGGGGATTTGCCTGGGGTGCGACTGCCAACATCAAAAGCGGCAAACACAAGGAAAGATTTGATCTGGACGGCGCGGAGAGTCGGGTGTTTGATATGCGTTCAGTCGGCTATATGCCGGCGGATGAAATTTATGATTTGTCACTGGCGTCATTGATGGACAAAAATTGCGGCGTGCCTCTGGGCGCAAATGAGGCCAAGGAAACTTTGAAATTTTTGATCGATGCCTCAAAAGAAATTCAAAAAGGTTATGCCGAAGAACTGGGCAATCATTATGGTATGACGAACACGCGCGGTGAAAAACCGGTTTTGGAAAAAGCGGTGCTTGATCCAGGGAGTGTTCTCAAAATAGTTTCCGGTTACAAAACCGAGGCAGTGAAAGGCGTTGAGTTTTTGAACTATCTGGACGAACGGCTTTTGGATTTTGTTTCCAAGGGCGATTATCCGGAACGTGATCGCGAACTGATGATTAGAATTTTGATGAGCAAGGGATTTTTCCAAAAAATGCCAGCGGCGGAATTTCGTTTGAAAGCGTTGACGGAAGATGCCCTCAAGCCTTTTCGTTCAACCAAAAAAGAAAAAGAAGAAGTGGAAAAAGAAAAATATCTGACTTTGGAACAGTTGGCCGTGCTTGATCCATATGGCAAGCGGGCGCAATTTTTCGCCGGACTGGGTGATGAATTTTTGGAGGGAACGGAAAGGCACACGGAAACAATCTTGCCTGGAGAATTATCCGAACAAATCAAAATGGCGCAAGAAATGATGGAACGCGGCGGGAAAGAATTTTTTCTCGGACCGGATGATCTTGGAGAAGCCTTTGGTTTCAAATTGGAAGCTAAAGATGTTCCGCCGATACCTTTTTCGCGAGAAGAAATTGAGCTTCATCAGAAGTTGGGGGATATGCTGGTTTTGAATATAGATAGAACACCCGAGGGTCTCCCGCTCACGATCGAAGAAATGGCTGAGCGAGCGATAAAAAATATCGGCAGCAATGTGATTGAAAAAGATACTGAGGGTAATCCAACCAAATATCTTTTGTATAATGATCAGTTTGATGAAAGTGGAAAAATAAAAAGTGGAGCTTGGTTTTCCGGTGAAGATGAAATTAGAAAACAGACTCCTAGGGTTGGCTGGCAGTTTGTATCGCCAAATATTTTGCCAGATTCAACCAATAAAAATTATCTAGCCCAAACAGAGTTGCTCATCAAAAATGCGAAAGGAAAATTCTTCAATAATAATTTTCCGCTGGAATATCAGAATGCGGAAGAAGAGTTTAATCAGAAAAAAGCAGCCATTGCAGAATTGGTCAAAAACAGCAAATACGTCGAAGTGGCAAAAGAGCTCTCTGTTCTTAAAATTTCCCAGCTTCTGCGAGAACCGTTACAAAACACCATCTTGCGTTATTTGGTTTCTTTCAAAAAAGGCAAGCAGCTTTTCACTGATGGAAAATATTCTTGGTCAAGCGGTGTTTCGTCTGGCGGCTTCCTGCTGGACTTTGGCCTTGCGGCTGCGTACGGTGCGGATGTGTTCAGGTCTAGGCCGGACGGCTCCGTTGGCCGTTTGGGCGTCGTGTCTTCCCGCTGGTGAATCTTTGGTTTTTGAATTTTGAGTTTTTGAATAGCTTTCAGCCCGTTTAGGGATGAAAGCTATTCAGACTTAGGCTGAATCTTCTCGTCAGAAATATTTTTTAGTGGTATGATTGATCTGGTAATGAAGTGTGGCGCACGCGCCGCACTCCCAAAGATTTCTGCTTGTCGGATGCTGGCGCGAGAATTATGGAAAAGGGAACAGGAGCGCGCACGTAATATATTCCCAACAGTTGACGCCGATGCGTGAGCATCCGCTTCGATGAAGATCTGGACGGCATGCGACAAACACGATGTTTCGTCTGACGGCAACCTGCTGAACTTTGGCAATGCGGATGCGAACGGTGCGAATGTGAACAGGAATAGGCCGGACAACTCCAATGACAATTTGGGCGTCGTGTCTTCCCGAAGAAATCAAAGTTCCAAAAGTCTGTCTTGTGGCAGACTTTTGGATTTCAGATCCGGTCGCATGTCTGGTGCGGTTTTTGGATTACGGATTTCTTTCAGCCAGTTGCCAATCATCCGTCCGATTTCAAGCGCGCCTTTGGAAAGTTCGGCATAGCCGGTATCATTGAGGCAACGCGTGCCTTCTGCCAGTCGCAGATGCATAAAAAACATCCGAAGAGTTATATCCATCTTGTTAATGATAAGTAGTTTGGAGGCGTTTTGTTTGGTCAGTGCCAGATAACCCAGTTCGAAAATTTCCAGCAGTGTATTTTCCATTCGCACGCCCAGTGAATAGCGTGATGGCTTGGGAAAGCGAATGACGCGTTTGTGCGTGGCTAAATATAAATCAGAAAGTTTATGAAAAATGATCGGTTCGGAAAAAGCTTGGGGGGGGGGGTCTTAGTAGTCATGATTTTTTATTTGAAAAAATTATTGCGCCAGAAAATGTTTTTGGCGCTTGGCGAGAATTCCAAAAAGGAAAAATGAAAAAAATGGATGTGCTGGAATTTGCCCAGAATGCGGAAGAGAATCTTTTTGGCCTCATCAATGATTTGAAATTGGGACGCTATCAACATAGTCAGTATAGCAGATTTGTCGTGTGTGACCCAAAGCGCCGAGAAATTGCGAAAGCCTCAGTGCGCGATCGGGTGTTGCATCATGCCATCCATCGCGTGATTGTCTCGTTATTTGAGCCAAGTTTTATCTTCGATTCCTATTCTTCGCGGAAAGAAAAAGGCATTCATCTGGCAGGAAAACGTCTCGACAGTTTTGCCTTGAAACTTTCACGCAATCACACCAAGACGGTCTGGGTTCTTCAAGCTGACGTGAAAAAGTTTTTTGATTCAGTAAATCATGAAATTTTATCGGTGTTTTTGGAAAAGAAAATAAAAAATGAAGAAGGAATGGAGCTTCTGAAAATTATTATCAACAGCTTTGAAGCTTTGGAGAATAGGGGTATTCCGCTGGGCAATCTCACTTCGCAGCTTTTTTCTAATGTCTATTTAGACGCTATGGATCAATTTGTCAAACGCGAATTGCAAGCAAAATATTACATTCGCTATGCCGATGACATTGTGATTCTTTCACTTGATCGAGATTTTCTTGAAAATTGTCTCCAGAGAATATCAGTCTTCGTAGAAGAAGAGTTGAAAATAAAAATTCATCCGCAAAAAATTAGTTTGAAAAAATGGCATCAAGGCATTGATTTTTTGGGCTATGTGCGCTTTCCCTTCTACTCTGTTATGCGGACAAAAACAAAACAAAGAATGTTCCACAAAATAAAAAAGAAAAAAGCGGATTGTGAAATAGGAAATATAAGCGAAAATAGCCTTCAACAGTCCTTGCAATCATATTGCGGAGTACTCAAGCATTGTCGGGGATATAAAATCAAAAACAAACTTAACTCCATAGATAGGTGATTGAAATTTTTTCCGTATAATTCTATAATTCAAGAATGAAAAGTCGGAAAATAGTTTATGGATTTTTAGGAATGTTGCTTGTTATCAGCCTGCTTCTGGCTGGCATCATTTTGCACTTGCGCAATCAGAAACTGAAAATTGTTTTTTTGGACGTGGGGCAGGGGGACGCTGTTCTGATTGAAAAAGGCTCAAATCAAATTTTAATCGATGGCGGGCCGAGCAGTCAGAAAGAATTGGAAGAACTGGGCAAATATATTCCTTTTTGGGACCGGACGATCGAGCTGGTCATTGCGACGCATCCCGACCAAGATCACATTGGCGGCCTCATCGGCGTGCTGAAAAACTATAAGGTCTGCGAAGAAATGGATAATGCCGCCACGGGCGACTCGGACGCGTATAAAAATTATTTGCAACTGATCGATGAGAAAAAAATCGATCGCTTAAGAGGCGAGCGCGGGATGAATATAAAATTAGCCGAGGCTAATCTGGCTATTCTTTACCCGGGAAAAAATTTAGTGAACAATCCCAAAGACACGAATGCTGATAGCATCGTGGCCAAAATGACTTCCGGCCAAAACTCCTTTCTTTTCACCGGTGATTTTCCGACGGAACAAGACACTAAGATTTTTGCCGCAGGAGTCGATTTAGCGGCCACTATTTTGAAAGTGGCCCATCATGGTTCCAAATATGCTACAAGCACTGAATTTTTGGATAGAGTGAGGCCGCAAGAAGCCATCATTTCAGTCGGCGCCAACAATCGTTATGGGCACCCGGCAGCGGAGGTGGTGGATAAATTGAAGACACGGGGAATCTTAGTCAAAAGAACGGATCAGCTAGGAGATATTGAGTATGACTTCTAAATCTTGCCAAACCGTCTATTTAGTGATAAGCTTAATTTGTTATAAATATTTAAGAATACAAAGCTATGCCAGTCGCTAGACAACATCACACTAAAGCCCGACGTGATCGAGCCAGAGTCCATCATCAGATTAAACCAAAAGATTTGGTTTCTTGTTCTAATTGTAAGGCTAAAATTTTGCCTCATTTGGTCTGTCCAAAATGTGGTTTCTACAAAGGCAAGGAAGTGGTGGATACCATGAAAAAAATCGATAAAAAAGCTAAAAAATAAAATTGTGGGCTTCCCGCAGCAAATTCCAATTGAGTTTCTACTTATAGAGGAATCGGTGTGCGTGGTCGCCTGCGGCTTAATCTGTACAAAAAAATAATTTAACTGCGAATTTGTGCGGGACGCTCATTTTTGTTCCTGCTCGCTTCGCTCACAGACAAAAATGGCGAATCGTCACTTGTCCCGCTCGATTGCGATGCAATGTCTTTACGAATGGGATTTTAACGGCAAAAAAAGCGAGGGCATAAGAGAGCTGATAGAAAAAAACATTAAAGAATTCGGGCCGGGGATGGACGACAACGCCTTTGTTAGTTTTTTGGTGGAAAATACCATTAAAAATATCGGGCAAATTGATCCCTTGATTGAGAAATGCGCGCCGGAATGGCCTTTGGATCAGGTGACTATCGTAGACCGGAATATTTTGCGTTTGGGCATTTATGAATTGCTTTTTGGCAATTATGAAGAGGTGCCGCCTAAGGTGGCTATCAATGAGGCCATCGAATTGGCTAAATCTTTCGGCGGAGAATCTTCTGGCCGCTTTGTGAACGGCGTGCTGGGCACGATCTATCGGGAATTGGGCGAACCGATGAAAGATGATGTATCGAAGAAAGGCAGAAAAATGGCAAATGATGAAAAGCAGGATGATGCAAAATAAGAGTAGTTTAATCAGCAATTAGAAATTCCATGTTTGAAGATTTCGCAAAAAAGTTGGGAGTAGAATTTAATAACCCCGAATTGTTGCAGCAAGCACTGACACACCGCTCATACTTGAATGAGCATCGCGGCTATAAATTGGATCATAATGAACGGCTGGAGTTTTTGGGCGATGCGGTTTTGGAATTGGTGGTGACGGAATATCTGTATAATAATTTTCCCAATCCGGAAGGCGAGCTGACCAACTGGCGCGCGGCTTTGGTGAACGGCGAAATGTTGGCCAAAATCTCGGGACGCCTTGGGGTGGAAGAATTTTTGATGATGAGTCGCGGCGAAGCCAAGGACACCGGCCGGGCGCGGCAATATTTGTTGGCTAATGCTTTTGAAGCCATTACAGGCGCGATCTACTTAGATCAAAAAGAAGCCGGCTACGCTAAATGTCGAGATTTCATTATGAAAAATGTGGTAGTGGAATTGTCGGAAATTATCGAGAAAAAATTGTATATGGATCCGAAAAGCAGTTTTCAAGAGAAAGCGCAGGATTCAGTCGGGGTCACGCCATCGTACCGCGTGATGAGCGAAAGCGGACCGGACCATGACAAAAAATTTGTGGTGGGCATCTATCTGAATGACGAGCTGATAGCCGAAGGCGAAGGCAAATCCAAGCAAGAAGCCCAGCGCAGTGCCGCCGAAAAAGGCTTGGAGGCGAAAGGCTGGTAATCAAGTAGTATTTAGTAGCTAGTATTTTGTATATAGTATGAAATGCAAAATGTAAGAACTCGGAATTTACCCGAGTTTTGTTTTTTTGCCCAAATATAGTATAATTAAAATAGCTGATAGTTGCATTAGCTATTATTTGTTTTGAAATATCTTTTATTTATTTTTAGTTCAGTGTAGTCACGTGTGTTCATGTGATAATCAGTGGTTCTGATTATGTATTTGAAGAAATTGGAAATTTCAGGGTTTAAATCTTTTGCCAACAAGACCACGTTGGATTTTTTAGTTACGGCAGAAAATCAAAAAGAACTGGGTACGACGGCCATTGTCGGTCCGAATGGCAGTGGCAAGTCGAATGTGGCGGATGCGCTGCGCTGGGTGATGGGTGAACAGTCGATGAAGAATCTGCGCGGAAAAAAATCAGAGGATATCATTTTTGCTGGCAGTGGCAAAAAAGCGCGACTGGGGTCGGCGAGCGTTACTCTCTATCTGGATAACAGCGATCATCGCATCCCGCTAGAATTTGAGGAAGTGTCCATTACTAGGAAAATTTTCCGTTCAGGCGAATCAGAATATCTCATCAATGGTTCGCGCGTGCGCTTGCAAGATATCGCCGATATTTTGGCGCGCGCCGGAGTCGGGAGAGAGAGTTATGCCATCGTAAATCAAGGCATGGCGGACTCAGTTTTGAATGCTACGCCGTTGGAGCGGCGCACCGTTTTGGAAGACGCGGCTGGGGTGAAACAATATCAGATTAAAAAAGAACGGTCTCTTCGCAAATTGGAATCGACCAAGCAAAATTTGGCGCGGGTCAAAGAATTGATGGAAGAGATTAAGCCGCACATGAAACTGCTCAAGCGCCAAGCGGAAAAAGCTTCTCAGAGCGAAACAGTGGCTCGCGAACTGCGGGACAAACAGACGAAACTTTTTTCCTATCTCTGGCACAACTTTCAAAGGGAGCAGGCCACTTTCAATGAAGCCAAGGATAATATCGGTCGGACTATGATGAACATTCAGCGTGAGGTGGACAAGATTAATGACGAACTGGGCAAGGAAAACCGCCAAGAAGAAAAGAATGAAGAGCTGCCAAAGATGGAAAATGATTTGCGGCAAAAGAGAAATATGTTGAGCCAATTGGATCGCGAACTGATTGTTTTGGAAGGACGCATCGAGATTGAAAAGGAAAGGCAAAAAAGTATGCGCCTCATTGAAGAAATTCGGGTTGAGAGTATTCCGGTGGATTTTGGTTATGTTAAAAGTGCTATCACTGAGTTGAAAGCTGATCAGGAAAAATTGATAAGCCGTTTGGAAAACGTAGAGGAGCTGTCTGAATTGCAAGATATTCGAGAATATGCGCGGGCCATCAGTCAGAAACTTTTTGAATTAAAATCAGACATTGAAAAAGGCAAGAAAGAACAGAAAAGTGCAGAGGCTGACGAGACGGCGCAGAAAGAGCGTCAGGAAAGAGTGGAAAAATTTGAAAAAGAAAAAGCCTCCCAGTTGGCAGTGGTGGCAGAAATGGAGAAAAAAGCCCAAACGTTGCGAGAAGAAATCAAAAAAACAGAAGCAGAAAGTGTTGTTTTGCAAAAAAACATTGAAGAAATGGCGGCCGAAAGTCGCGTGAGTCGACAGAAATTTTTCGAATTGGAAAGAATGTTACGCAGCTCGCAAGATGAGTTGAATAAATTCAAAGATCAATTCAATGAAGCCAAAATTGCTTTGGCGCGCGTGGAAGTGCGCGAAGAAGATTTACGCCGAGAAATCAAAGAAGCGATTCATGTTGAACCGGAAGAACTAAAGGAAGTGACTGAACCAGTGGAGCGGCCGATCATTGAACACGAAATTGGGAAATTGAAAACGCAGATGGAGCAAATTGGCGGCATTGACCCATTGGTCATTGATGAGTACGAAGAAACTAATAAGCGCTATGAATTTTTGTCGACCGAATCGCTGGATTTGGAAAATGCCATGTTGTCACTTCGCGAAGTGATCAAAGAAATGGATCAAAAAATTGAAAAAGAATTTTCCACCACTTATGAAGAAATCAATAAGGAGTTTACTAAATATTTTCGCATAATTTTCGGCGGAGGTAATGCGCACCTCACCAAAGTCAAAGTGCAAAATTCCCGCCGGCGCCTGAAAGATTTGGCGGAAGAAGATGGCGAGAAGACTAGTGAAGAAGAATTGGAAGAAGAGGAGGAGGATGTGCAGACCGGCATCGACATTTCCGCCTGTCCGCCCGGCAAAAAAATCGCCAACCTCACGATGTTGTCCGGTGGCGAACGTTCGCTCACATCCTTGGCACTTTTGTTTGCCATCATTTCCCACAACCCACCGCCATTTGCCGTCTTGGACGAAGTGGAAGCCGCACTCGACGAAGCCAATTCCAAGCGCTTCGGTCGCATCCTAACCGAACTCTCCGGCAACACCCAATTCGTGACCATCACTCACAATCGCGAAACCATGCGCCAAGCCTCCTTGCTCTACGGCGTCACCATGGGCGAAGACGGCATTTCAAAACTACTTTCCGTGAGATTGGACCAGATCGGGCAAGGCGGGCGGATTATAAAATAATTTTTTTATTTTAAATCTATGGAAATAAAAAATCTATTGCAACAAAGCCGTGAGATTTGGGGTGGACAAAAATTAAATCTGGCCCAGATCATTGTCCGCATGGGAAAAGTGTTCGGGGATATTTGTCGCTGGGAGCGCGATGCGGTTAAAGATAAAAATACCCACAATGATGAATAATTGAAAAAAGAACTGGGCAATATGATATTATCCAATATAAAGTGGTGCGACGACCTGGGCTATGATCCAGAAGAATGCATCAACATCGCCATGGGCTGTCAGAAAAAATTTCCCAAATAAAATTTTAAATCAGAAAATTATGTTATTAACAATCGCATATTTAGCTTTAGGTTTGTTTGCTGGCACTTTCAGCGGAGTAATAGGTATTGGCGGCGGCGTGATCATTGTGCCGGCCTTAGTGCTGCTTTTTGGGTTTGCCGAACACCAGGCCCAAGGCACGACTTTGGCGCTTTTGATTCCACCAGTCGGAATTCTGGCGGCCTATACGTACTATAAAAGTGGTTTTATCAATTGGCCGGTGGCGGGGCTTATTTGCGCTGGATTTCTGGTGGGGGGACTTCTAGGCGCCAAAATGGCGATTGATCTGTCGGATGGCACGCTGCAAAAGATCTTCGGAGTGGCCATTATTGTTATTGGCATCTATATGGTGACCAAAAGGTAGAGCTTCTCGGGTTTTCCTGTAAACCCGCCCTTTTATATTTGACTAAAAACCTTATTTGCTGTATGTTTTCTTGATATGATTTTTATCATAGAGTTATTTAAAAATTTGTTTAAAAGTTTGGAAATGAGACTAAGTATGACGTAATAGTCTATGGAAGAAATTAAAATAAGGGCAGACTCGTAAGTTGTTTTAAATTGGGATGTTAAACACACAATATTTTTTGAAAAAGGAAGGGTGCTATGAAAAAGATATTATTCGCTAGACCGTTGGTTGAATTTCCCGTTAGTGAAGTTCAAGAATTGGGGATTCCTCAGTCTTATTTGCATCTCGCGCAATATTTAATGGAAAATTCAGATTGGGAGGTTTCTATCGTAGATTATCGACTAAGAAAGATGTTGGATCAAGAAATTGATCCAATAAAAGATTTTTCTGCTTTTGATGTTATTGCCATAGGATGCTCTACGAATGAATTTCCTCCGGCCATCAATCTTTTTAGCGTTGCCAAGGAGCTTGGCAAAGTAACTGTTTTGGGAGGAATTTTTCCAACTCAAAATAGGAATTATTGCTTGGCTCATAGGGAGGTGGATTATGTTGTAAGCGGAGAAGGCGAGCAAGTTTTGCTAGAATTGTTGAGTGTGATTGGGGGAGGCATTAGTGACAATAAGCTCTCGTCAATCAACGGATTGTCATTCACTGATTCTTCAGGGAGAATTGTTTGCAACAAAAGAGGCAAGTTGTTGAAGCACGTTCCGGAACTTAAATTTGGGACATATTCTTTGTTGAATTTAGAAGACTATGCCAAGTTTATACCTGCTCATCTGATGGCAACTCGGGGGTGTCCTTGCGGATGTTCTTTTTGCAGTCTCAAAAGTTTGTGGAATAGGACTTATCGCAAACGACCAGTGGAGAATGTCGTTAGAGAAATACGTTTTTTGAAAGAACGAGGTTTTAAACGTATCCATCTAAAAGACGAGACTATTACTGCCGATCCTGATTACGCCAAATTACTCTTCGCAGAAATTATAAAAGAGCGGCTTGGCATAGGGATAAAGGTCAAATCCAGAATTGATGGAATCAAGGATGATGAGTTATTGTTTTTGATGAGAGCGGCTGGGGTGGATTGTATACACTTTGGCGTAGAAACAATAAGTGATGACCTGTTGGCCAGGATAGGTAAGGGAGGACTCATAAACAACAAAATGATCAAGTCGGTTCTTGATCGTGTGTTAAGCTATGACATACGAATTAATCCCGTTTTCCTTATTGGCATTCCTGAGCAAGAAGAAAGAGATCTTGATTTGCTTACATCCTTTGTCGAAGCACTCGGAAAGGAACCTAAGGTTATCGTTTATTGCTCATTTTGGAATCCTCATCCGATTGATGGCGAGTATTCGATTGATGATGATATGGTGCTGTTAACGCAAGATCTAAATCGGTTTACCCATAAACAGCCCGTTTCTGTACCAATTAGCCTGGATACTTTTGATGGAAGAAACAAAATGCTTGAAGCTTTTGATTTCATATCAGAGATTACAGGAAATCGTCGCGTAAATCCGATGATTGAATCAAACTACAGGGATTTTTTTCTGAATGCCGCTGGCTGCGATTGTAACAAAGTTCCCCTCGTTAAAAGTGGCGAATAAATAATTAAAAATTAACGGCTATAAAGGAGTTTGTATGTTACCAGATTATCTGAGAAGGCTTGTGGATTTTTTCAACGAAGTGAGTATTTCAGAATGTTCTGTTGATGAGTTTAGTCCAGAATACGAAGTGCGTATCTTGGACATTGATAAGCAAGGGATGATTGAAAAGATAATATCTTTGAACGGAGCAGAGTTGGTAAATAACGAAATGCTTCAGCGTAGATATATCTTCGATTATCCGAATGGCACGCTCAGAGAAAATAGTTCTTGGGTTAGATTAAGATCCGTTGGCCGAGAAGAAATCGAACTCACTCTCAAAAAAAGAGGCAGTGGGTCCGATTTTGAAAAAACGGTCTTAGTCTCTGGATTTGAGGAAACAAAAGTGAGGCTGGAAGCCTTCGGTTTGGTGGTTACGGGGTATCAAGAAAATATACGGACCACTTTTAAGGTGGGTAAAATTATTTTCGACCTTGACACCTGGCCGATGATAAATCCTTACATCGAAATAGAGGCTCCGTCAAAGGAAATGGTTTTGGAGGGAGTGCTTCTTTTGGGATTTACAGAAGCAGACGCTACGCATTTGGTTGGGGAGGCATTGTTTCGGCACTATGGCATAGACTTGGCTTCTATCAAAGAATTAAGTTTTGATTAAAGGTTCATTTCAGTGTATCATAAGGCTGGTAGCGTAATTACGCTACCAGCCTTTCTTAATTATTAATTCGGTGAAGTTATGTCCAAAATAGATCAAAAATTAATTTCCAACTTAAAAGAACATATAAAAAAAATAAGCAGCAATAAAGAATTTAAACATCACCAATGGTTTATTGAATATCATTTGGAAATTGTTGAAAAAATATCACTGGAGCTCTGCGATATTTATAAAAATGCTGATAGAAACTTGGTTTTGATGATGGTGTGGATGCATGACTATGGAAAAATAATAAATTTTAATAATCAGTATGAGGAAACTATTGTGCAAGGAAAGAATTTTTTAATCAGCCTTGGTTTTGATAAAAAATATTCCGAAAAAGCCATCGGTTACATTGAAATTATGGATAAGAAGAGCGGACTAGAAAAAGCTCCGATAGAAATTCAGATTGTTTCATCTGCTGACGGCGCCTCTCACTTGGTCGGACCATTTTTTATGATCTGGTGGCAGGACAATCATAATAAAGATTTCCGTCAACTAATGAAAGACAATTACGTTAAGGCGCAAATAGATTGGAATAAGAAAATTATCTTGCCTGAAGTAATGGAAGCTTTCAAAAAAAGATTTAACGTGTTGATGGAACAATCAGGAGAAATTCAGGTAGAAAATTTTTTATAATGTCTTTTGCAAACAAAAAGGAATAAAATAAATTCAACCACATGCCAATTCTAAGAGAAAATCCAACATTAAAAGATTCTCAAAAATATGTTCAGTAATTGGAAATTGAACGAGGTTTTGGAAAAGAAGATGTTCTTATTAAATGCTTACTATTAGGCGAGGAAGTGGGGGGGGCTGTTTAAAGCAATTAGAAAAAAAGACAAAATAATAAAAGTTGATCACACCTCCAAATTCGGTTCAATTGAAGAGGGGCTAGCGGATATTATTATTTATCTTTGTATAATCGCTAATCGATTTTATATTAATTTAGAAGATGATTTTAGAGCAAAAGAAGAGTCGAACAAAAAGCGAAGCTGGAAATTATACAAGGCAAAGAAGAAAATGGTCGCCATAAGGAATGGTTTGACCGTATGGCTGTTTTAGGTGCGAACCATTGACAAACTTAGGCATATCCTATATTCTATTTAAGTAACTTATTTTATCCGAGTAATCCCGGTTTTATTAATATTATGTTGACCATACGATTTGCCAGAGTAGGAAAAAAGAATAAAGCGCAATATAAAATAGTATTGCAAGAAAGAACGGCTACCCCAACAGGACGGCACGTGGAAATTTTAGGCGCTCATGACCCGCATTTGAAAAGTACCGTATTGAATGAAGACCGGATAAAATATTGGCTCTCGAAAGGAGCGCAAGCTTCAGACACGGTGCATAATCTTTTAGTGAAAAAGGGTGTGATTACTGATAAGAAACGTTCGGTGAAATTGCCAGCTAAGAAAGTGGAAGAAGTGGTGGCTGAAGCTAAACCGGCCGAAACTCCAGCTGAAGCCGTAAAAGCAGAAGTCAAGGCTGAAGAAGCTCCAAAGGAAGAAACCAAGACTGAAGAAAAAGTGGAAGAGAAAAAAGAAGAGGTGAAGGTTGAGGCGGTTAAGGCAGAAGAAGTTGTCGCCGAAGTTCCCAAAGCAGAATAAAGACAATTAAATATATTTTTCCGCAGAAAGTGAGCACAAAAATAAGCCTCATTTAGGAAAGAACAATGTTCCCCCTCATCCGGCCTAGCGGCCACCTTCTCCCGAATACAGGCGAAGGGGATAGGGAATAATCTTTCTTAAGGTCGACTGCGGAAACGCAGTTTTTATTTTTAAACAGCAAAAAATTATGCAGACAAAAGCGCAAAAAATTGAATTGGTCAAAGCCTTGGCTGAAAAATTGAAAAATTCGAAAGCTGTCGTGTTTTCCGATTTCAAAGGCATGACGGTGAAGAATATGACCGATCTCCGCAGTGAACTGAGCGCGAAAGGCGTGGATATGAAAGTGTTCAAAAAAACACTGCTCACTATCGCCCTGAAAGACGCCGGCGTGGAACTGGATGCGACCAAGTTCGAAGGACAAATTGCGGTGGCGGTGGCGCGCGAAGACGAGGTGGAGGCGGCCAAAATTATCGCGAAGATGGCCAGGATGAATGAAAATTTGAAAATAGTCGGCGGCCTTTTGGGCAAGACTATCCTTTCCAAAGAAGAAGTGGTGGCTCTTTCCAAACTGCCTTCCAAGGAAGAGATGTTGGCCAGATTGGTGGGAACGTTGAATGCTCCGATTTCCGGTTTTGCCAATGTGTTGGCAGCCAATTTGCGGGGCTTGGTGCAAGTGTTGAAAGCAGTAGGAGAATCAAAGGAAGCTTAAATAATTTAATTTTAATAAATTTAGCTAAAGCCAGCGCTAATAACTAATAACTAATAACTAATGGCTAGAAGCTAAAGACTAACATTATGACAGAAGAAAAAAAGGAAGTAGTAGAAGTACCGGAAAAATTTCAAAAACTCGTAACTGAGATTGAAAAAATGAGCGTCTTGGATCTATCCGAGCTCGTGAAAGTGTTGGAAGAAAAATTCGGCGTGTCAGCGGCTGCTCCAATGATGATGGGAGCCATGCCAGCGGCGGCTGAAGCCGGTGCGGCAGTGGAAGAAAAAAGCGAATTCGACGTGGAAGTGACCGCTTGTGGCGCTTCTAAAATCAACGTAATCAAAGCTGTGCGTGAAATCACCGGTCTGGGCTTGAAAGATGCTAAGGACTTGGTAGACGCTGCTCCAAAAGTTATCAAAGAAAAAGTTTCCAAAGAAGAAGCGGAAACTATGAAAAAGAAACTGGAAGAAGCTGGTGCAACCGTAACTTTGAAATAGTCTTTCTGAAAAGATTATTTTCCTCAAAAACCCTGTCGGAAATGGCAGGGTTTTTGTTATGCACTTTTTTCAAAATATGCTAAATTTAAGGCATATGAGAAAGAATATTTTTTTTATTCTGCTAGTAATTGTTTTCATCGGGCTGATTTTTGTTATGGTTAAAAACTCTAAAAAATCATTTACGCCCATTAAAGAAGACAAACTGCAAGTGGTGACCAGCTTTTATCCGCTCTATTTTTTTGCGTCTAGTATTGGCGGCGATCGGGCGCAGGTGGAAAACATTACGCCGGCCGGGGCCGAACCGCATGATTTTGAGCCGACAGCGGCTGATGTGGTGAGGATGGAAAACAGCAAACTGATCATTTTGAATGGCGGGGGGTTGGAAGCCTGGCAAAATAATATTCAGAAAAATATCAATCCTGAAAACACAACAATAGTCTTGGCCGGGGAGGAGTTGGCTACCCAAAAAATATCGGAAGACGGACAAATGAATAGGGATCCTCACGTTTGGCTTGCGCCGGTTTTGGCACAAAAAATGGTGGACAAGATTGCGCAAGGTTTCGCCCAAGTTGATCCGGCTAATCAAGATTATTACCAAGCTAATGCGACGGCGTTGAAGAATAAATTGGTGCAGTTGGACGCGCAGTACAAACAAGGCTTGAATAATTGCGCTCGGCGGGATATCATTACTTCACATGCGGCTTTTGGCTATTTGGCGGCGTCTTATGGCCTTCACCAAGTGCCCATCGCCGGTCTCTCGCCGGACGCCGAGCCGTCGCCATCTCAATTGGCCATGATTGCCAAATTCGCCAGAGATAACCAAGTGCAGTACATCTTTTTTGAAAGTCTAGCCAGTCCGAAATTGGCTGAGACGCTAGCCAAAGAAGTTGAGGCACAGACGCTAGTGCTTGATCCTTTGGAAGGATTGAGCGGTGAAGAATTGGCGCAAGGGAAAAACTATTTGACCATTATGCAAGATAATTTAACCAACCTAGAAACCGCCCTCGCATGCACAAAGTAGATCACAATAAAAATATTATCGAAGTGGAAAATGTTTCTTTTGGCTATGACCGAAAAGAAAATGTTTTGGAGGACATCACCTTGGCCATTCATAAAGGGGATTACATCGGCTTGGTCGGGCCGAATGGGGCGGGCAAAACTACCTTGCTGAAAGCTATGCTCAATCTCGTCACGCCGCAAAAAGGCAAGGTAAAATTGTTCGGGACGGACATTGCGAATTTCGAGGAGTGGCAACGCATCGGTTACATTCCGCAAAAGGCGGTTCATTTTGACGCCAATTTTCCCGCCAGTGTCTGGGAAGTGGTCATGATGGGGCGAAGCGCGAACAAAAAATTTTTTCAACGCACCAAGGGGGCGGATAGAGTGGCAGTGGAAGAGGCTTTGCGCAAAGTAGGGATGTGGGAAAACAAAGATCGTCTCATCGGCGATTTATCCGGCGGGCAACAGCAGCGAGTGTTCATTGCGCGCGCGCTCGTTAATGATCCGGAAGTGATTTTTCTGGATGAACCGACCACTGGTGTGGATCGTCATACGCAAGATAGTTTTTACGCGCTCTTGAAAAAACTTAATCAAGATTTGGGCATCACGTTGGTCCTGGTCTCGCATGACATTGAAAGGCTGACGCAAGAAGTGATGCACATTGCCTGTGTGGACAAAACGCTCACCTGCCACGTTTCGCCGGAAGAATATCTGGCCGAAAGCCAATCTTTGCATGTGCGCGGCGAAGACGTGAAAATCATAACTCATCATCATCACACTTAAATGTTAGCTAATATTTTTCAATACAGTTTCATCGTGCGCGGTTTGGAAGCGGGGATTATCGTGGCCATCATTGCCCCCCTCATTGGCATTTTTTTGGTGCTGAAGCGCTATTCTTTGATTGCGGACACGCTTTCTCACGTCTCTCTGGCGGGGATAGCCATTGGACTCCTTTTGGGTATAAACCCCGTCCTGACGGCTCTTGCGGCGGCTGTGGTGGCATCACTCGGCATTGAACGCCTCCGCACCTCGAAAAAAGTCTATGGCGAAAGCGCCTTGGCCCTGTTTTTGTCCGGTTCTTTGGCTTTGGCGGTGGTTATTTTGAGTCTGGCGCACGGCTTCAACGCCAATCTTTTCGGTTATCTTTTTGGCAGTATCGTGACGGTCACTGACAGCGATGTGTGGACCATTTTGACCCTGGCCCTACTGGTCATTTTGACTCTGGGAATTTTCTATAAAGCCCTGGTATACGTCACCTTCGACGAAGAAGCGGCCAAGGTGAGCGGCGTGCCGGTGCGCCTGGTCAATACGGTCTTAATAATTTTGGCCGCGCTGACCGTGGCCTTGGCCATTCCGATTGTAGGCGTGCTGCTCATCGCCGCGCTCATCGTCATTCCGGTGGTGACCGCCTTGCAACTCAAAAAAAGTTTTTTGGTCAGTATTGTTTATGCGGAAATTTTTTCCATTCTTTCCGTTGTGGCCGGCATCTTAGTTTCTTTCTATGGCAATCTGGCCACCGGCGGCACTATTGTGCTCATCATGCTGGCCATCTTCACAGGCGTGTTCATTTTTGGGAAAAAATAGGAAGTGTAACTTTTCCTCGACAAGTCTGTATATATGAGGTAGAATAGAGAACGAGCAAAAACAATGTTTTTTGCCATTGAAAATAGATCTTTAAAAAAGGTTTAGCTATAAACCTAAACCTAAAAAATAGGAGGAAAAATTTTGAAGAAAATCATATTATTCTTCAGTGCAATCGTAGTAGCGTTGGCTTCTCATCAAACTATCAAACTGGATGAGTTTATCGAAGATGATGTTCCGGCCTTGCAAGATCAAGGAGAGGTGCATAAACCTCAAGAGAACATTATAGAAGATGAACCTATTCGACCTGATGAACCGAAACACGAAGTAACGGAAAGTTTGGAAGAAGTCGAACCAATTAACCTTGCTCCGCCTAAATTGGTGGAGAATGTGAAAGTCACTGCCTATGCTTCTTGTGATTCGATTCCGAAAAGGACTAAGAATTACAAAAAAATTAGAATGAGGAACGGTGGTGGAGCTGGTATCACTGCCAGTGGCGAACCGGCCCATGAAGGTGGAGTCGCCGCAGATAAACGCTATTACCCCAAGGGGACTGTTTTTTATGTGCCCGAAATTGGCAAAACGCTAGTGGTAAATGATACTGGCGGAAAGATTAAGGGCCGGCATCATATAGATATCTATCTGGATAAATATGTGGATGCCATCAGATGGGGGAAGCCTAGACTTACAGTGTGGGTCATGGTGGCCCAAAAATGAAAATGCGTAACGCGCAATTTTTTGGGGCAGTCTTCGGACTGCCTCTTTGTTTTGCATAAAAAAAACCGCAGGGCAAGAAAATATTGCCGATGCGGTTTTGGAGAAATTGAGTCCTCATTTCAATTTCTTCGATTCCTTTTTCAATTTCTTTTTTAATTTCTTAAACTTTTTTAATGTCCTTTGTGCTTCTATGGGTATATTGCTGCCCTCAACGTGCTTAGCGCAAAGCCCATCAAATACATGGTAGCCTTCACCGACAGATTCACTACCTTTATTAGTGGTGGTGATAGTTTTGATTTCTCCGTCGACGCTTATTTCTCCACCGTCATCAACGATTACGAAGCACTCACTGATTTCTATACTTTTGTTTTTGGTAGATTTTCTATAGTCTACCGCCCAACCAACAATTTTAATCATTCCATCTTCGCTTGGCAGAATATGTACCTGACAAAGACCGTCTCTTACATTAAAAAAGTAACTGTCACTCAGCGGAACTCCTTTCTTGTTCCTGATATGTTCATTTTCCCACTCATCGGCTGAGGCCGTGGAGCAGAACAGCATCGAGAGGATAATAACTACTAAGTTAATTTTTTTCAAGTTTCCCTCCGTTTTTTAAAAAACCGTAATCGGGGTTTTGATAAACCCCGTCCATTTGCCTGTGACTATGTATCATACGCTTAAATTGATTTTTGTCAATAGGTGCAAATAAAAAACCCGTAACGGTAGTAGATGTGAACTACCGTTGCGGGTTTGGGCAGGTGATGTCAATATTAAAGCATATCACGCAATCTCCCTAGTGTTTCTTGTATATTAGGCGGAAGCGATGGAGATGTCGTGTATGGAAGACATTTTTTTGGGAATACTTCATAACCGTCGTCAGTGGTTTCGTCTCGTGCTCCCTTCCCATGGGGAGTAGTTCTTGTTCGTTTTCCTATCTCAGTCTTTCCATCTTTAAATGAGACAGTAATGTGGTTAATGACAGTTTTACTGTCACTCACATTATGGTCGGTTCCTATTACCTCCAAACTTCCATTCTCGAAGATATCTACTTCGCAGGAAATGTCTGTGGGCTTAGGTAAGGTCAAAAAAAACCCACGTACCATGGCGCCGCTTTTGTTGGTAAATGGCTTTTCTTCCCATTTTTTTTCCCCGAAAGCGTCAGCTCTCGAGTAAAACAGTAAAGAAAAAATTACTGCTACTACCAATGGTAAAACTATTCGGATGATGTTTTTTTTCACAGCAATCCCTCCATTTTAAATAACTATATTTTGGGTTTTTATTACCCCCCCCACTTCTCTCATCTGTAGTTTTCCATTGTAAACTAAAATGGATGTTTAGTCAACTTTAAGGCCTCGAATTCTAATCTGAAGTGCAATTGCCTTTTAAACAAAAGACATCCCGTTTCTGGGTTAAGATAGTTGTATCGAGCAACTTAATCATTAACTCAAACGAGATGTCCTACCAACAGCTTACCCTAAGACAGCGTTTTCA